>JANQNJ010000129.1 GCA_028279645.1 Thermoplasmatota archaeon
CCGCAAGGACGCAGCCTACGTCGAACCGCTCTACACCTCAAATAACTCCGTAAATGCGGATACTTTATAACAACAGCACCTCTATACAGGGACGATGGACCTCCTCAGCGCCGCCATCTTCGGCGGCCTCCAGGGTTTCACCGAGTGGCTGCCGATAAGCAGTTCCGGCCAGCTGACGCTGGCCATGGTCAACGGCCTGAACATGGACCTGGAGGAGGCCCTCGCCATGGCCTTTTACCTTCACATCGGGACGATGTTGTCGGTGATAGTCCGGTTCAGAAGGGATGTTTTCAAACTTGTCAAGGCGGTACCCAGGTTCAGGGAGGATACCTACCTGAAGTTCATGACGGTGGCGACGCTCAGCTCGTTCGCCGTGGCACTGCCGATATTCCTTGCATACCTATACTTCATTGACGACCTGACCGGCGAGGGGATCACCATCGTTACCGGTATCTTCCTGATCCTGACAGGGGTCGTGATCTATCGCAGCCAGACCAAAGGGGTTAAGAACCTCACCAACACCCGCACACGTGACATGATCATCGCAGGGGCTGCACAAGGGTTGGCGGTGATACCGGGTGTCTCTCGTTCAGCAATGACATTGGGTGCCTTGCTCGGAATGGATTACGACCATCGGCTGTCGCTGAAGATGTCGTTCATCATGTCGATACCCGCTGTGCTGGCGCTCTCGATCGTCGAGATCAGGTTCGTTCCGGCGTATCCCGTACCGATCGCGGTGGGTATCACCGTCGCTTTCCTTGTCAGCTATGCGACAATAGATATATTGATGGTGGCTGCAAGGAAGATCCGCTTCGATATCTTCTGCGTGTCGTTCGGAGCCATCGCTGCGGGTGTTGGTCTGGTGGTAATGCTTCATTGAACAGTCGTTTTCAGGCCCAATGGATATTAACCCGTTCATCATTTCTATGTCAGAGGCGATACGATGGAGTTCGATGATCTTCGAAACGAGCGGCGTTCTATCAGAAAGTTCACAGATGATCCCGTCAGCATGGAGGACGAGAAGCACATCATCGAGGCGGTGATATCCGCACCATCTGCCGGCAACCTGCAGGCTTTCTCCGTCGTCGTCGTTCGCTCCGAGCAGAAGCGTCAGGAGCTTGCTCAGGCCGCTTTCGGACAACGATTTGTCGGCGAGGCCCCGCTTGTCCTCGTTTTCCTCGCCGATAAGGCGAAGGCTGCCTCGAAATACGGCGCCAGAGGCGATCTCTATTCCGTCCAGGATGCCACCATAGCATGCACCTTCGCCCATCTCGCAGCAGCCGATATCGGCCTCGGCAGCGTCTGGATCGGCGCCTTCGACGACGATCTCGTCGCCAAGGCTGTGGATGCAGGTGGCCTGAGACCTGTTGCCATGCTTCCCATCGGCCACCCTGCCCAGTCTCCCGATCCAAGGTCCCGTGATAACGCCGTTATCCGTGAAGGACATCTATGAGACCTCCATTCTAGGACAGGATCTCCATTATACCTGGAAACGGTCACCAAAAAAGAGATATATCATATTAGACAACTTTAAGGAAGCATTGGGGTATATAAGGCGGGGTGGACCCTGTAAGGTGACGTCGGGGGAATCCAATGGCAGTAAAGGCTCTACCATGGACGAGAGCAAGCCCTCTTCCAGCCAGGGCCATGTCGATTTTCGCGTTGTCCTCCGCATCCATCCACCTTTTCGTCTTCTCCCACCGGAAGCACAAGAACCCCAATGTGGAGCTGAAGGAGCTGATCGAGCGCTGGGAGCGCGACAAGGAGCACATGGAGGAGCTCATCGCCCTGGTTTATCCAGAGTACGCCGGCCGCGATGACCTCACCCTCGAGGAGATGCAGGAGATCGCAGGCGTCGAGATACAGATGGATGGCGGCTCAGAAGGGAATACCGAGGACGAGGATCCCGGTAGCGAGCTGTACGAGGCCCGTTCTCATGAGATCGCCTTGAGGGATGGCGAGGAGACCGATCACCAAGGGACCCTGGTCGGTGTCAATGGGCCAGATGATACAAAGATGGAACTGAGGATCCTGGTCAAGCCCGAGGATTCCGATGACGAGATCGAGTATATCCCGCCCGGTTCGAAGGTGGATAGGCCGGAAGATGAAAGGAGCGCCTTCGACAGGAGACCTCCCATAGAGGACCTCGACGTCGACGACTACATCGAGAAGATATCGGAGGACGACCTAAAACGCCTCCGGACCTTCGACCGCGCCGAGCTCGAGGAGCTCGCAAAGGCACCTCCATTTGACGGCGACCAGATCGAGGGGATGAGCGGTCCCGTCGAGGTACCCGTATCAGATGACAGCGGTCAAGGTAGCCGACCGGATGCCAAGAAGCGAAAGGCGGAGGAAGAGGCTGGGGACGATGACTGGCTGGGGCTCTGACAACGAGGTAATCCTTTGATCTATTCGAGATACATAGCGGCGGCGGCCATCCTGGCATTTCTCTTCTGTATCTCAGCGGTCTCCGTCTCGGGGGATACCATCATTGTCGACGATGATTGGGCGGGTGCTGATCATGACAATATCCAGGATGCTGTCAATGCCTCGGAGAATGGAGATGTCATCTGGGTGTTCGAGGGTGTGTATAATGAGTCGCTTCACATCGAGAGGTCGATCTCGATAGTTGGGAACGGGAGCGATAACACTTCGATCACGGCTAACGGGACCATCATTGAGCTTAATGCGAGCTGGGTGAACGTTTCGAATCTCAACATTTCGAACCCTATCGCCAAGGACGGATGGGGAATCACCGGCAATTCATCATATGCCAATATTGAGCGATGCCATCTATGGAATCTCTCGACAGCGATAGAGATCTCCGGACGATATGTTAACATTACTAACAATCTGATCACGGACTCGTACTACGGCATCTGGGTGAATGAGTATCAAACAATCGTTGAGAACGTGATAGAAGACGCGATCTATGGAGTTATTGCATTCCCTGGGAACAATCTTACGATAACCAACAATAGTATCGTCTCCTCATTGGGGGTTTCTTACGGTATCTATGCTTACAGGTCCGATGAGGTCACCGTCGATAACAACACGGTCTCCTGCTCTAGAGGGCTAAGGGTCTATGAGTGCACCAAACTTCACATTCGTTCCAACGCGTTCGATCGCACGGGTATCTCGATCTACGGTACTGAAGAGGATCACTGGTCATCTCACATCATGGTAAATAACACGGTTTCTGGCCGTCAGATCAGGTACTATGCGAACAAAGTCGATATCGCTATCGTAGATGAGGATGGCCCCCTGATAATCGGAAATTGCACTGACGTCAATATCACGAATTTGACATTGACAATCGGTGGTTCTGGGATCCAGATCGCGTATTCGACAGATATCTTTATCGACTGCACGATCATCGAATCGATTAGCGGATACGGTTTCTATGGATACGAATGCCAGAACGTGACGTTGAACGGCTCCGAGTTCCGGGATATCGATAGTTACGTGGTAATGGCTGAGAAATGCAATGGAATAACCTTGCTGAACAACCATATAAACGACAGCGGTCGTTTGACGTTAACGCAATGCGTCAGTGCGAAACTCAAATCCAATTCTCTTATTAACACTGCATGCTCTGTCTCGGCCTCCGGAGCGACCGTAGTGGAGAACCGGATATCGGGTGCCGGGATCAGTGGGTCGGGCGAAGGGATCCTTGTCGCCCGGAACACTATCGAAGGCGGATCTTACGGCGTCAGCATATCCAGTGACAGTGATGCCGATGTCAATAACAACACGATACTCAACACCACAAGTTCTGGTATCAAACTGAGGAACTGTCACGGTGGGTCCATATCATCGAACGACATAATCAATTCTTCTGGTCCGGCTATAGAGGTGGTTCGTACTAATGGGTTCACAATATTCAATAACACGATCAACTCGACCTCGGGCGGGTCCGCGATCTACTCGGACAGCGGGGAGGGCCATCTGATCTCGGGGAATGTCATTAATGGTACCGACAACGGTAACGCCATCGAGGTGTTCCGGTGCAATGGCACCCTTGTGGAGAACAACGTGATCACCAACACTACCAACGGGAATGCTATACAATTGCATGGTCGGTCGTGGGACCCATTGAGCTGCAATGCGACATCCAATGTTATCACCAACACATCAAGTGGCGATGGATTTCATCTAGAAAGGGTAACCGACTGCAATCTCTCGAACAATGTCATAAGGAGCACCTTCAACGGTAACGGCCTGATGCTGGAATTCGTTGATAACAGCACTTTTAATAACAATACGATCACGCGGACGTATGACGATGACGGTATCGTCTGTCTATGGATTTATGACAGCCGGTTCAAGGATAACATGATCCGGAATACAAGCAACGGCATCGGGATATTGCTCATCGATGCCATCGATTGCAGGATCTCTACCAGTGTTCTCTCACGCAACGTGGATGGAGTCTTCTGCCGCGATTCAAAGGACATATCAATCGTACACAACACGTTCTATGAGAACAATGGCAGTGGATGCTTTTTATCTCATGATGCCATTGGAACCGTCCATCGGAACAATTTCATCGACAACGTGAACGGTACCGGTCCGCAGGCAACGGGGTTGGATGATGGGGAATGGGACAACGGCCGCACAGGCAACTACTGGTCCGATTACAACGGTTCAGACAGCGACGGCGACGGCATCGGAGACACCCCATATGCCATCGCCGGCGGAGCCGCCCAGGACAACTATCCACTGATGGTCGCAAACAGTTCAGTACCAGATAATTACGACATCATCGTGGACGACGACTGGGCCGGTGCAGACTTCTACAAGATCCAGGATGCGATCAACGCGTCCGAGAACGGAGACATCATCCGTGTCTTCGAGGGAGATTACACCGACGAGGACCCAATAGTGAACCGATCCGTAACGATAAAGGGCAACCTATCGTTCATGAAGAAAGGACCCATGTGGATTAGCGAGACCGGACTCATCACCATAGTGAACACGAGCTCCAGGATCGACCGGATGAGTGCAACAAGCATAGAGGTCGAGACCGACGACTGCGTCATAATCAATTCCAGCATCTCAGGAGCGGTCACGGGGGTCGAGATACAGAGCGTCGACAGGATCACTGTGAAGAACTCTTGGATAAACGGCACCGGCAACAGCCTCTTCATCTACAACTCCGGCAACAATACGTTCAAGAACCTCACTCTCTGGAACCGATATGGGATCTACGCAATAGCCTTGTTCGATACTGAGATATCCGACTGCGTTGTCGGACCGAACGAACAGAGAGCCATCCATCTGGAGGATTCGATCCGGGTCACTATCAATGACAGCCGCTTCTTCGAGAGCAATTACGGCATCTACCTGGAGGACTGCAAGCTCGTGGAGATCTCCGGTAACGATGTCTACGACAACGTGTTCGGAGGCATATACCTCCGGTGGTCGGACAACAACAGCGTTCATGACAACGAGATCGAGAACAGCGACGACGCCTTCAGGATCACCGGTTCCCGGGACAACGACATCCAGTGGAACACCTTCAGGGAGAACGACCGCGGTTTCGACGTAGATGACGCCTCATGGAGCATTATCTCCAACAACACCCTCGTCGACTGCGAGGACGACGGGATGGTCTTCCAGACATCCCACAACAACACCATCGCCAACAACATCTTCATCAACAACAGCCCAGCCATCACCTTCAATATCTTCAGCGCCGACAACGTGCTATACTTCAACGAGTTCATCCTTAACGACCGGGACCCCGTTGGGCAGGTGAACGAGCAGAGCTCGAACAACACATGGGACGACGGCATCCAGGGCAACTACTGGAGCGACTACAACGGCAGCGACGGCAACGGCGACGGGATCGGGGACACCCCTCATCCACTCGGAGGGTCTGCGAATGCCGAGGATAGATACCCGCTCATGGACCCTGTCTCTCGTAAACTCAATATAACGGTGGACGACGACTGGGCTGGGGCCGATTTCGACAATATCCAGGACGCACTGGACTATGCCCTTCCGTATTCCATCATCCGGGTCCACGCCGGCACCTACTACGGTCCTTTGCTCACAAAGAGAACGATCTCCCTCATCGGCAACGGCACCGGTAACACGATCATCGACGGGAACGGGACCGGGGACATATTCAACGTCTCCGCTGACGGTTGCCTCATAGACCGCGTAAGTTTCACCAACGGTGGACAGAACCTACCCGATGCTGCCATCGAGATCAGAGGCGAAGGGTGCAACATTGTGAACACCAGCATCGATGACACCCGCATCGGACTCTATCTCTTCTGGGGCGACGAGTGCGTCGTCGACAACCTCACGATCACTGACTGTTACTTCGGGATGTTCGTCTACACTCATGACAACGTTATCAGCAACTGCTCGATGAGCGACAACGACTATGCCGTTCTATTGTATCAGGCGGACAGGAACATGGTGGAACGGATCAATGCGACCGGCAACCTTGCCGGAATATACCTTCTAGAGGCGAGCTCGAACATCCTTCATAACATAACTAGTGTCCAGAACATGCACGGGGTCGTCATCAACACGGATTCCGATAATAACTGGTTCTTCGATACAACCTCCTCACGTAGCAGCTTCCGCGGTTTCTATATCCTCGATTCCGACTCCAATACATTGACCAACTGCAAAGCCAGGAACAACACTGATGCTGGCTTCGAGATCTTCAATGGTTCCGGGAACAACATCGTATCCTCGTATGGCGACCAGAACTATGTCGGGATCTCCATAACGAATGTCTACTCCTCTTTCATCTCAGACTGTGATATCTTCAACAGCGACATTGCCATCGATATAAGAAATGACTACGGATCTGTCATAGAAAACTCCACAATTATGTACAACGATATTCCGTTGAGTATGCGGTACTCCAATTACACTATCATTAGATCCTCGACATTGAACCAGAACGGCGATCATGCAACGATCGAAGGAAGTTACGGTGTCGAGCTTGACCGTGTAACAATGAACGGTAACTCCAATACGGGGCTGGAGGTCCGGTCAAGCAATGACACACTTCTCAGACGCTTGGCCGTAGAGAACAACGATCATGATGGGATCTACCTGATACAAAGTAGTGGCACTAGGATCATGAGCTCCACCCTCAAAGGGAACCAGAACTCGGGAATATCCACCTATATGTGTCCTGATACCACCTTAACCGAGATAGATATCTCCTACAGCGGATCGTACGGCCTCTACCTCCGAACTATGAGTAATCTTATTGTGAATAACTGCTCGGTCGATGATAGTTCCGATCCTGGGGTTTACATGAACGGCGTGCACAACTCATCGGTGAACGATACTACAGTGACCGATAGTCATGGTTACGGCATTCATATGCTCTCCTGTAATTACGTATCGATCAACGGCTCGACCCTTCTTGACAACTATGCAGGCATATACCTGGAGGACGTCCATTCGTCGACGATATCCTGGACCGAGATCGGTGATACGAGCATCTGGTCGAGCATCATTTCCGACGGAGTGTACATAGGCCAGAGGTGCACCGCCAATACCATCCGCTATTGCAATATCCATGACATGGATGATTCCGGCGTGTACATAACGACGCAGACCGAGAGGAACCGGATCTACCTGAACAGGTTCAAGGACAACGGCGACTCTCCAATGGGCACCGACCGGGACGGGGATAATTACTGGGACAACGGTGAATACGGCAACTACTGGTCGGACTACAACGGATCGGACGCTGACGGGGACGGGATCGGTGAGACACCGTACACGATCGGAGGTTCCACAGGTGCCAGGGACAGATACCCGCTGACCAATGATACCATCACGGTCTACACCAACGTATGGGTGGTGGACGATGACGAGGGATGGTGGTCCGATTTCGATTCTATAAGGGCGGCTCTGAGTGCAGCCAGGAACGGCGACACGATCATGGTGTATGCTGGCCTCTACGAGGAGCAGCTGCAAGTGTTCAAGGAGATCACGATCATCGGCAATGGGACTACGATCCCGGTCGGGACCCGCGGTTATCCATCTCCTATCAATCATTCCATGCTCCTCGGGGAAGGGACCGATGACGAAGGTATCCGGGTTTATGCCGCCAACGTTGCACTGAAAGGTATCACTCTTTCGTCGTTCGAGGACGGGATCATCGGAGAATCCGAGAACCTGACGCTGGACCATATGTTCCTGACAGACATGGACACTGCGGTCGAGCTCGCCTACGGGGCACACAACTCCAGCATAACGAACACGACGTTCTGGGACAATGAGCTCGGCGTATGGATCAACGAGGTCGATAATTGCTCGATATTGCACAATCGATTCCGCGATGTCGATGTCTCTATCAACGGCTTGATGACGTACTATGCGAACCTATCTTACAACATCATCGTTGAGGGTTCGAAGGGTATTGAGATCCAGCACGCCAACATGACCGTGATAAACGACAACGAGATCACAGATGCCGGTGACAATATCTGGGTCTACGGCGGCCGTATGAACAACATCACCGGTAACGAGATCACGGACGGCGATATCGGTGTTGCGCTGATCAACACCCACAGCAACAACGTCTCTGAGAACGAACTCTTCGAGGTCTACCGGTCCCTGCACCTTAGCACAGCTGCATACAACGATATTCACTACAATCTCGTCATTTCTAGCAGATACATAGGAGCGGGTCTGTATATCTCGTCCTACAACGACCTCCGGTATAACAACTTCACGAACAGCGACCGGTACGGCATCTACTCTCAAAGTTCACACCACAACACATTCGTCCGGAACGACGTTCACCGCAACGACTGGCACGGCTGCATCATTGACAGCGACAGCTTCATGAACCATCTCTACGGGAACCACTTCTTCAACAACAATGGCAGCGGACTACCCGGCTCTTCCAGGAACGAAACGGTCTACCAGGTCCTCGACTACGGTTCCAACAACCAGTGGGACACCGGTGTGTACGGTAACTACTGGTCGGAGTACACAGGACCCGACCGGAACAACGATGGGATCGGGGATACCCCTCATCCCGTTCCGGGCTCCGGCAACAGCACCGACAGATATCCTCTTGTGGAGCCTACGGGCAGACCTCCGGTCAACCTGGTCCCTTGGGTCGTACTGGTCAATATCACCTCATCCGATGGTAACGATGTGTTCGAGACCTCGACGCTGGACGTCGAGGTGGTGGCATGGGACCCCGACGGGGATCCCCTCAACGTCACTCACTGGTGGTACAGGAACGGTGCGAAGCTTGTCCTGACCGAGAACGCGACCACCCTCACCGGTGTTTCCTTCGACAAGGGCGACGCCATCCACGTCAGGGCGATCGCCCACGACGGACAGGCGTACTCCACTCCTCTCCTTTCCAGGACCGTGACGGTGAGGAACTCGCCGCCGGTCATCATAGATGCATATATATGGCCTGGTTCCACGATGTCCGGTCATGATATCGAATACCGATTTCACGGGTTCGATCCCGATGGCGATGGACTGAGTGTCCATAAATGGTGGTACAGGAACGTTTCCGGCGGAAAGAAGGGCTCCCTCCCAGGCGACGGCAGCGAGATCCCCGGGTTCGAGGCTCCGATCCATGATGCCAAGCTGTTCAGAGAACACTCGGTCAGAGGTGACAGATGGATGGCCGTCCTGAACCTCAGCGATGAGGATTCCCCTCCCTTACATTTCTTCGCTAACTTCACCATAAATGACACCCCTCCCGTCCCGCTCATCAGCAGTCCGCAGCCGTTCAAGGTCTCTCTGTATGCAGAACCCGTGGAGTTCAACGGATCGATGTCCTACGATCCGGATGCAAACTTGACATACCGCTGGTACATCGATAATATCAAGGTGAACACCTCGGTAGACTTCAGACATAGCATGGATGTGGGGACCTACGACGTTCGGCTCGAGGTGGAGGAGTTCGGCGTCACCAACTCGACCGGATTCGACCTGATAGTGGGCGGCCCCGATCTTCTCGTATCATCCGAGAGCATCGACATCGGTGGGCAGCTCAAGGACGGGAAGCGTATCAGCTTCACGGTCATGGTGAACAACATCGGTGCGTATCCATCCGACTGCGTAGCCTCGGTCACCATTTACAGGGGTGTGCGGACGGTCAAGCAGACATACATCAACCTGCACGTTCCCGGACACTCTTCGAACGCTTCCGTTGTCAACTGGACAGGTACCAAGGGCAGCTACCGCATCGAGGTCGCCGTCACCGGAGAGGACTACGACCTGAACCGATCGAACCAGGCCTACAGCTGGTCGTTCAAGGTCGAGGACACCGAAGGGAACCCGGTGCTGCTGGTCATCGCCGTTGTCCTCGTCGTAGGTTTGATAGGTGTTGGCATCGCGCTGCGAAGAACGCGAACCACGCTGCCCTCCAAGGAGAAGCCTGACACCGATACCCAAGAGGAACGACGGTCAGCCCCATCCGAAGAGGTTTCTACGAAACGGACCGCTCCGGATGATCAACCCATATACCGACCGTCTGATCGACAACCGCCTCAGGGCGATATCCCGGCGAAGGCCCGTCCTCCTGAACGACCTCCGGAACAGGATGACGGCTTCCTCGACTTCTGACGGTTCGGCGTCAATGTAAAATACATCTCAGGATATTCGCGGGTTAGAGGGTTCAAGATGATCGTTGCTTCATTATCCGTGGTGCCCATCGACAAGGGCGCCAGCGTCAGCGAGTATGTTAAGATCGCCATCAAGGCACTGGACGAGGCAGGTGTTAGCCACGAGTCCAATGCCATGAGCACCGTGATCGAGACCGATGACATCGATTCGCTCCTTCGGGCGGTCAAGATGGCGCACGAGGCTGTTTCCGATGCAGGTTGTGTCAGGGTCGTCACCCAGCTGAAGATAGATGACAGGCGTGACAAGGATCATACTATTAACAGAAAGCTCACTTCGATCGGTCTTGGTAGATAGGGCCATTACACCATGATCAGATAGTTATTCGTTCACTGTGTCCCAATGTTGGTGAGGTCCCGCACGACCACAGTTCCTATGAGGTACGGAAGGAACGGGATCTTCGGTAGGACGCCGAGGTAGCTCATGATGAAGATCAGGAACGCCAGGATCATGAATATCAGCAGGGCTGCGGCCCATCTGCCCATTCTCGTCATGGATTTGGCATCGGGGTTGGTGGTGTGGCTGATATCGTCGTCGGTCAATCTGCCGATCCCTTTCACGAGGTGCTGGTCCTCCTGCTGATGGACCACGTCCCATTGTTCCTTCATCTCCTCCAGATACTCCTTCTCCTCGTCCTGCAGGGAGGTATCGGCCCGCTTGTACGAGCGTTTGAACTCCTCCCTCTCCTCGTCCGACGCGAAGAAGGCGTCGATGTCCGAAGGCTTTTTCTTCTTCCGGTAGTTACGCCTGTTATCAGCCACGAACTCCATCTCATCCCCTTTTAGGGCTGCCTCACGCTTCTTCTTGACCGCCTTGGCCTTGGCGATCCTCTTGTGCGACCTCTTCTTCCGTTTCTTCGGCTTCCTGGCCACTTTCTTCTTGGTCGATCTGTCTGTGGTCCGCTTCATCTCGACCTCTGTCTCCTCCTTGAAGACCAGGCCGCCGTCCTCCTCCCTCTCCTCCTTGAACTCGACATCCTCACTGAACTCGAATCCTTCCCGGTCCTCATCGTCCCACGAAGTAGGTTCCTCGTCGAATGAATGGTCCATTGGAGCCTCGTCAGCATCGCTATCCCAATCAGAACCCTCATCATCGTCCGGAAAGTCGAAATCGTCTGCTCTTCCATCGTCAGCTTCCCCGGACGTGAACTCCCTCTCGCTCCAGCCGGACCTGTCCCAGGCTGTCTCATCCTCGTCGCCGGGTTGGGACAGCCAATCATCGTCCCCTTCGACGGCGGCATGGCTGGACCAGCCTGGAACGTTCTCAGAACTCTTTCCCTTCCCCTTTTCGGCGGGGCCATCGGGGTCCATGCAACGATATATCGCTGTACGAAGTTATATTACTTTTCGTGAAAAGATCGATCACCGGGTCTCGGCCGCCTCTCCATTGCCTCTTCCATGCTCAAGGCCCGTATCTGTCCCATGCGCCTGTACCTTTGAACCTCTGTGGTCTCATCTAGCTTACGGATGGTATCTCCTCCGTGTGTTCGGCTTCAGATTCCCCCTCTGTGGCGTGTTATCATCTTATTAATATTTAAATTATTTGATATCTATTAATATAAATTACCCAGACCTAGTTGGAACAATGTCAATGATGATCATACATGTGGCAGGATATCAGGACCTATGTTCAACAGCTGCAAAGCTTTCCTTTCTGGATCGCTTCCCTTCCCTCATGAATGAGGTATATCGCAATGATGTAGCCAACGGCAGGATCGGCATGCCAGAATCCGGCCAGATGGTTCAGAAGAAGTCCTATGAGGACCGCCCACGACAGGAACCAGCATGCAAGGGTCTGCTTGGAATCAGCCAACACGCTGTCGCTGGACATCCTGGTGCCGGTCCTCCGCTTTGCCATGAACAGTACCGGCATGGCGATGATCGAAGCGGTGACAATGGCCATTCCGATGAAGCTCACCTCCGGTTTCTCGCCGAGATAGAGCTTCCTGCTCGATTCGAATATCACGAAGCCGCCGAAGATGAACAGCGTGAACCCTACGAGCCGTGTGGCCCGTCGCTCAAGCCTCTCCTCATCCTTATGCGATCCCTTCGGGCGGGTGAAACGCCATAGGAGGACCCCCGACGACATCGATTCCGCGAAACTGTCGAAACCGAAGGTCACCAGGGCGATGCTTCCCGCGATCGTGCCGAACGTAATTGACAGGACCCCCTCTACCACGTTGTATATCACGGTGATGATTGCCAGCAGCAGTGCTGTTCGTCGATGCTTGGGGTCCATCAGAGCCGATCCATGCGGTGTTGCCGAACTGCACTCACAGCTGTCATCGCACTCCATTTCAATTGTTAACAAATCCACTGCTATATGAAGGTTGATGCTGAACCGGTCCGTAATTTCAGACCATAAGATTGATACTTGATGACCTACAATAGTCTAGTACACCGCGGAAAAGAGCTAGGAGGTTGACCTATGACCGCCGAACAGGATAACGAGGTCTATGATCCGAAGAGCAGGATCGTCGTCGTCCCGTACGATCCGGAATGGCCCGAGATAGCTAAACTGGAGAAGAAGCGCATCCAGGCCACCATTGGAAAGCTCGTCAGGTCGATAGACCACGTCGGCAGCACCTCGGTCCCGGGTCTAGGAGGGAAGCCACGCATCGATTTCGATGTAGCGATGAAGAAGGGTGTTGACATCAACGATACGGTTGAACCCATGGTCAAGATCGGCTACGAGTACATCGACAAGTACGAGGACGAGCTTCCGTTCAGGCGGCTCTTCACTCGTGGCCCCCGCTCAAGGCCTGGGTTCAACATCCACGTGGTCCCGGATGGACATCAGTTCCGAAGGGAGCACTTTCTCTTCAGGAACTACATGAGGAAGCATTCGGACAAAGCAGAGGAGTATTACCGACTGAAGCTTCAGGCCGCGCGAGAGAACCCCCGAGACATAGAGGCGTACTGCGACCACAAGGACGAGTTCATCAAGGATATCCTGGCTAAGGCCGAGGAAGAGGGAATCGAGGACTCCAGATGACCGGCGACGGTGTTGACCCTGCAAAGGCATTCATAGAGGCCGTGAAGAAGGAGGCCCGTAAAACCGAAGTAAGCTCTATCCGCGCGAGGGGCCGGGAGATCGAGGATGATCCAGAGCTTGAACCTGAAGAGAAGATCGAACGTCTCAACGCCCTCCACAAAGAGCTTTCAGGCTCAGACAACTCATTGGTCGAGATGCTCGTCGACAACGCCATCGAGAACGTTTTCGGCCAGGTTATCCGGAAAGCTGCCCAGTTCCCGGTCGAGACGATCGGGGACATCGACGAGCAGAAGAAGCTTTTTGCCATGCTGAACCGGATGATCGACAACACCTGGGACTGGAATGCCGAGAAGAAGGTCATGATGAAGGGCGTAATCCGCCGGGCCACCTTCAGGGCGATGATGAAGGACCCGCGCGTATCCATCAAGCTGAAGAGGGAGATCATGGACCGCTGGGAAGAGTTCATGTGAACCGTTGACAGCCACCGTTCCTTTTTAATATCAGGTCAATGATTAGGTGGGTCTCCGCCTTTGAGCAGGCGGGTATCGTGAATAAACGAAAATGATGTGAGAGATGATAGAATGAACGAGAAGTTGAATGGTCCGGACTACAACGAGATATATTCGGACCCGGAGCAATACGATGCGAAGTACGCCGAACTTGTGGATGACATAGACAATGCGATCCGCCTCGCCGAGAGGTACGGCGGCCCCGTGCTAGAGGTGGCCTGCGGAACGGGACGCATTACGATACCTCTTGTTAAGGCTGGGTTCGAGGTTGTCGGTCTCGATCTATCCCCCGAGATGATGGGCCACGGGAAGAGCAAGGCAAAGGAGGCAGGCGTATCCATTGAGTGGGTCGAGGGCGACCTGCGCGACTTCGATCTGGGACGAAGGTTCAACACGATCATCTTCCCGTTCAACTCCCTCGGACACCTGCACACCCTGGAGGATCTCGAGGCGTTCATGAGGTGCGCTAAGGCCCACCTTACAGATGAGGGACGTCTGGTCATCGACTACTTCAATCCAGATCCCAACTACTTCATTAGGGACCCGGAAGAGGTTCAAGTTCAGGTGGAGTTCCCGGATGCATACGGTCGAGGCACCGTCAAGGTCATGGAAAGGATCCATTACGATCGGGCCAGACAGATCAACAACGTCGACTGGTCATTCGAGATCGAAGGGGAATCGGTGCTCACCGACAGCTTCGGAATGCGGACCTACTACCCACTCGAGCTTGATGCGCTCATCAAGTACAATGGGTTCGAGATCGAGGAGAAGTACGGCGACTACGATCAGGGTGATTTCACGTCAGATTCGCCTAAGCAGGTGATCGTCTGCCGACCCAGACGCTGACGCCGCGATCGTAAATGGAAAAGAAACAGCGATCAGGTGGTATGGTTGAATCGACGTTCACTCGACCTCTTCCAACCCTTCCGGATACTTGCTCCTGGCCAGGTCCTGGTAGATCGCCTTGAACTTGATCCACTGCTTCATGTATGCATCCCCCACCTCTCCGATCACCTTCGCCGGAACACCTACCGCGATCTTCCTCGACCCGACAACCTGCTTGTTCTTGACCACCGCTCCCTCAGCAACAACGGCCCACTCTTCGAGCTTGGCATAGTCGCTAACAACCGCTCCCATTCCGATGATCGACCAGTCGCCTATCGTCGCATTGTGTATGATCGCGGCGTGGCCCAGTGTGACATTCTTACCGATGGCGCAGAGCTCGCCGGGACGGGCATGTACCACGACGTTGTCCTCAACAGCCGTTCCTGAACCGATGATGATCCTTCCGTAGTCGCCGCGGAGCCTCGCGCCCGGGCCGATGAAGCAGTCCTCTCCGATGGTCACGTCGCCTATGACGGTGGCGGATGGACAGATGTATGAATCATCTCCGATCTCTGGAACCCGGTCTCCGAGCTTGTACACGGTCATGAATGAACACCTCGTCCCGGTCGCTGGTCGGCCGGGTATCCCTTCGAACGTCTATTTGGTAGTAAAAACTTCCGGGAAACGTTTTTATCCGCCGTGGTAGATGTTAACATGATGGCTAAGGTAGATGAGGTCCTTGACGGTCTATATGTCGTGGGTGGTCCTGGGTTCACCTCCCAGAACGACTGTATGATCTACCTCGTCAGGATAGATCGGTCGAGCTACGTCCTCATCGATGCGGGTACCGGCCGGGGGCACAGGAATCTCATGGACAACATCCGTTCACTTGATGTCGACCCTTCTCTCATAAGAGGAGTCTTCCTGACCCATTGTCATATCGATCATGTGGGCGGGGCTGCGAAGCTCAAGGAGGAGTTCGACCTCCGTATGGTCGCCCACGAGCACGATTCGGACGCGCTGGAATCGGGTGATGCGAGGCGCTCTGCGGCGCATCTATACGGAATGGAATGCCCGCCTGTCGAGATCGATGAGAAGATAACGGAGGACGGAGCGATCACCATAGCCGGAAAGGAGTTCCATATCTATCACATTCCTGGACACACACCGGGCAGTATAGCGGTAGGTGTCGAGCTCGACGGTCAGAAGGTCCTTTTTGCCCAGGATGTCCACGGACCGCTCAACAGCTCATGGGGTTCGGACAGGAGGTTGTACGAGGATTCGCTCAGAAAGCTTCTGAGGATCGATCCCGATATCCTGTGCGAGGGGCATTTCGGCGTGATACGGCCGAGCAGCCACGTGAAGAGGTTCGTCAACGACTATCTTGGATGGTGACCCTCTAGTCCACAACGGTCGTCCGATTCGAAATGAACTCCTCTGCCTTAGAAAACGTTATATCTCCTATCCTGTTTGTTCTCAACCTATACGGTGAATGAAATGACCCGGGAAACAGGGTACGAGCGCGAATGGCAGAGGCGATGGAAAGAGGCGGGCACCTTCGAGACCGATCCGGACCCCGCCAGGGAGAAGTACTTCATCAACTTCCCCTACCCGTACATCAACGGGCTTCTTCACATAGGCCACGCTCTGACCCTTACCCGGACCGACATAATGGCTCGGTACAAGCGGATGATGGGATGCAACGTCCTGCTTCCGTTCGCTTTCCATGCCACCGGGTCACCTATAGTCGCGGCTGCCGAGAGGGTCGCCGACGGCGAGCCGAAGCAGATCGCCGCCCTGGAGAAGATGGAGATCCCGGCCGGGATCATACCCGAGTTCGGCGATCCAGAGAAGTGGGTGCGCTACTTCCCAGGAGAGGCCTACAACGACATCCAGGACCTGGGCGTTTCCATCGACTGGAGGCGGAAGTTCATCACGACCTCCCTCAACCCGTACTATGACGCTTTCGTTCGGTGGCAGTTCCGGACCCTCAAGGAACGAGGCTACGTGGTCAAGGGCCGCCATCCGGTGGTCTGGTGCGTCAAGGACAATTCCCCGGTTGGGGACCATGCCCGCCTGGAGGGCGAGGGCGAGGTCCCGCAGGAGTTCACGCTCCTCAAGTTCGAGTTCGGCGATGAGGTCATCGTTGCCGCCACGTTGCGGCCGGAGACCGTCTACGGACAGACGAACCTCTGGGTAGATCCCGAGGTGGAGTATGCCCGTGCCAGGGTCGACGGAGAGGTCTGGATAATGAGCAGAGAGGCCGCCGATAAGCTGGTCATGCAGGACCACGAGGTCGAGATCATCGGGTCGGTCCGCGGAGAGGAACTGATCGGAAAGGAGGCGATCGCTCCCGTGATCAAACGGCCGATACCGATCCTTCCGTCATCCTTCTGCGACCCGACCAAGGGAACCGGTATCGTGACCTCGGTCCCATCGGATGCCCCTGACGATTGGATGGGTCTGTACGATCTGCGGAACCAACCGGAGCTCAGGGACCGCTTCGGACTGAGCGAGGAGTTCATCATGTCCATCGAGCCCATCCCGATCATACGCAGCGAGGGCTGGGGCGATCTCCCCGCGGTCAGCATCTGCGAGGATATGGGGATCTTGGACCAGAACGACCGGAAGGCGCTGGAGAAGGCCAAGAAGGAGATCTACAGGACAGGGTTCTATACCGGCATCCTCACGGAGAACGCCGACGTCTGGGAGGGACAGAGGGTCGAGGATGTCAAGGACCTCATTAAGGAGGAGATGATCGCCAACGGCGAGGCTATCCTGATGTACGAGCTGTCCAACTCTGTGGTCTGCAGGTGCCTGACGCCGTCAGTGGTCAAGATCGTCAGCGACCAGTGGTTCCTCGACTACCGGAACCAGGAGTGGAAGGACCAGGTGCGTGGTGCCCTCGACTACATGACCCTCCTTCCCGAGAACGTGAGGAAGCAGTTCGAATACGTCATCGGATGGCTGAGGGAGTGGGCCTGCACCCGCGAGGTCGGACTGGGCACAAGGCTGCCGTGGGACGAGAAGTGGCTCATCGAATCGCTCTCCGACAGCACGGTCTACATGTCATACTACACGATCTCCCATCATCTGGAGAAGGATCAGGTGATCGCCCCCGACAGGATCACCCCTGATCTGTTCGACTATGTGTTCCTGGGCAATGGTGATCCCGAAGAGCTCGCAGGCACCTATGACATTGGTAAGGATGTCATCGAATCGATGCGCGAGGAGTTCCTCTACTATTATCCCTTCGATCTCCGAATATCGGGCAAGGACCTCATCCAGAACCATCTGTCGTTCTGTCTGTTCAACCACGTAGCCCTGTTCGACAGCGAGCTCTGGCCGCGAGGTTTCTCGGTAAATGGTCTGCTCCAGATCAACGGGGCGAAGATGAGCAAGTCACAGGGCAACTTCTTCACACAGAGGGAGCTCATAGCCAAGTACGGTCCCGACGCCGTCCGCCTTACGCTAGCTTACGGCCGCGAGGGGATAGACGACCCCAACTGGGATACCGCCTTCGCCGAGACCATCGACAGGCGATTACAGTCGTGGAGGGAGTTCGTTATCGCCAACAAGGAGAAGGCCAGGTTCGACGAGCTCTGTCTAGACGACGTCGAGGACCAGGATTCCATCGATCCCATGGACCGATGGTTCGCATCGGTCATCGAGAATACATTGAGCAAGGTCCACGAGCAGATGAACGACATGAACTTCAGGTCGGCTCTCAAGATCGGTTACTTCGATCTGCAGAAGGCCCTCCGTTGGTACCAGCGCCGCCGTGACGGCGACATGCATCCGGACGTCCTGGGCAGGTTCATCGAGGTCCAGTCCAAGGTCCTCGCACCGATCGTTCCTCACATCGGCGAGGAGATATGGAAGGACCTCGGACACGACGAGTTCATCTCAACATCGTTCTATCCCCGCGTTTGGGGCTACAACATATCCGATGAGACGGAGGGCTCTGAGCAGGTGCTCGTCGACCTGGTTGACGACATTCAGGAGATCCTAAAGGTCACAGGCATCGAGCCGAATCGGATCTGCATATACACTGCCGAGGAGTGGAAGTGGAAGGCCATGGACCTCGCCGCCTACCAGATCACCATCGGGAACAGGGCCGACGTAGGCTCCGTCATGAAGGAGCTCTCCGCCATGGACGAGTTCAAGCCGTACATGAAGGTCGCAGCCAAGTTCATCGGCAAGACACTGCCTTCGTTGGCAAAGGTCGGCGATGACGAGCTGAAAAGGTACGAGACAATACTTCCTGAGGCGGAGTACCTCCAGTCGGCAGTTGCGTTCCTGGAGAGGACCTACGGTGCTAAGGTCGATGTCTTCGAGGCTTCGGACCAGGAAAGGTACGATCCGAAGGGCAAGGCCGGGTTCGCGCAGCCTTTGAGGCCGGCGATCTACGTGGAGTGATCGGTACCGGTTACCTCGTGTACAATGGCGAAAATCACCATAATCGTTCCAGCATCTCTGCTCAATCCCGCGTCGCCAGCAGGTAAAGCGCTATCATGCAGCCGATGAAGATCCATATCTGCACAATACGCAGTATCAGAACGAATCGGGCCTGCTTCTCAGGCGACCCGATCAGCTCGTGGGTGATCGGATGCGCGTCCTTGGCCC
>JANQNJ010000073.1 GCA_028279645.1 Thermoplasmatota archaeon
GGGATGGGTCACCGTGGACATGGGAGCCGTGAAGTTCCTCTACAACGGGGCCGATGTGATGGCGCCGGGGATCGTTGCGGTCGGCGATGATGTCTCGGAGGGATCGCCCGTCTGGGTAAGGGAGGAGACGCATGGGAAACCGCTCGCCATTGGAACCGCCGTCATGAACGGTGCAGAGATGGTGGGCAACAAGGGGAAGGCGATACGCACCCTGCATCATGTCGGCGACAAGCTCTGGGAGATCGCCTGAGCTCATCTTTTAAGAATTACATCGAAGCAGATGTTGTCGATGCCGGGAGAGTAACTTCTGACAACATGCTCCCCGATCTCAGAGACCTTGTGGCTGCTATCCCTGGCAGTTCGTTCTATCATGTCGATGATATGCGGTCCGTCCTCTGGCCCTACCATCGAGTAAAGGTGGATCACCGCCTCGTCGCCGGCCAGTCTCATGGCAACATCAAGGAACTCGTGGGCATGATGTGGATGGTTCATCAGGATCCTGTCCGCCACGACGCCGTTCCCGGCGAGGGCCTCTCCGATCTGGCGCGCATCACCCTCCGCTAGGTCGATATTCTCCACCTTATTGAGCGAGATGTTCCTCTGAAGGTGTTCGATGCACGAGAGATTGGAATCGATGGCAGTGACACTGACAGCCGGCCGACGGGCGATCAGCAGCGCAAAGGGGCCCACGCCGCAGAACATATCCACGACGGTCTCCTCATCCTGAACGAGGCCTGCTATCCGTTCACGCTCCGTCGCGAGGCGGGGGGAGTAAAAGCATCGACCTAGGTCGATGCTCAGTCTCAGACCGTTCTCCCTGTGAACGGTGGTCAGATCGTCCGGTCCAGCGATCACCTCAAGGTCCCGTATCCGATGCTCTCCCTTCACGCCATGATCTAGGGCCACTGTCCGGACCTTGCCGTGCCGGGAGAGTATCGATGAGGCCGCTTCCTCGGCATCCAGGTCCTCGGAGGGCCGAACGACCGCGATCTCGCCGATCACATCGTAGGAAATGTGGTCGTATCGCTCCTTTACCGGCAGGGGATCGGGATCCCGTGGTACGGTCCTGTACCTATCGAGAAGTTCTGATACCTGTTCCACATCTGAGATCGGCAGGAACAGGAGGCCTCTATCCGACTCGATCCGATACGGTGCGAGGGCCCCCAGTTCGAGGAGCTTGAGGCGTACTTCCTCACCTTGCTCTGTGGGGACCTCGAGACACTGCACAGGCATTCATGTAACGAGAGGAGGGTGATTATTAAACACTTTTGGAACAAGCCATCAACAATCCTTAAGTACTTCATGGCATGTTTAAAATCGATGCGTCGAAGGCCGATGTGGGGGATAGTGCTCGTAGTGGTCCTCCTGACATCCTCGATACCCGGGTGTATCGATGATTCACCCGTCGACAGGATAACCGGTCTTCCCGTCCTTCTGATCGACCTTCCCGAGATCGAAAACGTCACGAGGATATACGTTCACGGCTTCTCCGACACGCGATACGACGCCCTGGAGATAACCATCGACAACGAGACCACTTTCATGAACGAGACCTATCTGTTCTCCGCTGAGACCAACCTCACACGCTTCAACCTCTCTATAAAGGCATACGGCCCCAAGCACTTCTACCACCTTGAGCTAACGGTATTGTCGAGGGTGTCCGAGGATATCGCGCTGCAGGTGAGGTTGAAGAAGAAGGCGACGGACATCCTATGGAAGGAACTTCCCTACAAGAGGAGGGTGGACAAGATATGAGGCTCAGGATACCGTTCCTCTACATCGCGATACTGGCGGCGATCATCTCTGCAGTGATATTCGTGGTCGCATGGATGACAGGAATTGTCAGCTTCGAGAAGGTCTTTGACAACTTCATCGTGTTCGTCATCATGCTGATCTCGATCACGACGGTGGCCATCCTAGGGGCGATCATGATCGGCATGTTCATCAGCCACAGGCTCCTGGCCACCGGAGGCTTCACGCCCTTCGAGAAATCGATGCTCGAGATGAAGGCCGATATCACCAAGTTGAGGGCCGCAGTGGAGAGGCTCGAGACCCTGATGGGGGAGGAGAAGGTCGGGGGCGAAAAGGAGGACTAGACTCCCGGCCCCGTGAACAGATGGTCCTACGAGAACTGATACATTTTTATATCCTCCACTGGATAGAGGGCCACGGTGGGATAATGACCGATTACGACATCAAGAGAGGGCATTTTAAAACGATCGAGGGAGACCTGCTCAAGGGCCTGATGGAGGAGATCTTCGAGAATGTCAGGGAGGATGGGGACTACCTGATATCGACCTACGGAGCGCTCGATCTCCTGAAGGTCGAGCTCAGGGGGAAGAAGGAGATCGCCGTAGAGACCCAGATGAACACCGGAGTCGACAACGATACCGCCTCCGAGACCATCAAGCGCTACAACGATTTCCTGCTGAGGGCCACTGGATTCACCTCCAAGGAGAGGAAGAAGAGAGCGGTCAAGAAGGCCAAGCAGGGCACTTGAAGTAGTGTTACGGGTCGAACGGTTAAATATCGGCGAATATCATTTTTTCAGCCTGGGCTTTAATCCCCGCCAAGAAGGTCCTTCTCAAGCTCGGCCATCTTCTTGTCGAAATCGTCGATGGAGTCCTCCTTCTCGGCCGGCTTCTCCTTGGTGGAAGCCTTCTTTCCCTTCTTCTTGGGTTTGGGAGCTGGTCCCTTTGGAGCCGCCTTCTCTGGTGGCGCCTCTTCTGGTTCCGGTTCGGGAGGTTCTTCAGGCTCTGGTTCAGCTTCGGGCTCCGGAGCCTCTTCTGGTTCCGGTTCAACTTCGGGTTCGGCATCCGGCCCTTCAGGTTCCTCGAGCTCATCGTCCTCCAGTTCGTCCACGTCAGGGGAAGGTTCGGCCTCGATGACCTCCGGTTCCTCGCCGCCGCTGAAGACCGTCTTCCGCAGGACCGTCGCCCCTACGAGCAGGACGATCCAGATGATGAGAAGGATGCCGATGAAGACGTAGACCGTGGTCTCGTCCTCCTCGGTGGGTGCCGCCTTTTGTACATCGACGTTCACCTGGGCCTCGTTATCGCCGGTGTCGATCTCGGTGCCGTCGATTGTCACAACGGCACTGAGCGTGTGCGCGCCCTTCTCTGCGGTCCAGGTGAACATAGCGGATGCCATATCACCGGCGCCCACATCGATAACGGCGAGAGAGTGCTGCTTCCCGTCGACACTGAAGGTTACGGTCACGTTCATGGCGTTGCCGGAACCGGAGTTCGTTACGAAGACCTCGATGATCACGCGCGCCCCTTCGAGCGGTCTGTTGTAGTTCCGAACGATGCCGCTGCTGGTGACGGAAGGGTTCGAGGCAGGCTCCTCATCGATGGCGAAGAGGTGCCCGTTGTCCGATCCCACCACGAGAAAGCCGTCGGCGACCGCAGGAGTTGCGAATATCCTGGAACCGGGAATTGGAGTATGGGTCCAAAGCTCCAACGCCGAATCACCTGTATCCCTGACGGCGAAGATCGTTCCGTTATCCTCATTCGTCCCGCCGTAGATTGTGTCGTTGATGGAGGTGAGGCCTGCGGCGATCGGCCCGCCGGCATCGTACTCCCATTTCTTCGTTCCTGAGCTATCGTAGCATAGCAGCTTTCCCGTGGAGGAGCCGATATAGACCTTGCCGGCCCTGATATAGGGGCTCTGATCGGTGAGGGCGATGTCTATCTCGTTATCGACGGTTCCCGTCGGTTTGACCCAGTGGAGCTTTGAGCCGGTGAAGTTCCCGGAAACCTTGATCCGGGTTGTGAGAATGACAACGTCCGTTCCACCGGTCCCACCGGATTCGAACCAGACCGGATCGGAGACGATCTCGCCGCCGAGCTCGGTCCACCATATGACGGTGCCCAGGTCCGCATCGAGCGAGACAAGGGTCCCGTTCATTAGGCCGATGTATAGTATATCGTTCTTGAACAGCAGGGAGCTACGGTAGATGTCTCCGATCTCCATGCTCCAGGTCTCGGTCGGGGAGGAGGTGATATCGAGGCAGTACACAGTGTCGTAGCTCGCAACGAAGAGCTTGCCGTTCTTGTATATCGGCGACGACGTCATGTCGACGCTGCCGAGGTCATAGCTCCATTCCAGGTCGCCGTCCGCTGCGTCGTAGCCGTGCAGCCAGCCGGTGGATGATGCGACGACCACGGTCTGTCCGGCGACCACTGGCCGGGCGATCTCGTACAGCGAACCGTTGATGACCGATGACCAGTTGACCGCGCCGCTGGCTATATCGACCTTGTGGAGCTCAGAGATGCTCCAGGTGCCGGAGGACCAGTCTATCCCGTCGGTGATGACGTACATCTGGTCGCCCGAAACGGTCATTCCTGCATCTATTGGCATTCCGATGTCCTTTCCCCAGCCCTTGTTGCCGCTTCCTGTCTGACCCGATGCGGACTGGACCGCTACTATCAACAGGAATAATACGAGCACGGCGACGCTTCTTCTCAACATTTCGAATTCACCTCTCTGATCAGATAGACTTCCGATGTTCACATGAGGAACGGGGACACAACAACGAGGACGGCGGCCGCGAGGGATGCCTTCCATAGCAGCTCATGGGAACCATGGACCGAACGTTCGGGAGCCGGATGGGCCGTCAGGACCATCACAGGGGCTGCTATCAACGAGAATGTCAGCAGAGCGGAGAGGAGGTGGTATGCCATGAAAGGAACGCCGAGGGCCATGACGGTGGCCAGGGCGCCGGCAGTGTGCGGATAGAGCAGATACCACCAGCCGAGGTTGGTCCAGAGGTCGTACATCAGAACGGTGGTCACGCCGAAGCCGAGGCAGAGGGACACCGTCGGAACGGCGCCGCGCTGCATACGGTCCATGATCGGCCGCCTCAGAAGGAGGCCGATGAGGGCCACGGCGGTGAAGCCGGAGTAGGTGAACAGGACGATCTGGTTCATCCTGCCGTCGACGAGTATCGAGTTCCCCATGGCCAGATCGCTCGTGACCATCGCGAT
>JANQNJ010000165.1 GCA_028279645.1 Thermoplasmatota archaeon
ATGCAGCGGACAAGCGCGACGAGATCTGCATCGGTATCCGCGAATTCAAGTACGGCAAGGACCCGGACATGAACTTCGGCGTCGACCTGCTCCCCCCCAAGGACCAGTGGTACAACCTCGATCCGAAGGACACGCTGGTCGTCGTTGCGACGGACGAGCTCTGAGGCCGCGGACATGGAGGTCCAAGAGATTCTCCACCGCCTCGAGTCGTTGCGGGACCCCACAGCGATCGAGGGGATGGCGCGTTACGGTATCACACCGGACAGTACCTACGGGATCAAGATCCCCAGATTGAGGGAGATCGCCAAAGAGGCCGGCCGCCGTCACGAGCTATCGCTCTCTTTATGGGATATCAAGACCAGAGAGACCATGATCCTTGCCAGCATGACCGCTGATCCAGTGAAGTTCACGGAGGAGCTCATGGACTCGTGGACGCTGGAGTTCGACTACTGGGAGATATGCGACCAGTGCTGCATGAACATATTCGAGAAGATGCCCATCGCCTACAGGAAGGCCGAGGAATACGCCTACAGGGATGAGGAGTACGTCAAACGGACCGGATTCGTGCTGATGGCGCGTCTCGCTGTGAGCGATAAACCGGCCGTTGATGACCGTTTCAAACCGTTCTTCCCTATCATGCTCGACGGCTGCACCGACGAGAGGAACATGGTAAAGAAGGGGGTCAACTGGGCGCTTCGGCAGATCGGGAAGCGGAACGCCTCCCTTCATGCAGAGGCGATCTCCGTCGGCGAGGAGATGCTCGAGATCGACTCGAAGAGCGCAAGGTGGATCGCCACGGACGCGTTGAGGGAGCTCAGGAGCGAGTCTGTACAGCGTCGTCTTGGTATCCTTTGATAATGAAGGATCATCCAAAAATCGAGGTATGGATAACTACGAACGGTGGTTGAAAGTGACCTCTACGCCTTTTTTAGTATCCCGGAGTGTACTAATTTCGAAAAACGCCGAAAATCGACGTTTTATACCTGTTTAAACGCCATTTTGATTCTGGTGGTAACCAAAATTTTTGGTTAATACCAATCTACCTTTAAATACCGAGACCGCCGAGTCAGGAGTAAGTTTCGAAAGGTGGCAGAAAAATGATCAAGAAACTGCTGAAGAATCCGGTGCTCGCCATCGCCCTCATCGGGCTGCTGGCAGGTGCTGGAGCGACAGGAGCGATCCTCGTAGGTATCGTGCCCACGTTCGACGACGGCGTCAACGGCTCGGTATCCGGCGAGGTCGAATCCAGCCCGGCAATGCTTGTAGTATCAGACCCCTCGTCCGGCAGGACGTTCAGCGCCAATGGCGATGCGGTGAAGTTCTCCGCTGACATCGGCACACTGACCGCTCCCGGATACGTTAACTGGAGCATCAACCTCACGGTCAACGAGGTACCACTCGGTGCGACCGGCATCGTCGTCAACATGATCGGCGTGCAGGAGCCCGTCAGGGTGCTGCTCAACGTGTCATCCCTCGTAGGGATAACCCACTATAGATTGGGTCAGGACCAGTGGCTCATCGACGCCCCCTCGGCCGCCGACGAGTACAACCTGACATTCGGCTTCTATGCCGACAGGGACCCCGCGCTCAGCGAGGACTCGATCCCGATGCTCTTCGACATCGAGATCGCCCTGATACAGGAGTAGATCTAGCTGACGGAGGCGCTCCTTGAGCGGGGCGCCTCCCGTCCAGCATATTTCGTTCGAGGTAGCCTTTCATGGCATCCTTGAAAGAGGAGATCCTCTACAACAACGGCACCCGCAGTATCGAGATATACTCGGACTGCTACCGCCTGCTCGGCGTGACCGAGCAGAAGGCCGTCGAGGAGAGGATCGACAAGCTTATCGACCGGGGGTCGGAACTGTTCCGGCTCTCCGTCAACCATATGGGCCTGCTCGGCCTCGGTATCGTCGATGCCGAACAGTGCACTACTTCTTACAACGGTCTTCTTGGAAGTGAGGAGGCCGCATCATCATCATCGTCCCCTTCTATTGGTCCGCCGGGTGACGATGCCTTCTCGATCGCTGCTGAGGCCTCTCGCGAGCTCGAGGTCCTGATGAAGAGGATGATCGATTTCGAGAACGGCAGATCAGAGGCACCGGACGCCGATCAGCCCTCATCATCTTTCGGATCCCCGGAACCTGAGGCCGGCTCGCGATTGAAGTTCCCCGGCCGCCCGACCATGACGATAGATATCGGCCAGGTGCTGTTCAGAAAGATCGATGCGGCAAGGGGCGATCTCGAAATACCCGACCTCATCGAGGTGGTCCAGTCATATGTACGCTCCATCGAGGTCATGGACTACCTGAAGGACCGGACCAGCGCTCCCGGCGAGACCGGGACCTGCGATGCCGAATGCAGCCTTGGTCTGACCGGCCAGGTCCAGTGTTCACGAAATACCCGACAGATCGACCAGCGCATCGCGATCGCTGGCTCAATGGACATGGCCGATCGTGCATATCGAAGATCGGAAGCGGAGATATCCGCAAGCCCGGGACCCGTTTCGGCTGGAGCGGCGCGGTTCGCCGGCCCTGGCGCCCTGGCCTTCGATCGTTCCGAAGGGGTGGAGTATGAGGTGTCCTCTGACAATGCAGAGTGTGAGATCGACGAGATAGACTATGCCCATGCTTCAAGGACGATGTGGGCCTTCGGCATCCTGTTCTTCGGACTGGGGGACGTGGTCACCACGTACTGGTCGCTGTTCGTCGGGAACATGGAGATGAACCCGATCACGCGGTTCCTGCTGAACATCGATCCCGTGACCTTCATCACCTTCAAGATAATGATCATCTGCGGTCTCTATATCATCTATCACTATTCCAGGGAGCGAGAGAGCTCGAGCTCGTCGGTCCTGGCGATCCCCGCCGCCATGGCGTTCATCGGCGCCTTCGTGACCTTCAACAACCTCATCATGATCTTCGGAGGAGGAGCATGAGCCCCGACGAGGAGGCCGTTGAGCTCGTCCTCAGGACGATCCGGGGAGGTCTGGTCGGGTGAAGAAGGAGTACATCAGCCTGGTCTTCGCACTACTGGTGGTCTCCTCCGGTCTGACCGCGGCCCTGGTGTTCAACGGCGTCCAGAAGCTCAACGACGACGTGGGCGGTTCCGTGGTCGCCACTGTGGAGAAGGGCGAACCGATCTTCACCGCCACGATGGAATACGTTTCACATTACAGTACATCCAACGACAGGGTCGAGTTCAGCCTCGATCTGGGCGTTCTTCCTTCCCCCTCTCACACCGAGTTCGTCCTGAACCTCAGGAACAGGACCCTGCCGAAGAGGCATAATGCCGCATGGATAGAGATCACGGGTCTATCATCCCCGTTATCAATGGCAGCTTCCTCCGACAGCGGAGAGAGGGTGTTCCGCGTTGGGACGGGGAACTTCGTTATCCGGCTTTTCACGGATGAGAGGAACATCACATTCAATCTGACCATCCCCGACGATCCCTCACTTACCAACGGGGCCGTCATCATGATGGACTTCACCATCAGGGCATACATCGACTCGGGGATCGGCGAATCGGTCGGTCTCTGGCGGTTCAGCGAGGGCCTCGGCACCGTGGCCCATGATTCATCCGGCAACGGACTGCACGGGGAGATCGTTGATGCCTCGTGGGCCACCGGGATCTCCGGCAAGGGCCTTCAGTTCGACGGTTCAGGTATGATGAACGTCGGGAACGATCCCATGCTAACACCGTCCGACGCAATGACCCTGGAGGCGTGGTTGTATCCCACCGCTGACGGAGGCACGCCGGGCACCATCACCAACGGCTTCTACGGCTACGCCGAGTACGATCCAGCACGCGGCGCGAACAACGTCATCGTACCGGTGAACGGCGATATCTACGCGATAGTCTACTCCGGTCCCGGCGCCGACGGCTTCGTACGGACCGTGAGGATCGATGGTGACGGTACCATCCCCACGACCGGGATCGATGTTCTGGAGTTCGACACATCGCAGTGCCGCTATCCCGACGTTGTACATGTCAGCGACGATATCTATGCCATCGTCTATTCTGGCGCAGGCAATGACGGCTACATCGCCACCGTCGAGATCGACGACAACGGAGCGATTACCGATGCCGTCGTAGACAGGTACGAGTACAACACCGCCCAGGGCACTTATCCCTGCATCAAGCACGTCGCGGGGGACATCTATGCCGTCGCATACACCGGTCCGGGCTCGGACGGGTTCGTTGCTACCTTCGAGATATCGGCCTCGGGAGTCATCACCACTCCGTTCGTCGATCAGTTCGAGTACAATCCGTCCCAGGGCGTCATGCCCAAGCTCATCGAGCTTTCCAATAACTACTTCGCCATCGTCTACAGGGGGCCCGGGAACGACGGCTTCCTCAGCACGGTCCGCATCTCCGACCTGGGGAACATCCAGACACCCGTGATCGACAACTACGAGTTCGAAACATCCCAGTGCACCTTCCCGTGGGTATCGAGGATCGGCGGCGACATCTACTCGATCGCATACGCCGGGCCCGGGACCGACGGGTTCCTGGCCACTGTCGAGATCGACCAGACCGGCGACATAGTCCCGGCTGTGATCGACAGGTTCGAGTTCGATACAGTCTATGGCAACTATCCTCAGACGGTCCATGTTGCCGGGTCCATCCATGCGATATCGTACACGGGCAACGGGAACGACGGCCATCTGGCCACGGTGGAGATATCGTCCGACGGCAGCATTACAGATACCATCATCGACTCCTACGAGTTCGATACCTCCAACGGCGTCTACCCGCGGATACGGTCGATCGATGACGAGGTGTACGCCGTACTGTATACCGGCCCGGGCAACGACGGGTTCCTCGGGACCATCAACATCACAGGGGATGTTGGGATCTTCAAGGGCGGTTCATTCGGTCTGGCGCCGAACACCACCGAGGTCACGGCCACCATCAATATGCAGACATTCACAGCCGGTCTGGCGCCCGGGTGGAACCACGTGGTCCTTACCTTCAACTCCAGCGCGGCCGCCGACCAGGCCAGGCTCTACGTCAACGGCTCCGAAGCGGCAACGATGACCATCGCAGGGACGCTGGACCAGGACCTCCTGCCGTTCATCGCAGGCAAGGGCATGATCGGATATGTTGACGAGGTCCGCATCTACAACAGGGTCCTGGATGCCTCCGAGATCTCGGACAGGTACGACGAGCTCGCCTGACCTGACCACCGTCGTGGCAACGAGTTTTAAATATCACCAATCCATCAATAGGATGCCCGCGGTCGGGCAGAGGGTATCGAGATGGGAAGAAAGATCGTGATCATCGGTTTCGGGCCTGCTGGCAGAACGGCGGCCGGCTTCGCCTCGCGCTTCGACAGGAAAGCAGAGATAACGGTCATCAGCGACAGGCCAGCGGAGATATTCCATCCGTGCGCCCTTCCCTACACCATCGGGGGAAAGCTGGAGCTCGACGACGTCGTCGAGGACGCTCCTGTTAGGGGGATCCAACTTCTCTCAGGGACCGAGGTCACCAAGATCGATCCGGATACCAGGACGGTCTCGATAGTCGGTTCCGATGGCGAGGGCAGCGGGATCGACTATGACGTTCTCCTGATAGCCACCGGTGCAAGCCCGATCATACCTCCCGTTCCAGGTACCGACCTCGACGGCGTTTACTCCCTCACCACACCAGATGATGCCGAGGCGATCATTACGGCCGCAGGAACGGCAAAGAAAGCGGTCGTCGTGGGCGGAGGCGCCATTGGCATTGAGACCGCCTCCGAGCTGAACCACAGAGGTATCGATGTAACCCTTGTCGAGCTCGAGGCCCACCTCCTCCCCGGCATCCTCGATCCCGACATCTCGTCCACTGTCGAGGAGATGCTCACCGGCGAGGGGATCAAGATGGTGACCGGCTCCGGACTCGAGGCGATCACCGGGGCGGGGCGGGTCGAGAGCGTCGTCGTCGGGGGGGAGGACCTTCCCGCCGACATCGTCGTGATCTCCATCGGCGTCCGACCGAACACCGACCTGGCCTCAGCTACGGGGATCGATATCGGACCATCGGGCGGCATCCTGGTCAATGAGGGGATGGAGACATCGGTGGAGGGGATCTACGCAGCCGGTGACGCCGTGGATACTATGAACCTCGTCACGGGCGTCTCGGGTCCTATGAGGCTCGCCGGGATCGCGACCAGGCAGGGCCGGACCGCCGGCATCAACATGGCCGGAGGTGAGGCATCGATGCCCGGCGCTCTCGGTTCATGGATCGTGTGCACAAGGTCCTTCTTTGCAGGCGGGACCGGGCTCACATCGACACAGGCGACGGACTCCGGGATCGATGCGGCCAGCACCAGGATGAAGGCGCCACTTTTCCCCGAATATATCTCTGACGAAAGGGTGCTCCTGAAGGTGACGGCCGAGAAGGGGACCGGAAGGATACTCGGAGGTCAGGCGGTCTCCGTCAGACCGGTCAACGAGCTGATCAACTGCATCATGCTCCTGGTCACAAGGGATGTGGCAGCGGGCGAACTTTCGACCCTCGACTGGTGCTACGCTCCCGAGGCATGTGATGTGATCGCACCCATAGCCCGGGTCGCGGAGGGTCTCATAAGGAAGATCTGACGGCGAAAGACGCCTGCGAAAGCTTCTAATGGACGCCTGCCCATTCTGAGATGAGGCATGTCTATGGCTAAGATCACAGTTGAAAAGCCCGACGATAAGTGGCTCGAGGAGAAGGGCGTCAGATCATGGCCGATCTGGGAAAAGGAGGTATCGACCTTTCCGTGGTTCTACAACTCCACGGAGAAGTGCTTCATACTTGAGGGAAGGGTCCGGGTGGAACCCGACGACGGCGGAGAAGCGGTGGAGTTCGGACCTGGCGACTTCGTCACCTTCGAGGAAGGCCTGGGCTGTACCTGGAAGATCTCGAAACCGGTCCGGAAGCACTACACCTTCGAGTGAACCGGTCGTTCGTCCCCTATCGATGGGCGCTATCAGAGTGATACCATGCAGATCAAGGGTTACAACGAGCTCGATCCGAACGATGTACTTCAGCTGCATAGTACCTGCTTCTTCTGGTTCTTCAGACCCTCTCAGGTACGCAGACTGCTCAATGAGGACCCCCGGGTCCGGGATATGTTCGGAGTCTATGCCGTCGAGGACGAAAGGGTCCTGGGAGAGGTCGGCACGCTGACCTTCCCGCTTGAGACCAGGAGCGGAACGACCGATGCCGGAGGGATATGGGGCGTTGCCACGATGCCCCACTCGACCAGGAAAGGGATCGCGAGGCGGTTGATGGAAGAGGCGGCCGACAGGTTCCGGGAGAAGGGGATCCGCTATTCCTTTCTGTTCACGGGAAGGCAACTGGTCGCCTACGATCTGTACCGGAAGCTGGACTACCAGGATCTCGTCCCATTCAGAAGAGGTTTCAAGGTTTGCAGGGAGGCAAAGGAGCCCGCCCTCAACGGTAGGAGGATGGATCCCGAAAGTACACATTCCGAGTTGGAGGGAATGACAATCGATATCGTCAAGCCGGCTGGTGAGGCGAACATCAACGGTCTTTTCCGGATCAACACCGAGGGGCTCCTTGGCTGCGTCCACCGACCCGACAGGTTCGTCGAGATCAGGAACCTGTGGGAGTGGAAGAAGATCGGCTTCGCTGCCCTGCTCGGAGAGAACGGGAACCAGTGGGGATATATATTGGGCACCAGGGAGGGCGATGTGATCGGTATCGACGAGGTCTCCGTACCGAATCCTGGACGGATACCGGACGCAGTCAGGCTCCTTGAGCATCACTTCGATCCGGAACATATCTGGTTCAACTGGCAGTCCAGGATGTCGAACGTCGAAGCCTTCTCCTCATACGGGTTCGATCACGTGGAGAACTCATACGGATACCTGATGGTGAAGGACCTCGAGGGTGATACCGACACCGACGCGATACGGGCCGAACTGGGACTGGACGATGATATATTCCAGATGTCAAGCGTGGACGAGTTCTGAGCCTGCTGCAGGCGACAATACCTGATCTACTTGTTCAGCGAAGGCTTCATTCGTCGATCTCGCTCTTGTCCACGAACCTGCCCGTCACAGAGTACAGGTACCGCTGTTCCTCGCCAGGCTCCACGGGATGCTGGCCGATATTGTGCTGATATGCGATGGTGACAGAACCGTCAGGAGATATGACCGTCTCGTAGAAGTCGTGAAGCGCATGGAGATCGTCTCCGGTGTAGAGCGGTTCCGGGTCTGCGATAACATAGTCCGGCTGTTGACCCTTGGTCAGGTTCTCCTCCACGGCCACATAGAGGTACCATTCGCTGTCGGCCGAGACCGGTATATCGGTGGTCCCGTAGAAGGAGACCGCCATCCTGTTGTTCTGATGATGTTCCCCGTACTGACATACGTTCACCGTCGGATAGAGGTATATAGCTCCCTCCGGGAGGCTTATGTTCCAGTACTCGAAGGTCTGTCCGTAGTCCGATGACTTCGAGAGGTACATGGTCGCAGGCGCGTCCCCCCCATCAGGTGAATCCTGCCAGATCACATATACGACCCCGTTCGAGCCGTGGAACACCGTCGGCATCCCCTCTCCAACACCGTTCCTCTCCAGCGGACCGACGTCCACGGCGTCCGCCCAGCTCTCTCCCTCGTCGTCGGATGTGTACATGATGATCTTCTGCTCGCCGCCGTCGCTGGAGACCTGTGCCACGTAGACGTGCTCACCGTGTCTCTCTGCGTCGATGGTGGCCCACCCGCCGACCATGACCTCCCCCACGGTCCACGTCATCCCGCCGTCTGCCGACTTGTAATACCACACCCTGCCCACATCACCCGTCGTCGGGTTCACAACAGAGACGCCGTTGTTGCCGAGATAGTGCAGGATCCCATCACCCTGTGCCGTTAGCCAGGGTCTGTCATCGAGCAGGGTCGATCCCTGCTCCCTGGAATACTCCCATGTATCGCCGCCGTTGGAGAATACATGGAAGTTGTTATCGACAAGGATGGTGTCGCAGTAGTAGATGTAATCCTGGGCATCGATGGCGATGTCGCCCTCGTCCCCGGCCCAAACGTATTTCATACCGACCACTGGCGCGTTCCAGATCGGGTCGGCCGGGTCCCTCCAGGTCTTGCCGCCGTCCGTGCTTATGAACCACCAGGATGCCAGGTAGTCCCATGTGTTCTCCCATTCCAGGTCCTTATGCGCCGTGTAGAACATGGCTCCGGTCGAATCGACCGCCAGGGAAGGTTCGTAACCGATCACCCCTTCCGGGATATCCATGGTCCCTGCATCGAGGCCTACCAGCTCCCTTTTCAGCATGACGGGATCGTCGAACTTGAGGACAAGATTATCGGGAATCCCACCACCACCTCCATCCTTCTTGTCGTCGGAGCCGTCGAAGACGCCGTTGTAGCTTGCGATGATCAGCGAGAGCACCACCGCGACGACCAGAAGCATGGACAGCGGTCTGTACTTCACAGGAATGAACGCCAGGGCTCCGCCCGAGGCCGGTTCCTCCACCGGCGCCGGCGTGGTATCTATGACCTCCTCTCCCTCGACCACCTCCGGTTCAACTGCTTCTGGAGCCTCTTCCGCCTCGGTCTCGTTGAGGTCGATCAGCTCCTCGGAGTCGGGTTGTTCCTCTGTCATGATATCACACCTGCGTGTATGGTAGGTTGTTTTTATAGATATTTTTAACGTTCCCCTATACCGGACCTACTGAAGGCCTAGCATCTTCGCGTTGGGACATACCTTCTTGGCAGCACAGTGGGGGCATGCCAGCCTCTTGAAGAAAAGTACGACCCTGGCCACCAGGAAGAGGATCACTGCCGCTAGCAGTACCGCAAGCACGAGCGAGGGGTCAAGAACAAGGGCGGTCGCGATGATCGGTATCGGCGCGATCTGCGATGCCAGGTAGAGGTTGTTATGGCAGAGGATCCCTATGGCCCTCTCATCGAACCGTGATAGATCGCCTTTCCCGGCGACCCTTCTTGAGAGCCGGTTGAGACCCGAGACGCACCGGGCATCCTTCAATCTCGTATAAGGACAGTGAGGGCAGACCTTGAACGGCATTATCAGGTACATCTGTCCGAACGCGAAGGCCAGGTAACCTATGGCGATCAGGTATCCAAAGCTGAACTGGGAATAACCGATGAACATCCCGACGCCTGCAACGATGAAATGAATTATGGTGACCGATTCGTAGGCCAGAACGCTGCTCGCCGGATAGACGGTATACACCTCCGGACCATCAACAGACCCCTTCTCACGGACGACCACGCAGATCACTTCCTGAAGGCGAAGGCGTATTCCTTGCTCATACCCATCATCTCCCTCAGGGTGATGCTGCCGTAGAAGAACTTGTAGACCCTCTGCCTCCCCTTTTCCGACTGGGCGTACCTGCCGATGACAGGTAGGACCTTGTTCCAGTGGTCATCTGTGAGCGTTATCGCCTTCTTGTAGATATTGAAGAGGAGCTTGTAGTTGGGATAGACCTCCTTCTTGATCCGTTTGGGTATCCTCATCAGGTCGTCCTCGTCCCTGCCCTCCTTCACCATCTCCCCGATAACCTGGCCAGCGATCCTTCCGTTGTACATGACGAATCTGATACCCTCGCCGAGGTGAGGACTGCCCTGGCATCCTGAATCCCCGATCGATACGAAGTTGCCCCGAACGTAGCTCTTGAACATCGGACCCACTGGGAACACGCCGGCATGGTACTCGATGGGTTGGGCGTCCTTCACGGCCTTCGCGACATATTCGGTCTCGAGGAAACGCTTCAGGAAGAAACCGAGGGGTCTGTCCCTGATCCTGTTCTCGTGGATGCCCAATCCAACGATCGCGGTGTTCCCGGATTTCGGGAAGATCCAGCCGTAGGCGCCTGGAGCAACCCTGTTGCCGAAGATCAGGTCGATATGGTCCCTGTTCTCGATATCGACATCGGCCATCTCGTACTGGCAGCCCAGAACGCGCTGGACCTTTACCGGTTCAGGATACATCCCCATCGCCCTGGTGAGGACCGCACCCACCCCGGTGGCGTCAACGATGACCTTTCCTGTGGTCTCGCTCTCGACCCCCTCCGAGGTGACCGACCTCACCCCTGTCAGCGAGCCTCCATCGATGATCGGCGCGACGACCCGTTCATCGATCCTGATCCTCACACCCAGCGAGGACGCCTTCTTGGCCAGCTCCTTGTTCAGCTCCCTCCGTTCCAGGATGATGCCGAGGGGTTCAGTATGATCGATGGTTATGACCTCGCCCGAGGGCGGGATAAGGTTCGTACCGAGTATCCTCCTCGCGACTATCCTCTCGGGAAGGTCCCATTCCTCCAGTATCCCCGAGAACGAGCCGCCGGAATCGTGTACAGGCTCGCCGAACACCTTGGAACGCTCGATCAGGAGCACATCGGCCCCTCCTTCGGCTGCCCCGATGGCGGTGCAGAGCCCTGCCGGGCCCCCTCCGCAGACGATAAGGTCGTGATCCATCGTTCCGAAAGGCGGCTCAACCCCTATTATCCTTACGCTCAGGTCCGGATGCTTCTGTCGTCGTCACTCATGTACCGTTTTAGAAATCAAAGTTAAATATCATCAGCCGAATCCATGACCGCGAAGTCGATCCTGACGAGAGTGGATGCCTATGTCTGATCAATACGACGTTGTGGCCGCCGTCCAGACGGCCATACAGATGGAGAAGGACGGCCGGTCCTTCTATCAGAGAGCGGCCGCCGAGACCGATAGCGAGATGGGGAGGAAGATTTTCGAGAGCCTCGCTGAGGACGAGCGGCTCCACCTGGAGACCTTCCAGAAGATCTTCGAGGACCGCCTCGAGGGCGAGGAGTGGGACGAGCTGACCAGGTCCAGCCGGAAATACGCCAACATCCCGGTCTTCCCGAAGGACCTTTCGTCGGTCGAGGGTCCGGATCCGGACACCAACGAGCTGGATGCCCTCAACCTAGCCATGAACGCCGAGAAGGAGGCGATCGAGTTCTACCAGGGGATACTCGAGAACACTCCCGATGTGGAGGTGCGGAAGATCATCGAGGAGATCATCCACCACGAGAAGAACCACTACCTCCTGCTGAACGAGGAGTTCACCCATCTCTCCAGCACCGGATACTGGTACCAGCTCGATCCATTGGGCGGCTGAACTGATCGTTCTTGACCCACGAGACACCTGCAAGCCCGATCATCGGTGATAAGCGCCGTGAACGGCATCGTTCGGGTGAAACATTATAATTGAACCTGACCTTTTCGAGGGTATGAACGGTATTAGGAGATCGATCCTAAGTAATGTGCTATTACTTGTTCTGATGACAGTTCTAGCGGCGCCTGTCGTCTCACATCCTCCATCCGACATGCTGCTCGAATACGATCTCGATTCATCGATCCTCAATGTCACGATCACACACGGTGTCAGCGATCCCGAGGACCACTACATCGAAAAGGTCCGCGTAGAGATCGACGACGCCCACATCTTCACCGAGGATTACGATAATCAATCGACCACAGGCACCTTCACGTTGAGCTACACGCTGAATGCAAGCGTTGGCGACAACATCAGCGTCGAGGCGGAATGCAACAAGTACGGGGAGCTCATCGAGCACCTGACCGTCGAGGCGAACGGCAGCTCCGGCAACGGTTCCGGTGGAGGAGGATCCGGCGGAAACGCCACCCTAGACGGCAAGATCACCTCAGGCGAGTACGATCACAAGGCATCCTTCGGCGGCGGCGACCTGGTCATACACTGGAAGGTCCAGGGTAGCACGATACAGATGGCCCTGGTTGGAAAGACCACCGGCTGGGTGAGCATCGGCCTCGATCCGTCCACGGCCATGGAGGATGCCGACATGATACTGGGATGGGTCGATGAGGACGGTGCTCATGTCAAGGACCAGTTCTCGACCGGTCCGTATGGACCCCACAAGGATGATACCAAGCTTGGTGGGACCGACGACATCGATGAGTTCGGCGGCTCCGAAGACGGCGGGTTCACCACCATTGAGGTGGTCCGGGACCTCGATACCGGTGACACGAACGACAAGGTCATCCCGGTCGATGGCCCGATCGACATCATCTGGGCGATGGGCGACTCCGATGATCCAAGCATGATACACGAGTTCTCTGGCCGAGGATCCGGAGTCATCAACTTCGCCACGGGCCGATCGTCGGAGGAGGACGACCGGGAGCTCTGGCCCACCCATGCCGTACTTATGGGGACCGGAACTGCGATCGCCCTGGTCGGAATAATCATCGCGATATTCTTCAGAAAAAGACCATGGTGGCTGAAGGCCCACATGTCGTTCGGAATCACAGGAGCCTCGATGGTCCTGACGGGTCTGCTGGTGGCCATATACATGGTTGAGGACTCCGGGGCCGAGCACTTCAGAGTTACCCACGGACGCCTCGGCCTAATAACGGGGATATTAACACTTGCGACAGTATGTATGGGATACAACGGGGTCAAGAGGAAGAGCCGGAAGCTGCGAACCGCTCACAAGTGGGTGGCAAAACTGACCATGGTCCTCCTGATCATGGCCGTGATGGGCGGTCTGAATCAGGCCGGAGTTACCTGAGCCTATTCGTTCACCGCTTTTATGCCAAGGTCGAACCCCTTGAGGTTCGCATCCACGGCGCCCTTCGGAACGGAGACCTCGATGGCCTTTCGAACCTCCTCCGCTTCGACCGGGAAGTCCGGAAGCGCTGTCATCGCTCCGACCATCACCGTGTTCACCACCAGCGCGTTCCCGGCCTCGATCGCTAGATCGAGCGCGTCGATCTCGATCAGGTCTCCCATTTCACGTATGTTCTGAACGACCTCGTCGTAGGAGACGTAACCATCGATCTCCTTCCGGGCAAGTTCGCTCGTCTCGCCCGGCGGGTGGGTGAGCGCGGTGTTCGTGATGACCGTTCCGCCTGGCCTAAGGAAATGGATGTACCTCAACGCCTCCATCGGTTCCAGGGCGAGGATCACGTCGGCCTCACCGTACGGGACCAAGGGCGATATCGCTCTTTTTCCGATCCTCTGATGTATGACCACGGAACCGCTTCTCTGCGAAAGCCCGTGAAGTTCTCCAGAAAGGACGTTGAGACCTGTTCGGGCGCAGGCCTCTCCGATGACGTTCGACATCCGGACGACTCCCTGGCCTCCGACCCCGCAGGTTATCATATTGAACGGGTCCTTCATTCGCTCACCTCCTTCTGAACGCCCTCTTCCTTCTCCGTCTGGCTCCCTCCTCCTTTTGCTAATTCCATGTAATCATCGACCTCGATGTACGGTCGGTCCTCTCCACCCATATCCACCGCCGTCGACCCTATCGCCTTGTATCCGCACAGACGGGCGCAGACGCCGCATCCCACACATATCTCCGGATCGATCTGGGCCTTGCCGTCGACCTCGTCGATGGATATCGCCGGACACATGAAATCCCTGATGCAGTTGTAGGCCTTCTCGCACTTCTCCTTGTCCACCCTGAACGGGACGATCTTTCCGCCCCTATGCCTGTAGTTCCTGAAGTGGTACAGGGCGCATTCCTGATGTGATATGATGACCGCTGGTCCGTCGTGATCGATGGCCTCCTTGACCTTCCTGATGTTCGCGATCGCGTCGTACGAGCTGATGTTCACGATCTTCTCCACTCCCAGCCCCTTTAGGACCCCTTCGATATCGATCTTCCTCGCATCAAAGCCCCCCGCTCCCTTGGGATTGGCAGGATGGGACTGCTGCCCCGTCATGGCGGTGACCGCATTGTCGAGGATCACAAGCGTGATGTCATCGTTATTATGAACGGCATTGGCAATACCCGGCAGACCCGCATGGAACAGGGTCGAGTCCCCCATCAGGGCCACGACCTTCTCCTTCGCCGCATACTGTGCTCCTGCACCTATGCCCATCGAAGCTCCCATACAGATCAAGCTGTCCGACCAGCTCATGGGCTCCAGGCAAGCCATGGAATAGCATCCGATGTCGTTCGCCAGGAAGAGGTTCTCCTTGTCCCTGATCGCCCTCTGAAGCGACCACAGGGTTGCCCGGTGTGGACATCCTGCACAGAAGAGGGGAAGGCGGGCCGGAAGTATCGATGCCAGCTCACCTGCCTTTTCCAGATGCGCCTCATGGTCGAACGGCAGGTCGAGGCCCGTCACCCCGGCGATAGCTCTGGTAACGATGGGAACGTTGTATTCCAGCGCCTCCGAGAAGTGTCCAGACCCTTTTCCGATGATCTCGATATCCGGGTTCACGTCCTTCGCGATCCCTTTCACGAAGCCCTCGATGTACGGGAACAGCTCCTCGACTATGATGACCCGGTCCAGGTCCTTGATGAACTCCCCCACCAACCGCTCCGGGATCGGGTTGATCACACCGAGCTTCATGACCTTCATGGGCGTTCCCAGCTTCATGAGGCTCTCGATCGAGTACAGGTAGCATGGCCCAGCCGAGATCAGACCGATCGAAGGTCCTTCTTCATTACCCTCGATCTCCCTCAGCTCCGATCCGTCGAAGAGAACGATCCGGTTGAGGTCGGAACCCTCCAACTCCCTTTTCATCCTTTCAATCTTGTCCATGAGAACGGCCTTCGCCTGCCGGGCCGCCTCCCCTACGGTGATGTAAGGACGCCTGTTCTCCTTCCAGGAGATCTCCTCGAACGGGGTCCTGTTCAGCGGTCCGAGCCTGACGATGCTGCTCTGGTGGTTGACCCTGGTCGTGGTCCTGATCAATACAATGGTGCCGAACTCCTCCGACAGGTCGAAGGCGTACCTGACCATGTCTGCCATCTCCTGCGGTGTAGATGGTTCCAGCATGGGGAGGTAGGAGGTGTATCCGAACCATCTTCCGTCCTGTTCCGACTGGGATGAATGACAGTGCGGATCGTCGGCGATCAGACAGAGACAGCCGCCCTTCACGCCGGTATATGCCAGCGAGTACAGGGCATCCGATGCTACGTTCGTGCCCACGCTCTTCATCGATGTCAGTGAACGCATGCCGACCATGGACGCCCCTGCAACCGTCTCAAGGGCCACCTTCTCATTGGTGGCGATCTCCATCCGGAGGTCGTCCATGTGTGGAAGCACCTTCTCGAAGGTGTCCAGTATCTCGGTCTGTGGCGAACCCGGATAGAACGAGACCACCTTGACATCCGCCTCTAGTGCCGCCCTGACCACCGCCTCGTTGGTCAGCATGTACGCATCTCTCTCCTCTGTATCCATGACATCTTTCAGCGCCATGATCGCTTCCTCCGCAATAATTAGAACCGCCCCGCCTCGGGACGGATACATCAATGAATGTTTTGGTCGTTATTATATTAACGCCTTAATCGTTATCATATCCCAGGACGAGAAAGTGGTGAGCGACCATGACGGAGGATGACGGTATCAAGCGATGCGAATGGCCCACAGGCGACCCGCTGATGATCGAATATCATGACATCGAATGGGGCGTACCGGTCCACGACGATAGGAAGATATTCGAGTTCATGGTCCTCGATGCGTTCCAGGCCGGATTGAGCTGGCAGATAATCCTGAAGAAGCGCGAAGGGTTCCGGAAGGCGTTCGCGAACTTCGAACCGAAGAAAGTGGCGGAGTTCGATGAGGGCCGGATCGAGGAGCTGAGGGAGGACGCCGGAATCATACGGAACCGGCTCAAGATCGCATCCACCGTCGGCAACGCCCGTTCGTTTCTCGACATCCAGGAAGAGTATGGAAGCTTTGACGCATATATCTGGAAGTTCGTCGGAGATTCGCCGATAGTGAACGAATGGAAGCGGATGTCGGAGATACCAGCGACATCGCTTGAATCCGACGCCATGGCCAAGGACCTCAAGAAGAGGGGGTTCAAGTTCGCCGGCAGCACGATCTGCTACGCGTTCATGCAGGCTGCCGGTATGGTGAACGATCACACCGTGGACTGTTTCAGGTACAGGGAGATCATCGATTCGTATTGAGGAGGATACCCTTCCCGAACGGCCCCCCGACGCTCGGCCAAGGATCGGGCCTGACGCCGAAATGCTTGAAAGATAACGAGACCCACCCATCGAGCGGCCCTCGCCCGGAAAACGCTTGCACCCATGCCCGGTTATCGTAGGGACCCCCCCCCCCCCTCCGTTAGACGCAGCCTACTGCGATAGGTGGTCTGTCTGCTCCCGGATGATCTCCCTGAACGTGTTGTATGCCCTGACCGCGTCAGGCTCCCTCAGTATGAATATCAGTTCGGTCATTGTGGAAATGTTCTCGTAGATGTTGATGTCGTCCCATGCCAGCTTCCTCGTCACATGCGATAGTATTCCCGGCGTTGTCAGGAAGTCTCGGGACAGGGTCATTGTCAGTGATACCAGATCGGTCTCGGTGTTCAGCACCGACTCCCCCTTCAGGATCTCCAGGATCCTGGACATGTGCCTCTCCGAGACCACGAGGGCTATCTCGTAATTGCCCTGGATAACGTTGAGGGTGTCCCCTTTTGCGTAGTCCACGAGGTCGTGCACCTCCCTGATCCTCTCGTTCGCAGACGGGGTCCTCACGACGCAGATGTCGCAGAGACCGGTCTTCATGATGATCTCCGGTCCGATCTTGAACGGTCCCGAAGGCCGGGCCTTCTCTCTGAGCTTCTCGGCATGTCGATGAAGCGCCATTATCACGGCTGTCCGCTTGACCGTCTTACCCATCTCCGACTCGATGGCCGGGTGCAGCCTCGACGCCAGGCTCGAGTAGTTCACGATGTCCTCGATGAGGGCGTCCTGGAGCGAGGGTCTTGAATCGATCTCCTTCTTGACAAGGTGGCTGACGGTGGGCATAACAAATCAACCATTAATCTGTTATACTGATTACATAATGTTTTTTATTATAAATGATTTTCCTGCCTCCTACCCATAGAAAACCAACGATCAAGGTGAACTGAATGAACACGGAATGCATCGTATGCGGATCGAACATCGAACTGCCCGACGACGTTGAGACCCATGAGATCATCATGTGCGATGACTGCGGCACCGATCTCGAGGTCACCTCGGTCGCCCCCCTATCGATACAGGCGGCCCCCGAGGAGGAGGAGGACTGGGGCGAATGACCTCCCGGTCCTGCCCGCGTCAAAAGGATCTCGTGGTCCAATGAACATTGGATTCCTCCACTCGGTAGTACGTGTCGAGGAGAAGCTGCTGTTGAAAGAGCTGCGCAGCCGGCCCGATG
>JANQNJ010000063.1 GCA_028279645.1 Thermoplasmatota archaeon
CACAGCCTACTGCCAAGCCCAAGGCGGTCAAGAAGCGGCCGCCCAAGGGCGCCGCCGGCTCCCCTCCACCCGGGGCCCGACCGGTTAAACGGACTGGAAAGAAGGTCCCAGCCGGGAAAAGGGCCGCCCCACGAAAGCGGGGTGCCCCCTCGGCGGTCATGAAGGGCCATGCCAAGGAGGAGGTCGCCCGGATCCAGGGGCTCTCCGGTGAGATCATGGACGAGGTGGGTCTTACAGTGCTCGGAAAGGAGTACGTGGTCAAGATGGTCATGCTCGGGATCCTGTCCGACGGACACATACTGTTCGAGGACAACCCGGGCCTCGCCAAGACCCTGATGGCCAACACCTTCGCCACCGCTCTGGGATGCGAGTTCAGGAGGGTCCAGTTCACTCCGGACCTGCTCCCGGCCGATATCACCGGGACGTACATCTTCGACGAGAAGCAGATGGACTTCGTCTTCAGGCCGGGTCCGATCTTCTGTCACGTCCTTCTTGCGGACGAGATCAACCGATCCCCGCCCAAGACCCAGGCCGCCCTTCTCGAGGCCATGCAGGAGAAACAGGTGACCATCGAGGGTACCACCCATATCCTGCCGAGGCCGTTCCTCGTGGTGGCGACACAGAACCCGATCGAGTACGAGGGTACCTATTCGCTTCCCGAGGCCCAGCTGGACAGGTTCCTGATGAAGCTCAACGTCGGCTACCCCGACGAGCTCGTGGAGCGGGAGATCATCCACAAGAGGATGCTCAGGGCCAGGGACGAGGCCGCCGTGAGGAAGGTCTCCGACCCGAAGTCCGTTGTCAGGATGCAGAAGATGACGGAGAAGGTCCATCTGAGCGAGCCGATCATCTCGTACATCGTCAGCATCGTAAGGCAGACCAGGGAGGACTCGCGCGTGATGGTCGGCGCCAGCCCGCGTGGTTCACTGGCGATCTTCAAGCTATCGAGGGCCCTGGCCGCCCTGAACGGCAGGGACTTCGTGATCCCGGACGACGTCAAGGAGGTCACGGTCCACGCCCTCAATCACAGGATCATACTCAATCCGGAGCCGCGGATCATGGGCACCAGGCCCGAGGACATACTGAACGACATCCTGGACCAGATACCGGTCCCTGTGGTGGAGTGATCGGACCGGCTCAAGCGGTCCAGTTGAAAGGATAAAGTGACATAGATACAAGGGTGATCTTGAGATGTGGACGATCAAGAGCATGCTCATGGTCGACGTGGGGATACTGCTGTTCCTCATGGGCCTGCTCACGAAGAACTACCAGGCCTTCGCACTGGGCATCTTCCTCATCTCCATGATCATCGTCTCAGGGTACAAGACGGTCCGTATGCGTCTCGACATCGTCAGGACCCTCTCTGTGGAGAAGGTCTTCGAGGGGCACGAGATCGAGGTGCGACTCAGGATCAAGAACCTCGGCAGGAAGATCGAGTTCCTGGAGATCATCGACGAGCTCCCGCCGGTCATGGAGCTGACAAACGGCTCGAACTACCTCCTCCTCAGCCTGAAGAAGGGCGAGGAGTTCATAATGACCTACAGCTTCAAGTGCCACCTCCGGGGCCACTACCACGTCGGGCCAGTGAAGCTCAGGAGCAGGACCCTCTTCGGCTTCTTCTATTCCGAGGACGAGATATCGAAGCAGTCCTACTTCACCGTCTTCCCCAGGGTCGAGGACCTTACCGGCATCGTCCTCAAATCGAAGTTCCCCAAGCTCTTCCCCGGCGCACTGGCCATTCGCCAGGTGGGCTCGGGCACCGAGTTCTACTCGATAAGGGAGTACGTGCGCGGCGACGAGCTCAAGAAGGTCAACTGGAAGGCGTACGCAAGGAGAAAGAAGCTCATGGTCAACGAGTTCGAGCGGGAGAACGTCTCCGACGTCCTGATCGTGCTCGATTCGAGAGAGGGCGAGAACGTCGGCACGACGACCATGAACCCGCTCACACACAGCTGCAGGGCTGCTGCCACCCTGGCCAACTACTTCCTGAACAGGAAGGACAGCGTCGGCCTGGCCGTGTACTCCGATACCCTCAGGTTCCTGCCCATCGATTCGGGTGAGGGAAAGCTCTACCACATCCTCGAGGAGATCGCAGCCACGACGCCGACCGGCAACGCCCCGCTTAGCGGTGTCATGGACCTGGTCTTCCCGCAGATCAACCCCAAGACCATGATAATCCTGGTATCATCCCTCGAGAACGATCTCACCCTCAGGGACGCCATACGCGAGATCAGCATCCAGCCTTTCGACCTCATCCTCGTATCGCCTTCACCTGTGAAGATCGAGAAGCGAGCCGAGGAGATAATGCTCGGCCTGCAGGCCGCCGAGGCCGAGGGGGCCGATACCGCGTACGAGATCATGATGATGGAGCGGGACAACATGATCTCCGAGTTCCGCGGGCTCGGCGCAAGGGTCGTCGACTGGGACCCGGACCACGCACTCAGAACGGCATTGATGGGGGTCTCGCTTTGATCCGCGAGATCGACATGAAGCAGGAGGCAGGGCCCATCGAGGCCGAGGTGGTGCCCGAGAAGAAGGGCTACTTCACCAGGGCCATGGAGGAGCACGCAAAGCTGAGGGAGCTACCGGTCAGGGACGAGTTCCTCGGGATCACGGTCCTACAGGTCGTAGCCACCATCTGCCTCGCCATCAGCGCCTTCCTCAACTACCGGTTGAACGAGTCCGGTTTCACATCGGTGGTTCCCGATATAACCGAGGAGCGACTGATCCCGATCGTAGCGGCCGGCATGATCATCGGTTTCCTGCTCTATCTCTCGTCATTGTCCAAGACAAGGCGCATTCCCTACTCCATCGCCGTGATCGGAGGGACCATCGGGTTCCTCGTCTACCTCATGACGATATCGTTCAACCTTGCACTGGGCGCTTCTGTGCTTCTCCTGCCGTTGATCCTAGGGACGTTCGGCATATGGCAGCGGTTCTTCCTCCCCGTGGGGATCAGCCTCATCCTCTTCCTGCTGCTCCTGTTCGCCTACGACAACCCGCTCTCCACACCCTTCATCGAGATACTGGCCTTCGCCGCCTTGACCACCCTCTTTATCGAGGCGAGCCATGCGGCGGTGACCTTCACAAAGGTGAAGATGCGGGTCCTGGAGTACCAGACCGAGAACAGGATGTTCGCCAGATATTACAGGAAGGTCCTCCGCCAGTACGGGATCTCGATGACGGTCGTGTTCACTTCGGTCATCGCTCTGGCCGTGGCCGTCCTGAAGTTCAACGAACTGATACGGCTCTTCCGGTCCGACATCGTCACCAACAGCATCGAGATGCACTCCTTCATCGGTATCTCGGTTACGGCCCTGATACTGTTCCTGATGCTGTCCCTCGTCAGGTCTGCGATGCCGCAGTGAGCTCCTAGTTATCTCGGGACCACAAGCTCTGCTTGTTCTCTTAAAACACCGGAATACTGCTTCTATTACCGCTTTAGAAGCATTCTAGCAGAGACCTCTATCGCCTTTACGGCGATCTCGGGGTCCGGCGGGACGTGGAGGAAGCCGACCCTTGTTCCGCCTCCGGCCTCTGCGGCAAGATGGAGTGCGAGATACATCACGTGGTTGCAGAGATAGGTCCCGGCGGTGTTCGATATCCTTCCGTCCAGGCCAACCTCTTTGAGATCGCCGACGAGGTCCTTGATCGGAAGGGTCGATAAGTATGCAACCGGCCCTCCCTCCACCACGGGCATGTCCTCCACCTGCTCGCCGGCGACGTCGGGTATCCGGAAGTCGTCGACGTTGATGGCGACCCTCTCCACGCTCACCCATTCCCGGTTACCGGCGACCCCGCACAGGAGCAGGAGATCGGGCGGATCCCGGAAGATCTCCCTCACCTCGGCGTCCGCGGCCTCGTTCGAGACCGTGAGGGTCCGCGTCTCCAATCCCTGCAGCCCCAGCCCGCTCAACCGCTCCACGCCGACCTGGCTGGGGTTCTCGTCGAAGCCCTGGAACGGTCCGAAACCCGTGACCATCGCTCTCATCCTCGGGAATAGGACGATGGTCGTAGTTAACCCTTGCCACCAAAAGGGATTTTAAAGACTATGTCTTACTTCCCCTCCCATAGGGGTGGTCCAATGGAACTGTCCAAGCTGGTAAAGAAGCAGATAGCCTCGCCGTCGCCCATCAGACAGATCATGAAGATGGCCGACAGGAAGAACATAATCTCGATGGGTCTGGACCCGGACGACGTCATATCGTTCGGAGGCGGATGGGTCAATCATGGCGCTCCCGAGGAGATGAGACAGCTCTATTCGGAGATCGCCCTTGATCCGGACGCGTTCCATATCACTGGCGGATACAGCTCGACGCCAGGGACCATGGAGCTCAGAGGGATCCTGTCCGATCTGGAACACAAGTTCTTTGGGGTAAGGTCCAACGACACCAATGTGATCGTCGGCCAGAGCAGCACGCAGCTGACCCACGACCTGTTCGTGACGCTCCTTGACCCGACGGACACCATCATGCTGATGGACCCGACCTATGCGAACTACCCGGGCCAGCTCGAGTTCGCGGCCCCGGGGGTCAAGAGAGAGTACCTCCAGGTCCTCGACACCGAGAGCTGGTCCTACGTCCCCGACGTAGGCGAGACCGTGGACCGTTTCGAGGAGCTCTTCGATAGGACGAAGCCAAAGGTCGTCCTGTTCCCGGCTCCGGACAACCCCACCAGCCAGAACCTCCCCGAAGGCCTTGTGGGCGCCATCGTGGACAGGGCTGAGGACGCAGGGTCGTTCGTGATCGTGGACTGCGCCTACAAGACCCAGTTCTTCACCGACCTGCCGTCGTATCTGGGGCTCTCGCCCCTCGACCACGAGGGCGTCATTCATATCAACTCGAACTCCAAGTGGGGGCGCGGCCTGGGCCGCAGGCTCGGATGGATCGTCGCAAGCGACCATGTCATCGACGGGATGGAGCGCGTTCAGCAGTGCACCATCCTCTGCCCCGATTCGCTGCATCAGATGGTCCTGACCCGGTTCTTCTCCAAGGTAATGGCGGACGGCTCCCTGGAGCGGTATCTTACCGAGACCACAGAGCTGTACAGAACGGCTGCCGATGCTACCCTCAAGGCCATAGACGAGCACCTGGGCATGCCCCGCCTTGTACCACAGGGCGGTCTGTACACCTGTATGGACGTGGCCCAAGACGCCGATGAGCTCGTTCCCAGGCTCCTGAAGAACAGCGGCGTGCTGTTCATTCCGGGAGGCGGTTTCGGAGCCTCTCTGAAGAACGCGGTGAGGATCTCATACGGACCGATGTGCTACGATCTCGAGAAGATCGATGCCGGCATGGCCCGGGTCGGAAGGTATCTGGAGACCGGCGAAAAGCAGGTTTAAGCCGGTCTTGGCAGGAAATGCCTGGGTCCCGGGGTCCTCGTTCGACCGAACGAAGGACCGGTCGTCAACGTTGACATACATAATTGAACGATTAATCTGTATAATACGCATATACGTATGATATATCTAGATATATACGTAATAAAGGAAGCTCGCATTCGTTGCGAAAAGTTATCGTCCAAGGGTTAGAAATCAACGTTCAACCCTCAATAATCATGCTACTGTTCGAAGCCCCTTTCGGGAGGCGCCGCGGATGATATAAGATTGCAATAAGATTTCAATTTTATATTGCGTTTTTCTATTCGGCCTATGTCGATAAAATAAAGAAAAACGGCTTATTATTAACAGGTTGTTAATACTGACAACCTGACAACTCCGATGGTTAAAATCTGGGAAATTACACAAAAATTTCGAATGACTGGCCACGTGAATTGTCGAACTTGGCATACGCTCAATGCGAATCGTCAAACTATATAATGATATCGATTTTTTTACTTCGGTGAAAACCACAAAAAGTATTTATATCTCTGCCAACATAATACCGTTTCAGCTATCCGATGGAGGATATGAGCATGCTAAAGAAGATGTGGAAAGACGAGGAAGGCGTATCCCCGGTTATCGCTGTCATTCTGATGGTAGCTATAACTGTGGTACTTGCCGCTGTTCTGTACGTTTGGGCTAGCAGCTTCGCTACTGGCGATACCGAGGAGTTCGGCGAGGGTCACGCCACTGTGATCGGAGACAACTATAAGGTGGACATCATCTCAATGAATCAGATAGATATCACTGAGACGAAGTTCCAGCTCCTTGACCAGTATGGTGGCCCCAAGCTCGATTCCGATGGCGAGGCGATCTATGGTGAGGTCGACGACATCACCGTAATTGCCTATGCCTCGAACCAGAGCTTCTACGAGGACTCCAGCGACACGATGCCGCTCAACGACACAGCGACTGGCGAGTTCTACTACTATGTAGTCTTCCAGGATGTTGACAACAACGGCAAGATGAACGCCGGCGATACGTTCCTGATCAAGGGAACCGGCAACGGCGGCAAGGCTGGCGAGGATGATGTCTTCAGGGTCAAGTCAGACAGGACCAAGAAGACCATCTGGGAAGTCGAGCTGCCTGCAGCATAATCGTCTGAAGGCGTAGATAAACACAAAGAAAATGGATGGCGTTTTGTCGCCATCCATTCTCTCATTTTTTTTATATCCATTCTCTTTCCCGGAGCAGCGTTGGCTCTAGGAAAACCCCTTATTATTTGATTCTCACTTGTAACCCTCTCTGAACGGCCTCCCACGCACGGCCCTGGATTGGGCCTAATATCAATGATCGAAGCACCGATAGTTCAATCGTACATATTCAAGATACAAGTGCGATTGAGATCAACCGACCTTACTGCCCCAATCCTTGGCCGTGCCGGGAGAGAGCGATACGAATCAAGCTGAATATCGCTCAGTATCGTTCTCGGAGGGCGGGGGCGGACGGAATGCTCTGACGAACTATGCTTCCCACGCTTTCAAAACGCTTACACCCATGTTTTTACAAAGCTTGCACCCACCCAACGTTGATCTGATCAAGCATGTCCTGGGGCTTATACGAGTAACATTAAAGTAACCTCAATACCTTGTCGGATTCCATCAGGAGCACTGTTCCTGATCACAGTAAATAACGTATCAAAGCAAGAAATTTCGGGGGACGAAACATGATCCAGAGAGATGACCTGAGAGAGATAGTCGAGGGCTACGACCTGGACAAGGTCAAGATCGGCGTTCTGGCCTCCCACTCGGCACTTGATGTGTGCGACGGGGCCGTTGACGAGGGATTTCCTACGCTGGCGGTCTGTCAGGCCGGCAGAGAGCGGACCTACTCACACTACTTCAGGTCGGTCAGGGACGGCTCGGGAAGGCTGGTCCGGGGCGTTGTGGACGAGGCGTTGGTCCTGAACAAGTTCAATGAGATCATGGGGGACGACGTCCAGAGCAGGATGAGGAGCGAGAACGTTGTCTTCATCCCGAACAGGTCGTTCTCGTCCTACGTCTCCATCGACGATATCGAGGAGCGGTTCATGGTCCCGATGATGGGCAGCAGGAACATGCTCAGGGTGGAGGAGCGCGGCGAGCAGCGCGATTACTACTGGCTGCTTGAGAAGGCCGGTCTACCGTTCCCGGAGCGTGTGGATCCCGAGGAGATCGACGAGCTCACCATCGTCAAGCTCCATCACGCCCAGAAGAAGCTCGAGAGGGGCTTCTTCACCTGCACGTCGCCCGAGGAGTACCACGACAAGGCCCAGACACTGCTCAAGCAGAACGTCATCACGCAGGAGGCTCTGGACACCGCCCGTATCGAGCGGTATGTGATCGGTCCGGTGTTCAACTTCGACTTCTTCTACTCTCCGCTCGAGGACAAGGAGGCCCGCATCGAGCTGCTGGGCATCGACTGGCGCTTCGAGACGTCGCTCGACGGCCATGTAAGGCTCCCGGCGCCCCAGCAGATGAGCCTTCCGGAGAAGCAGCTCATTCCGGAATACACCGTCTGCGGCCACAACAGCGCCACGCTGAGGGAGAGCCTCCTCGAACGGGTGTTCCCGCTGGCGGAGAAATGGGTTGAGGCAACGTTCGAGCATTATGATCCAGGTATCATTGGCGCGTTCTGCCTGCAGACCTGCGTGGACAAGGACATGAACTTCTACATCTACGATGTCGCTCCGCGAATCGGCGGCGGCACCAACGTCCATCTCAGCGTCGGCCATCCCTACGGCAACACCGTATGGAGGAAGCCCATGAGCACGGGCCGCAGGGTGGCATTAGAGGTCCGCAGGGCGGTGGAGGAGGACAGGCTGATAGAGATATTGACCTGATTGAGTTACCGTCCAATATCCCAGATCTCGAGTTAATACTATAGAGCATGTTCTAGAGCGAGAGCTCTTGGGAGATAAGAAAAAAAGAAGATAGGAAAAGGGGCTGAACGCCCCTTTTCATCTGTACTAAGATCCGCGCCCTCACTCGAGGACGTGGATGTTCTTGTTCCTGCAGATCTCCTTCAGCTGGTCGGGCCAGAGGGTTACCGACACCTCTCCGAGGTGGGCCTTCCTGAGCAGGAGCATGTATGTCCTGGACTGGCCGATCCCTCCGCCGATGGAGAGCGGGATCTTGTCGTTCATTATGGCCTGATGGTAGGGCAGGTCGAGATAGTGCATGAGATCGGCCATCTCTAGCTGCTGCACCAGGGTCTCCTTGTTGACGCGGATACCCATGGAGGTCAGCTCGTGCCTGCGCTTGGTGACCGGGTTCCAGACCAGGATGTCGCCGTTGAGGCCGTGCATCGGATCGCCCTTGGCGGACGTTGTCGGCGTGATCCAGTCGTCGTAATCCGCCGCCCTGTTCTCGTGGGGGTAGCCGTCCGCGAGAGGCCATCCGATCCCGTAGATGAATATGGCCGGATACTCCTGGATGATCTTCGTCTCCCTCTTCTTCCTCGGAAGGTCCGGATACATGTCCAGGATCTCCTCTGCGTGGAGGAAGGTTAGCTCGTCCGGAAGCTCCGGATATCTGGGATCCTCGAGCTGCGGGAACATGTCCAGGGCGAGCTTCTCTGCACCCCTGAGGACCTTCCAGATCTTCTTGACGGTGTCGGTGAGGTAGTCCAGGTTCCTGTCCTTGTCCTCGATCACCTTCTCCCAGTCCCACTGGTCCACGTACGAGCTGTGGTCGTGGTCCAGGAAGTAGTCCTTCCTGACCGCCCTCATGTCGGTGTTGACGCCCTCGCCGACGCCGCACTCGAACTGGGCAAGTGCCATCCTCTTCCACTTGGTCGCAGCCTGCACCACCTGGGCGTTCAGGCGAGGCTCGATGCCTAGCCCGCACGGGAACTCCACCGGTGTTCTGGAACCGTCCCTGTCCAGCATGTCGTTCACACCGCTCTCACGGGTGACGATCAGCGGGACCTGGACCATGAAGAGGTTGAGCTCCTTGCACAGCCCCTTCTCGATATAGTCCTTCACCGCGTAAAGTGCCTTCTGTGTCTCCTTCACGTCCAGCAGTGACTTGTAGTCTGACGGCAGTACCCTGTCCACCTCTTCGTAGGTGCCTATACCCGGGCCTGCCAGGTCCGCTTTCTTATCATCTGTCATGGGAAAACACCCCTTTCGCCGGTAGATTTAGGATGGATTATATAAAGGTGTGGTCGACCAGAAAGGATACAGGCTGATTTACGTCAGGATATTCAAGAAAGATGTTGCTTTCTGGTCCTCAATGGGCGACCTGAGCATGCGAACTGACGTATCCGGTCGCCAAGTGACAGAAGGGAAGTGACGGCAATAGATGGAATACGAGGCTCAGCTCGAGATCCAATCCTGGGCCTCGTCGGGATCGGTGAAGATCTGGACCAGGTGCCCCCTGTTCCTGAGGACGTTCTCGAAGAACATATCGTTCTCGTTGAGCTCCTTCCTGAGGAACGCTATCTTCCTGACCCTGTTGAACAGGATATTAGGGAGGTCCTTCGTCGCCATATTGAACGTCTCCATTGGCGCTACCCGATCCGTCGATTCCCTCATGTCCACCAGCGCCTTGCATATCCCGTTCTTGTGGCATGCCTCCGATATCGTCTTCGCATGATTGAGGATCTCATCCTTGCTGTCGCCGCCCACTACTCTGACCGTTATGAAATCCTTGCCGGAGTTCATGGTAACGAAACATGACATAGTATCTTTGCTCCTTTGATGTTAAGATATGTAGCCCTAAAAAGCAATATTTAACCCTTTTCCTTAACTAATCAACGGTTGTTTTGAGAATACGGCGAATATCGAACGCTTTTTTTCGATATCGGTCTTATTCAAGATCGTACACATGGAACCGCTTGTCGGCATCCGTTCCAGAAGCCCCAAAGAAACCTTAAGTAACCAGCCTTCCATCCACCCAACATGACGGGGCTCGACGGCCACATGGCCAGGGACGGAGCAGTGATGAGGGTCTCCATTCTGGAGCTCGATGACGACCAGCTGGTCGAGCTCAGCGAGAACTGGGGTCTCGCCCTCAGCCTTGACGAGATGAGGCGCATCGTCGACCATTTCAGGGGCGTCGGCAGGGACCCGACCGACCTGGAGGTCCAGGCCCTGGGACAGGCCTGGTCCGAGCATTCATGCTACAAGAGCTCCAAAGCCCTGCTGAAAGAGCACGTCTTCTCCATACGGCCGCCTCACTTCCTGATGAACGAGGACGCCGGTGTCGCCACCATCGACGACGAGCACGTCTACGTAGTCGCGCTTGAGAGCCACAACCATCCGTCCGCCATCGGCCCGTATGGTGGTGCTGCAACAGGTATCGGCGGCATCCTCCGGGATGTCGTATGCATGGGCGCCCAACCCTTCGCCCTTATCGATCCGCTGTTCTTCGGTCCGCTGGAGCACGCCTACGACGAGCTGCCGAAGGGGGTCAAGCACCCCAAGTACCTGCTCAAAGGGGTCATGGAGGGGATCCGGGACTACGGGAACCGGGTCGGTATACCTACCACCACCGGAGTGCTCTGTTTCCATCCTGGCTATACCGGGAACTGCCTCGTTAACGTCGGGTGTATAGGCGTCGCGAAGCGGGACGAGATCATTCGGTCCCGGGTCGGCGGACCCGGCGACATCTTCATACTTGCAGGCGGCCGGACCGGCCGCGACGGGATACACGGCGTGACGTTCGCCTCGGAGGTCCTGGACGAGGAGTCCGAGGAGGAGGACATGGGTGCCGTCCAGTTAGGCGATCCCATCACGAAGGAGCCGCTGATCCACTCATGTCTCGATGCGAACCGACGGAAGCTCCTCACCGGCATGAAGGACCTGGGCGGTGGAGGTCTCTCGTCATGTCTGGGCGAGATGGCCCTTGCTGCCGGATACGGCGCTACTGTCACTCTCGAGAACGTTCCTCTCAAGGAGGAGGGCCTGGAGCCCTGGGAGATCTGGATAAGCGAGAGCCAGGAGAGGATGATGGTCTCCGTGAGACCGGAGCAGGTCGAGACCGTGCTCCACATCTTCGACTCCTGGGACGTGGAGGCCAACGTAGTCGGCGAGGTCGTCGATGGCGGCGACCTTACCATCAGATATCACGGCCAGAAGGTCCTGGAGCTCGACCTTGAGTTCTATTCAGGCGGTCCGGTCTACAACAGGGATTACGTCGTCCCTGAACGAGAGGAGGTGCAAGAACTGCCCCCCGCCCCGGAGGACCATACAAAGGTCGTCCTGGACCTGCTGGGAAGACCGAACCTATCGGCCAAGGACTGGATCATCAGGGAGTACGACCACATGGTCAGGGCTTCCACCAGCCTTCCGCCACTTCAGGGCCTGCCGGGACGGGAGACGCACGGCGATGCAGCGGTCATGACCCCGATCCGGGGCTCGGACCACGGCATCGCCCTTGCCTGCGGCGTTCTGCCCTATGTCTCCGAGATCGATCCCTACAATGGGGCAGCCATGTCGGTGGACGAGGCGATCAGGAACGTCCTCGCAGTGGGCGCCGTCCCAAGCGGGTTCGCCGACTGTCTGAACTTCGGCAGTCCCGAGAAGCCCGACCGGTTCTGGACCTTCAGGGAGACGGTCAAGGCCTTCGGGGATATCGGTTCCGCGCTTCAGCTTCCGTTCATTTCCGGAAACGTCAGCTTCTACAACGAGACCCCTTCGGGTCCGATCCCTCCCACCCCCACCGTCCTGGCCATCGGCCTGATGGCCGATTTCACCACGGCGGTCACACCGGACCTCAAATCGGAGGGGAGCATCCTTTACCTGCTCGGAAGGACCGGCGAGGAGCTGGGAGGTTCGGAATATATCCGGATGCAGGGAGGTAACAGCACGATCACGCCCTCGGTGGACATCAAGCTCCTCGAGGGTTTCATCGACGCGATCCCGAAGGCGGTGGCGGCCGGCCTGATAACATCCTGCCATGATGTCTCCGACGGCGGCGTATCATGTGCGATCGCGGAGATGTGCATCGGCGGCGACAGGGGTGCCAGGATCGATCTTACGGAGGCATCGGAGCTCGCAGAGGCCGCCCTCTATTCCGAGTCCCCCACCAGGTGGGTCGTCGAGGTGGCTCCAGAGAACGTGGAGGCCTTCGAGAAGGCCTTTGATGGTCTGCCGGTTCTTCGGATAGGCACCGCAGAAGGCTCATCGCTCGTGATCGAGCATGCAGGGAAGGAGTTTGTATCGGCCGAGATCGATGCCCTCAGAAAGGCCTGGACCGGATACCTCTGGAACATAATGGGATGAATCGATCGTCGTTGTGGCGCTCACGCTGACCGTTGAATTTGGAAAGTTGTCCAGATCGTTCGTATTATTCGTCGTACTTCAGCTGCCGGCGGTATCTGGCGTACTTGTCCTCGGGAGAATATCTCGGAGGGATCACTACGTTGGTCCCATTGCCGCAGCTCGGACACTCGTTCCTCATAGAATACTTACCGCAGCCGCACCGTCTGATGATGGACCGCATTGAGAACACCGTCCTATCGGTTCCTGGTGAAGACCGCCTCGCCGCCCTTCTTCCGGATGAACTCCATCCCCTTCTCGGCCGCTGTCTTGAGCTCGCTCTCGGCGACCTTGTAATCGGGAGCGGTGACGACGACGCCGTACTTGGGGGCCGCGATGTACTGCACCTTGATCTCCGCTTCGTCCCCGGCCGATTCCACCATCTTGAGGGCCTTCTTCACATCCTCCACGCCGTTGGGTGAGGTCGTCGAAAGGGTTAGGACACCCTTGATGACCACGTACGGCGGGGTGATGTTCTCTCCGGCCAGCTTGATGAACGGCTCGACCCAGTCACCCTTGAAGTTCTCCCGGAAGTACTCCGGATTGATCGAGCACTCCTCGAACGCACCATAGAGCGTATCGAAGGTCTCCATGACAGAACCGCGGAAGATCTCGAGCATATCCTCCTTGGAGCTTCCCAGGCCCTGGCCCAGCAGCTCGATGAGCTTCTCGGCCTTCTGCTCGTTCTTCCACTGCTGGATGATCTCCCTCTTCTGGTGCTCGTTCACGGCCTTCAGGGAGAGGTCGATGTGGCCCTTGTCCTCCTTGACGCCGAGGACCTTGCAGACCACGCGCTGGCCCTCTGAGATGTGATTACGAACGTACTTGATCCAGCCGGTGGCTACTTCTCTGATATGGATGAAGCCTTCCTTGTCCTCGTACTCGTCCAGCGAGATGAACGCTCCGTAGTTCTTCACGCTCTTGACGGTGCCGACGACAAGCTCCCCCTCCTCGGGGAAGTCCTTCAACTTCACCATTAGGACTCCACCTCGATGACCTCACCCTCGATCTTGCATCGGCCACCCGTTGGTTTCGCAAGGGTGGTGCCGCAGACAAGGCAGAGTATCACGGTGTTGGATTTCGAAAAGAGCATCTGTTCGTTTCCGCAATCGGGGCATCTGACCCTGATGAAGTCCTTTGTCCTGTCGGGAACGTGGTCCAGCACGGTTCATCCCTCCGTCAGCTCGAACTTCTTGGCCCTCCAGGTTGGAGCGTGATGGGCCTTCTTGCAGGTCGAGCACCTGTATCGGATGTTGATCTTCCTGGTCGGCTTCTCCCTGCCCTCCGGCTTGGGACGAGGGAATCCCCGATAACCTGCGGTAACTCGCCTGAACTGGCGCTGACCCCACTTGTTCTCGGAAGCCTTTCTCTTCTTGACCCGCTCCACCTCGTGTAGGGTGTGCTTCGTGCAGCTCGGGCAGTATCTCTTGATCTTTCTCGGGAGCTTCATTTGGATTCCCCTGCTGGTTCGAAGGGTGAGTAACCTCGAAGTTATATAAATATATAATGTTTTCCCGGTCTCGCCCTCCAGACCCGTCTGGGAGCGTTCTTGCCCTGTGTTACGACGTTTCGTGAGATATGCGAGCGAGGATCACCCATGCCGGGAGGTTGCTTGCACCCGCGCTTGGATATAGTTGGGACCCGCCCTCTCCAGTCATTCCGGGAGTATACAGGCATCAGCGTATGTGAAGGTCGCACAGGTCCCTCCACCGGCGCGCGTCCAGATGGTCGGGTCTGATGGCGAGGACCTTCTCGAACGAATGATAGGCCTCCTTGTAGTTCCCGTTCTCGCACTGGAGGACCCCCAGGTTGTACCAGGCGTCGATGAGCTTCGGGTCCTTGGCCAGGGCCCGCTTGTAGAAGGTCACCGCCCTGGTGAAGTCCTCCTTCATGGCGTAGGAGGTGGCGAGCTTGTACAGGCGCCGTGCCTCCTGCTTCGGGGTCCTGGGGCGCTTCACCGGCGCCATCGGGGTCTGGCCCGGCCCCTTGCCCTTTGGAGCGGCCTTCGTACCAGGCGCTCTCCTGACCGGCCCTCCTGTGCGGCCCTGCCGTCGCTGACGCTTCTTCCGCTCGTCGTCGGTCTCCACCACCTGGACCGGGATGAACGACCTGCTGATGGCGTAGAATATGATCAGGAAGATCAGGAGGATGAGGATCTCGATGATCAACCAGCCGTTGAACGACTTGGTCCTCTCAACCTTCTCCCGCGGGGCCTTGTTGATCGTGATATTGGTGGATGTGTTCGCGGTCAGTCCGCTGTGGTGCCGGGTGAACAGGGTCACTGTGTAAGTACCCGGTTTAGCGTACGTATGCCATTCCCTTCCCGTAAGCGTCCAGTTCGACCTCGTGTTGTCGCCGAAGTCGAACATGAACGTCTCCACCGATCCCTCCGTCCCCTCGGGATCGAACAGGATCGGACGGGTGGCGGCGAGCTTGCCGTCCTGGACGTTGAACACCGGCGTCATCCTGACCACATTGTACGTGAAGTTCGCCGACAGATTGAACACGGAGGCCGTGATCGTCCCGTTCTCACGGACATCGCCCGCATAGAGGACGATCATCGCAAGACCCTGATCGTCGGTAACATTGTTCTTCGTCCCCTTGACGCCGTCCTCATCGAAGCTCGAGGATGCGCCCGGTCCAAGCTCGAACCTGACCGTTTCATTAACGACCGGAAGGTCGTATTCGTTCCGCAGGGAGACGACGAAGAGGTCGGCGAAGGCGGTCTCGGTCAGAGCGAACTGGCCCGAGCCAGAGACCGTGAAGAAGTTGAACGTCTGGAGGCTGGCATTGGAGTAGAATCGCACCGTCAATCCACCTATCGATGCCTCCACAATGTTGGACCCTAGTGCGGTTCCCAACGTGAGGTCGACACTGCAGGTTCCGTTGAGATCGGTCAGCGCCGATGTGGAGCTCAGGAGTCCGCCTCCCTCCACCACCTCGAAGTCCACCATCACCCCGAAGAGCGGGATCGCATAGTTGTCCACCACACGGACGGTCAGGGGGACCGGAAGGGTGTCGCCGACATTGGCCTTCTGCTCGTCACCTGCCACCTTTGCGAGCGAGTTCACCCTGGAGGTGAATATCTCCAGATATGTCTGCCCGGACAGGTTCACCTCGACCGGCATCGGCCCGAAGCCGTACCCCGATCTCCGGACGTCGACCTTGATCTTCGGATAGTTGGTACCGGCATCCTTCATCTGTAGGACGACGAGCCATACAGGGTCTATGCGTCCCTTGGCGTTCGTCAGGTCGTCGGTCCCACCGTACCCGGCCGTGGCGTACACATCACTCCCCTGCTGTACGATCCTGACGTCGACACCATCGAGTGGATCGGTCCCATCAAGGGTCCTTACCGATAACCATTCCCTCTCCTCGATTATGCTGTTGGTGACCGCGATCTTGGAGAGTGAATAGGTAACGTTGTAGAGGACGGCCTCGGAACCGTCCTGGGCCTCCAGCTCGCTGTTGGTGCTCCCCAGGTCCGCGTGCTCCACGTACAGCCCGGTCTGGACCGCACTGATCCCGTTGTACCCCGATATCTCCAGACCGCTCATGACTATGTCGGAGCAGAAGTACAGATCGACGGCATGATCGCTGGACGGGATCCCGTGGGAGGATATCTCGGTGTCGATGACCTCCACATCGTCGGCGTTGGACAGGTCGATGCCGATGGCGACCCTCTCCATCAGGGTGCCGTTCATCGTGAACAGGGAGACATCCTCGGCATAGAGCCCCACGTCGTTGTCCGACAGGATGCAGTCGATCAAGGATATCTCGTCAGTGGACCTGATGTCAAGGCCGACGCCGTTGTCGTTCAGGTACGAATCCAGGACATCGATCTCCCTGGAATCGGTCACCACCACTCCGATATCGTTGAACTCCGCCGTGATCTCCTCCATCACGATGTTCTCGGAATCGTGGACGTAGATCCCGGAGCTTCCGGATGTGAGCGTGCAGTCCTTCAGCGTCAGGTCCTCCATCTTCAGGACCACGATCTGGCCGAGGTTCGTCATGTTGCTGGCAAGTATGCTGTATCCCGCCCTCACCAGGGAACCCTGGCCTTCGAGCTTCGTGAAGTAATGGAAGACCTCGCCGTTGATCTTGTTGTTCTCGCCGAACCTGTTGATCTCAAGGTCTTCGAACATGATCCCGAAACCGTCGGGCTCCGACGAGATGTTGTTCCAGTGGATGTCGTTGTCGGAGGAGCCCTCGAGCCTCATGCCGTTGACCGCGTTCCATACGTTGTTCTCGGTCAGCTCGTTCGACAGGCTGTCGGTCACCTCGATCCCCGTTCCGGAGCCGTTCATGGTGATCGCGTTGTTGTCTATCGTGAAGTTCAGGACCTCCTCCATCTCCAGACCGATGGACGAGGCGGATATCGTGCAGTATGATATCTCTCCTCTGACGGTCCTGCCGTCGGCGTCGTCTATCCTGATACCGACCACGGCGTCGGAGACCGTGTTCTCCCTGACCAGGTCACCCTGCCCGCTGCCCGCGATCTCCACGGCCACGGTGCACCCGTCGAAATCGTTCTTCCGGACCGTCGTGTTCCCTCCCCCCTCAACGAGGATGCCGACCCCGCAGTCAACGAAGAAGTTGTCCCGGATCACAAGCCCCCACGCGCCGCTTGCCCAGACCCCGTTCGATTTCGCAGCGATGACGTTGTCCCTGATCTCGGTCGGGAGCCCGTTGATGAATATTCCGACGTTCACGCCGCTCTCGATGGTGTTGCCCGTGATCGTGGCACCCTCTCCGTGCAGGGAGATACCGTAGCTAGTGTTGTCGATAGTGCAATCAGTTACGGACGCGCCGTCCAGCTCCACATGGATGGCCCTTGTGGAGATCCCGTTCAGATCGCATCCTAAGATCTCGATATCGTCGTATGCCTCGATCCCGGAGTCGAGCCCCTCGAAGGTGGTGTTCTTGACCACGACCTCGTTATTCCAGGCCCCGGCACCGACCAGGATCCCCTTCGATCCGTTCGTTATCCGGGAGCCGATGATCGAGCCGTTCCCGTTCTCGAAGTAGATACCCCTGCTCCCTCCGTCGGATCGGCCGCAGCCGTCAATGGTGCTTCCGTTCATGTCCAGCAGGCCCCCGCCCACGGTGTACACATCGTAGCCCGGGTCGCCGGTCACCACCGAACGCTCCAGGATCAGCTCCCCCTCCACCCAGATGCGGAGGTGGTCCTCGCCGGGCCGCTGCATGTCCAGGGTCGTGTTCTCGAGGGTGAGCCTGGTGCCGGATGGGATGTATAGGTCGGTCGAGAGGTTGACGATCATATCGGTCCAGCTCTCGCTCCCCTGGATCACAAGGTCCTTGATCAGAACCTCGGTCCTGCTTGATGAGAGGTTGATAGACCTGTTTTCGAGCCAGGCGCCGTGGGCCGCGGTGATCACAAGGGCGGTGTCCTCCTTGCCGTTGGGGGACCATCTTCTGTATGGAGCTCTGATCCACGGAATATAGCCGTTGCCGTTCGTGTCAGGATCGGAACCGTTCAACAGGATGCTCTCGTAGAACGGCTCCCCCTGCCCTCCCTTGGCCGCTATCCTGACACCGCTCCCGTTCAGGGCGGTCATGTTCGGGGCCAGAACCCTCACCTTGAGGAGGTTCATGTCATCAAGCGTCGACGAGAAGACGCCCGGATCGGCGTCCCATGTCACATTGATGAGCGTCATGTTGCTGAAGTACAACAGCATGTCCTGGACCTCGCTGTCCTCGAAAGTAGAGTTGTCGATGGCCGTCATGTTAGAGTGCCAGAGGTAGGCGCCGATGGTGGCGTTGGAGATCGTCGTGGTCTCCACCGTGACGTTCGACGCATAGGAAAGGTACATGCCGTAGGAGGTATCGTTGATCCCGTTCCCCTTCAACCTCACCCCGCCCGACCTTGCGCCTTCCTCGCCCAGGATGCTGAGCGCCCGCTGGACGTTCAGGATCACGTTGTTGACGATCTCCAGGTCACCTTGATGGTCTGTCAGGTAGATCGCCCTGGTGAGGTCGGAGAAGGTGTTCCCTACCACCGTGGAGCGGTTGAACGGTCCGGTGGAGGCCAGTCCTGCCACCTGGCCGGTGAAATCGCTTCCGAAGATCGTGAGGTTCTCGGCCCCGGCCTGCAGGTCGATAGATATTCGATCGTCATCGAAGACCGAGGATTCGATGACACAGTCGACGACCGGCTTCGAGGCTAGGATCCCGATGGAGCTGTTGATGAACTCGCACTGCTGGACGGTGACATTGCTGTCGAGCTTCATCCCGATATGGTTGGATTCGAAGGTGATGTTCCAGGCCAGCATGCCCGAGTCCGATCTTAGGCCGACCATGTTCGAGACGAAGGAGCAGTCGCTCAGCACCCCTCCCGCCTCGATCTCGGCCCCCACGCCGTTGGAAAGGAAGGTGCAATCCTCGAAGGCGCCCGCATTTGGCGCATCTTGGACGAGGGCGCCCGTAGCAGAGGCGCCGATGGTCACATTGCTCATGCCGAACCCGAGCGCGTCCCTTATATCAAGGGCCAGGCCGGCGTTCATGATGGTCGAATCGGATACTGCAAGGGTTGGGAAGAATATCATGTCGTCGAGGAGGATGCCATAGGATCCGCTGCGCGAGAACCCATCGATCCTGGACCCCTTGATCTCGAGGGTCGCCCCGGACCCTATCGAGATGTCCACCGGACCCGCCCCGCTCCAGTTCATCAGGAGCGTCACGTTGTCGAGGACCAGGTGGCCCCAGTCCTCCACTGCGAGGCCGGCCTCCGCAAGAATGGTAACGTTATCATAGGTCCTGGGCCAGGTAACGTTCCTCTCTCCGTTCCAGACGACCCAATCGGTGTCAGGCGCCTGGAGGGAGATATCCACCTCATGGGCTCCCGAACCGTTCCTTGTCCCGTTTAGCCATGTGGAGTTCCTTCCCTGG
>JANQNJ010000064.1 GCA_028279645.1 Thermoplasmatota archaeon
CGCCGCCAAGTTCCTGGCGGAGGCCGACCGCAGGGTCCTCCTTCTGGACAAGGATGTCTTCCCAAGGGACAAGCCCTGCGGCGGCGGACTCGTACGGCACGTCGACGAGTTCGACTACCTCATGGACAACATGGACCTCTTCCTGGAGGGCACCTGCAAGGGCCACATGTCCTTCGACGCCACCCTGGCATACACCGTCGAGTACCATTCCGAGAAGCCGCTGTTCTACAACATCCGCCGGCGGGAGTTCGACGCAGCACTTGTGCGGTTCGCAGCCGAGGCCGGCGCCGACCTCAAGGAGGATCACCGCGTCAAGGACATCAGGATCGACAACGACCAGGTCACCGTATCAACCGACAAGGAGTCCTTCACGGGACAGGCCGTCATCGGCGCCATGGGTCCGCACGACCTCGTTGCCAAGCACATCCGGAGGTCCAACGGCCTACCGGACTGGTCAGAGGAGGATATCGGCATCGCCCTGGTCGAGGAGTTCCCGGTCGATCCCGATTTCATCAAGGACAAGTACGGCGAGGACTACACCTCCCTCTTCCATCACGGTTACAACGACTCCGTCTACGGATGGGTCTTCCCGAAGACAGAGGTCCTGAACATCGGCCTCTGGCCGAAGCCCGAGAAGGTCAAGGACCTCAACCTGAAGGAGGAGTTCGACAAGTACATCCAGATGCTCAAGCAGGAGGGCTACGTGCCCGATGAGCTCGAGTCGAAGAACATGCGCGGAGCGCCCCTCCCCGCCAGCGGCCCCCTTGCCAAGACGTTCGGCAACAGGGCCCTGATAGTCGGCGATGCGGCAGGCTTTGTCTCGCCTCTCTCCGGCGAGGGCATCTACTATGCGATGCACTCCGGCAAGATCGCGTCGATCACGCTCAACGAGGCGCTGGAGAAGAACGACCTCTCACCATCGATACTGAGGCGCTACCAGACCCTCTGGACAGAGGCCTGGGGCGAGGACCTCCGTGTGAACAGGTTCTTCGCACGACAGGTTGCGAAGCGCGGGACCAGTCTGATCAAGCTCGCCTCCATGGACAAGGTCCTGACCGAGCTCTACGCCAATCTGTTCATGGGCACAATAAGCTCCTCGAGGAACAAGGCGAAGATCATGGCCCGCGTGGCCAGGGACGTCCCTCTGGGAGTGGCCCGAAGGGTGAACCCGCTGCGGATCCTGAGAAAGTAGGCCCATTGGAAGCCTTAATGATATTCATATCATGTCTCAGCCCGCGGGCTCGATATAGAAATAACATGAGGGTCCAGTGCTCACTTCTTCCACGGCCACTTCTTCATGGTCCTAGGAAGGCCGCCGTCCAGTGCGATCCTCCAAATCTTCTTGGCCCGGAGGAACTCCGGGACGGCGAAGCCGTACCTGAACCTCTCCCTGAGGTAGAACTCCCACGGCTTCCTTGGCATCACTTCAACGAGGTCATGTAGGAACCTATGGATGAGGTCCATGTTGGCATCAACTGGATATGTGAGCTCGATGAAGTGCAGCTCCGCTGCATGAGTTGGCTGTGTGTCGTAGAAGTCGATGTACATCTCCTGGGGCGCCTTCACCTCGAAACGGAAGACGTATGAGAACTTGGGAAAGGATATCACCGCAACGATCTGCTGGAAGTTCTTGATCGAATCCGACTTCTCGAACTCCCAACCCTTCGTTTCGAGCAAACCGGTGCATATCCCGGACATCTTCTGGGCCTTGAGGCAGATAGGTGCCGACCAGCCCACCGAAGGGATGACTATCTGCTCGGTCTCCACCTCGTCCATCCTGGGCTTGCCCTTGGCCTTTTTCACCGTCTTGGGAGTGGAGCCCTTCTTCTCGGCCTCGCCATCGCCCTTTCCCTTCAAGGTAGTGTCCCTCCACCGTCGATACGGAGATGCATCGATTCCACGAAAGATGGATTGATAGATAATACTTGCCACAACGGAACTGGACCCTCTTGGACACCTATACAAACGTATATATTACACTAGATATTTCTAACAGGTGGGATAAGATGTACACTAGAGGCTTATTTCTCGTAGCATGCACAGGATTGATACTGCTGGCCTTAGCGGTGGGGACCACCGCCGGGGACACCATCATCATAGATGATGACGGAGGCGCTTGGGCGGACTATACCTCCTTCAAGACCGCCATCAACGGCGCGTCGGATGGGGATACCCTCCTCGTATACAACGGAACGTACGAGGAATCCGTCTGGGTTTACAAAGAACTCACCATCATCGGCAACGGTACGGATGATACCATCCTCGATACCCAGAACCTCGGCGAGGGGATCGATATCGAAGCCGACAATGTGAGCGTCTCGGGTCTCTATCTGATGAACTCGACGACGGATACGGGTATACTGGTGGATGCCGACAACGTCACTGTCCACGACTGCATCGTTTCCAATTATTACTACGGTATCCAAATATCTACCGACGAGAACCTCTCTGTAACGGATGTCGTCGTAAACGGGTCCAGCGGGTTCGGCTTCTATGGTGTATGGTCCTTCAACATCTCTCTCGATGGACTGGATATCTGGAGGACCACTTCAGCTGCAATAAGGCTAGATTACTGCAGTAACGTGACGTTTACCGGCGGACAGGTTAACGACTCGATGTATCTTGTGCAGGTTAACCATGGCGACAACGTGACCTTCTTCGATATGATGATGAACGAGAGCTACGGAGGCCTGTCGTTCTCCTCCATCGAGGACTTTGAGATGCATGATGCCACGATAGACGATATCGGCGGGGAAGCGATCTACGTTCAGTACAGCTCCAGGGGCAACTTCACAGGATTCAGGACGAACAACACCGACGGCTCGTTCTCCTTCCTGGATTCGGACAATCTGAGCATGTACGACTGCAGGTTCTCGAACGCACAGGGTTCGCCCCACGTGCATGGGACCTCGTACTGGGATTATGCCCTAGGATTCGGAGACGACAACTATCTCGACGGCGAGGTGATCGAGTACTACAGGGACCAGGAGGTCGACATCGCTGACGATCTCCTGCGCTGGTTGATGCTTGTGAACTGTTCAGGTTCTCTGGATAACCTCACTATCGGCCCGGCGATGGACGGTATGATAATCGCATACAGCCACGATCTGACCGTATCGGACATCTACTTCATGGACTGTAATTACGGCGCCGATGTCCACTACGGCGAGATGCAGGAATGGTCCGATGTGGCGGCTGTCAACGACACACGGTTGCTCAACTTCCAGAACGTTGACCATATCACCGTTTCGGAGCTCGGCAGCACCAGCGGGGACCCATTGCATATCTCCGGAGGTACTGGCGCTCTGGTGAAGGATATCTCCTACAACAACACCGATCGCCTTTACGCGACAGGTATCGACAACGGCACTTTCAGGAACATCACATACACGAACCACGACGACCGTGCCATTCGCATGACCCACAGCGATTTCGTTCTTATCGAGGAGTTGTATGCGGAGAACGTCAGCGTTGCGTTGGAGATGGAGTATGTAGAGAACTGCACGTTCAGGAACATCACCGTGATCGGCGGTTCTCACAGCATTCACGGGATCACGGTCCTGAGGGGAACCTCGAACTTATACGAGTGGATCAATGTCAGCAATGTCCTATTGTACGGCGTATACGGGAACTACGAGGAGTATTCTTATTACTCAGACCTGAACCTCACAGATTGCGATGTAGGATTCTACATTTGGCATAGCCATTACGACACCGGGGACTCGATCATATCCAACTCACGGCTCAATATCTATATCAGCTCATCCACGTTCAATACCGTATCGAACTTCACTACGACCGGCGGAGAATATGGAGTGGCCATCGAGCTCGCTCAGAACAATGTCTTCCGTGATGGGACCGCGGACTCAGCATCGATCTCGGGCATAGAGAGCTTCTCCTCGCAGTCCAACCGGTTGATAAACATCACCGCCAAGAAATCAACGGCCGATGTGAAGTTCCGATGGTCATCTGGTGAGATGCTCGAATCGTGCAGGATCAGAAGAGGTACCACCGGTCTGTCCTCCTTGAGCTCGACCTTCGATATCTTCAACACCTCCATCAAGAACACCACAGGCAAGCTCATCGATATGGATGACTCCTACGGCTACTTGACCCAGACCGAGTTCAACGCTTCCAACGTCGATGTCGATGCCAACAGCTACCTCGAGGCCTCGAACTTCCTGCATATGTACATCAACGACAGCGACGGGACGCCTGTCCAGTACATCGAGGTGAAGCTCAAGAGCGATGTGGAATATCCCTATCTCACCGATCACTGGGGCGGAAGCGATCCAACCACCGACGAGACAGGCCTCATCGAATGGCTGAGGATCCCGTATATGGGCTTCAACGGGTCGTCCACAGGCTCCTACAACTATACCAATCTAACGGTCAAGCTCGGGCCCTGGGAGGTCATGAGGGACGTGGACATGAACACGACCCACTGGGAGAACTTCACCCGTCCGGCGAACCTGACCATCTACGTCGACGCGAACAACACCGGTGATCCTGATGAGGACGGTTCCATCAGCCATCCGTTCAACACGATCCAGGAGGGCATCGATGGGGCGACCATCGGCGACAAGGTCAAGGTCCTCAATGGGACGTACAAGTACGACTTCGACCTGAACCGGCCGATCCTGGTCGAGGGCAGCGGTAACAATACCATCCTCGCCATCACCTCGATGGGCACCTACTGCCGGTTCACCGGCGGCGGGACCCTCAGCAACATGAAGGCCAGGACCAGCACCGGGGACCTTGCCTTCTCCGTGGAGGGTCCGGGGGTCAACATCTCCAACGTCTATTTCAAGGGAGAAGGAAGGGGCGTCCGGGTGGGCGTGAACGATACCACCCTTCACAACCTGTCCTTCAACGGCTCCAGCACGGCGATCGAGGTCTCGCACATGGGCTTCGATACGATCCACAACCTCCTGATATGGAACGTACGGATCTACAACGAATCCGACGCATGGGCGATCACCCTCAGGCATGTGGAGAACAGTACGCTGCGGCACATCCACATCAATCTGACCAACGGCGGCATCCTCGTCAACCAGTCCAAGGTCACATTGAGGGACATCCTGATCGAGGACATCGACAACAAGCCGATCACCCTTGATTGGTCCACCGGATGCATCCTTCGGGATATCGAGATCCTGCACAACGGGTGGGACCTCACCATCGAGGGCGAGGGGATCGAGCACTGGAGGCATTCCGTTGAGGGTCTGACGCGGAACGGCACCGAGATCCTCTACCTGGTCGACGAGACCGTGTCCCTGGACAACGTTACGACCAACGGGATCTGGCTCATCAACTGTACGGGGACCGTGGAGAACATGAACTTCAAATACGTCCCCTTCCCGTTGAGGATGAGATGGTGCGAGGACCTGAACATCTTCAATATCACCGTGAACCGCTCCATCGAGGGTCTGAACCTCTACGAATGCTACGATATCGACTTCGAGGAGATCGTGATATTGAGGAACGACGGGTTCGGCATCTACCTCATGCGGTGCGAGAACATCACAATCATCGACGGCGACTTCGATCGCGGACAGGCTGCGGTCTTCTCGCACGGCTCCAACTGGATCGAGATCAGGGACATCAGGGCGATAGTCCAGGACATAGCTCTCTATCTCGAGTTCACCGACAATCTCACCGTATACAATGTTACCACCAGGAGTTGCATGTATTCGGCCTATATGCTGTTCATCGACAACGGGACCATTTCTGAGATCGACGACCGGGGCAGCGGCATTGGATTTTACTTGGGCTACATAGGTAACTCTACCCTAGAGGACCTCAGCACGTACAATTCGTCCTCCGAATACTCGGTGGTCATGATGTACCTCGACAACGTCACGGTCAGAGGTCTGCACATCGAGGATGCGAGCAACAAGTCGTTCGAGGGCGGTGTCTTCACCAACGTGACCTTCGAGGACGTCTACATCAAGAACTCCACCGCTATCGGCATGGTATGGGAGAACCTGACCTATGTTGTACTGAGGAACGTGACCGTGATAGAATCCTCTGGCTACGGCATCATGCTGACCGCTGGCAATCACACTACGGTAGAGAACGTAACTGTCAAGCGCTGCACATACGGCTTCATCTTCTACAGCATGTTCAACTCCTCCGCGACCAACATATCCGTATCCAGGTCCGACTTCGTTGCCGCCTATCTGATCGGCCTCTACGACACAAATGTCACGAACATCGTAGCAACGAACTCCACGATCGGCCTCTACCTGGCCTACACATTCGATGTGATGGTCACCGCCAACTTGACGAAGTGCGAGAACGGGACCATCGGCGGATACATGAACCGGACCACCCTGCAGGCGTACTTCAACAAGAACGACATCAACATGAACCTCACCGCGGGCTTCCTGAACGTCACCGATACATACTTCGGGAACACCACCAAGAAATCGATCATACTGAACGATGCACTGGTCAACGCAACGAACTGCACCTTCTTCAAGGAGAAGTTCGACACCACTTACGGGGCGCTTCGGATCTACAATCCGCTCTGGGTGTATGTCGAGACCGAGAACGGCGATCCTGTGGTGGGATGCGAGATCGAGGTGGAGGTCAACGGCACCGTTATATACTCGACGGTGAGCTACGGCGGGGACGATCCCGTGACCGATGACAACGGCACGATCGAGGTCCTCTATCCGCTATACAGGTCGTACTGGCTCACGGATACTCCGATCACGAACATCACCAACATCACCGTCATGATGGGGCCGTGGTGGGACGAGACCAATGCCACCACCGACGGACCGACCATAGTCAATTTCACCAGGCCGGCTAACCTCACGATCCACGTCGACGACAGCAACGCCGGTGATCCTGACATGGACGGCTCATATCAGCATCCGTTCGATACGATCCAGCGCGGCCTCGACAATGCGACCAACGGCGACACCGTCCGGGTGTTCTCCGGCACATACGAGGAGTCCGTTAGGGTGGAGCGCTCTGTCGATATCATTGGCAACGGATCGACAACGGTCATAGATCACTATCAGCCATGGTCTACGCAGTTCAGGATCCTTGCACCCAACGTCACAGTCGAGGACATACAGTTCATCAGCGGTCACAATGCGATATTCATCAACCAGAACAACGTCACCCTCAGGGACCTGAACATCGAGTGCCGGGAGAGGGGAATATGGCTTAATGACGCATATGGCCTGGTGTTCAAGGATCTGAACATCAGGACAACCCACGGGGACGATGACGGCCACGGCATCGCTTCCTACAATTCAGGGTTCGACCTGAGATCATCCACCATCAACGCTTCCGATGCATGCGTCCGCGCCAGCAGTGGTTCGTTCTTCATCCAGAACGTGGTCATGGAGGGAATGGACGGAATGGACCTCGGCACCCTTGGACCCAGCACGTTCCGTAATATCGAGATCAACGTATCCAGGTACGGCTTCGAGATCGATCTGGACACCGACTACGGGGACATCGTGATCGACAACGTCAACTGCTGGGGCATACCCGTAGTGGTCCGTTACAACGAGACCGACGTCATGATAAACGGCACCGACAATATCTCCTATCTCGCTCTTGTCAACTGCGTCAATGTCACGCTCTATGACGTTATCATCTCGAACCAGGGCTACGGACTGAACCTGGTGAACTGCAGCGACGTGGAGATCATCAACGCTAACCTCACGGACAACCAATTCGGTTTCGTCCTCTGGCTCTGCGACAATGTGACCATCTACGACATCACCGCGCTGGATTCATTGGCAAGCGGTGCGGAGATCTACAACTGTACGAACATCACCATAGAGAGAATGCACCTCTTCGACAGCGGGTCCATCTACTTCAACTGGAACGACAACATCACCATATGGGATGCTTACCTAGGCGGGTCCTACACCGGCATCATGATGTACGAGTCCAAGGGACTCTACGTGTACAACACGACGTTCAACGTCACCGGTAATGCTTTGAACTTCGTGGACAGCGATACGATGTGGTTCGAGGACTGCGTCTTCATGAACACTCTGATCCTACACACCTTGAACGATGTGACCATCGTCGCTTCCATGATCGGCGAGGCCAACTACGGTATGAACATATTCAACTCATCCATGGAGGTCTACGACACAACGTTCTACAACAACTCCGTCGATCTTAGGGTGTCCTCGGGAACCGTGATAGAATTCTACAACGCCACTATCAACCTGTCCAGGATCCAGTTCAACGAGGCCGGTCCGGTACTGACCTTCTACAACTACCTCGACATCATGGTGAACAGCTCGGATGGACCGGCTGTGGAAGGTGCCGAGATCAACGTCACCTGCAACGGTACCACCCACTACGCGACGCCTTTCTATGGAGGCGTCGACCCCGTGACGGATATGAACGGCACGATCTCGATGATCGATGTTCCGTACCTCCGGATCACGCAGCATCACAACAACACCGACTACTTCCACTGCACTGCGGACATGGCCTTCAGGAACGACTCCGAAATGAAGGTTCTCGATATGAACACGAGCGGCTACCTCTATTTCACCATCCTGAACCATGTTCCGATCGTCACCGTTGATCCCGTGACCGGCGAGCAGTCTGGATACGTTAACATCACTTTCGATCTCTTCGACGACAATCACGACCCGATCGACATCTACGTTATGTTCTGGAACGATACCATGGCGCCGATGACGGCGAACGTCCTCGGCGTGGTTGATGATCTCGACGCGAACGGTTCTGGGATCTCCCACATGATAATCTGGAGGAGCAACCTGGACCTTTCGGGCATCGAAGGCGTCTTCAACCTGTCGATCACCCCTAACGACGCATACGTGAACGGTAGCGCCTACGAGATCGTGATCGATATCAACAACTCCGTCCTCGCCAACCTTCCACCCTACGCCGGGATCGAGGACGTTCCGGACGGCAGCTCCGGTACGGTCCAGATAAATATCACCCTGTTCGACGACAACGAGGACCTGGTCAACATCACCATCGAGCATCGCATCGACCTGGAGATCAACTGGACCGCTACCACCTTCACCGGAGATAACATGAACCTGTCGGCTGACGGCGACGGCGAGAACCACACCTTCCAGCTGGACACTACCATGTATCTACCGGACGAGATGGGAACGATTCAGCTCAGGTTCAACGTCTCCGATGGCACCGACCACGTCATCTTCTACAAGAACATCTCGATCGACAACCGTCCTCCCAACGATCCTCCCCAGGTCTCACTCGTGTTCCCCAACAACGGGAGCACGGTCAACGAGCTCAACATCACCCTTTCCTGGATCGGCTCCGATCTGAACGACGACAACCTGACGTACACCCTGTACTTCGAGGACGACGTCGACCCGATGGCGTTCTACAACGGCACCGGTACCTCGATGGCCATGATGAACCTCACCAACGGCACCACCTACCACTGGTACGTGAAGGTCGACGACGGTAGGGACAAGGCCCGTTCGGAGACCAGGTGGTTCGAGATCAACACTTCATATGTGGATCAGGAGCCTCCCAGTATCGGCCACTTCCCGGTCACAGATTCGAACGAGACCGAGGCCATTGACATCGTCGCCGAGGTCCTCGACCTCTCGGCTATCGCCAACGTGACCCTGTATTACCGCGTACCCCTCGGGACATGGATGATGGCCATTATGAACGGCGTCAACAGTACATACACCGGCACGATACCTGGAGCCAACGTCACCACCGCCGGGGTCGAGTACTACATTTTCGCCGCAGATGAGTGGAGCAACAATGCGACCCATCCGGAGATCGGGGTCCATATGGTCACAGTGGTGTCGCCTATCGATAACACTCCGCCTGTCATTTACCACAACAACATTACGGCCGCGATCGAGGGCGATACAATTGTGATCCGCGCAAGGATAACCGATACGGACAACGACACCATCGAGGCCGTACTTCACTACAGGCATGTCGGCGACGCGATCTATACCATGAAGAACATGACAGGGGACGGTGAGAATTTCACCGTCAACATCCCATCGAGCTTCGTGACCGATGATATCGAGTACTACATCCTTGCCAGCGATGGTACCGACGAGACCACTCATCCCGCGGACATCGATGACCCAGTTGAGATCGATGTGCTACCCGAGGAGAGGCTCCTCACATTGACACCATTGGACCTTACCTCCGGAGCCCGCGTCGAGGTGAAGGCCAAGATAAACGGCACCGGGAACCTGGACCTGTCACTAGCTACCGATCCCTCCAACGACAACGTGAGCGACATCGGGATATTCTTCAAGATCAAGACCACCGGCTTCGTCGGAATCAAGTGGATCAATATTACTGTAACCTATGTCACAGTACCTGATGGCATCGACGAGAGCAAGCTCAGGATGTTCTACTACGACGAGATTAAGCTGGAATGGGTCAAGATCGCTAACAGCGGCGTCGACACCGCCAACAAGCTGATCTGGGCCAACCTCACGCACCTCACCATCTTCGCGCCGCTGGACACCACACCTGTCCCAGGCGACGGCGGCGATGATGACGACGAGGAATCCAGCATGATGATGATCATGGTGATCGTCGTCGTTCTCGTTGTGGTAATGCTTCTGCTGATAATGCTTCTGAGACCCAAGCAGAAGGGTGGGGAGGAGATGGGGTCCATGGACGATGGGTCTTCGGACGGGGAGGACGATGACATGTTCTTCTGTCCTGAATGCGGCTATGAGGTGGAGGACGAGTACGCAGTGGACTGTCCAGAATGCGGCGCTGACCTCGATGCAGGGCCCGAAGAGGACGCCGGGGATGAGGGGGAGGCCGAGGACGACGAGGCCTCCGATGAGGCCGGCAAGGACGATGAGGCCCCAGCCGCCGATGAAGAAGATACACCTGAGGAAGAGGCTGAGAAAGACTCATCTGAGGACCCCGAGACCGATCCAGCAGACGAAGAAGCTGAAACAGAGGATGAGAAGAAGGACGAAGAATAGTCCCTCCATCTTAAAAGCTGACGCTGCAGAATAACGAGCCCTCAACATAGAGGGCCAAAGAATGGAACTACCCTAGCTCACGGCCTCATCGAGTGTGCTTGTCGTGCCACTTGCGCACCTGGGTCTCCAGGTGGTCCATGAGCTCCTCGAGGGACTTGTAGAGGTCCCATCCCTCCTCGCTGGACGAGAAGAGCTTCTTCCTGGTCGCCAGCCGTCCGCGGATGTGGAACAGTCCGTCGGAGTCGTGCCCGTGGCTCCTCTCGATGATATGCACCTGGAGGCGCTCCGGCGTCATCAGGTGGGAGATCCTGTCCATGGGCTTCTCGATTATCGTGAACAACGTCTCGAATATCTCGGGGTCGGCCTCGAGGCCCGTGATCTGGACGTAGACCCCCTCACGGGACCTATACGTCGTGAGCAGCTCCATGATGTCGAGCTGGCTGATCACGCCCTGCAGCTCCTTCCCCTCGACGATGGGTATGACCGTGTTGCCCCACTTGAGCATCTGGTCCATGACCGTTCCTAGGTTCGCGCCGCTCTCGGAGGTGGGCGACTGCTTGATGATGCCCTTCACGGTGATGTCCCCGTCCTCGTCCCTCCCTCCGGTGTCCCGCGGGGACTCCGATCTGCGCTTCTCAAGAAGGCCGGAAAGGTCCTTGATATCGACCACGCCCAGGAAGCCGCCGTTGTCGTCAATTGCAGGGATGATCCTCTCATCGAGGTCGCTGATCATCTTGAACGCCTTGTCGATCGACTCCTCCTCGCCGACCGATAGCGGCTCGGGGGTCATGACCTTCTCGATCTCTATCCTGCGTATATCATCTATGGATGAGACCGCTTTGATGATGTCGACCCTGGACACCACGCCGACGAGCCTCTTCTTGGAAAGGACAGGAACGGCCCTGTAATCGTGGGAAAGGAGCGCATCGGCCACGTCGAGGATCGAGTCCTCCGCGGAGACGCCGGGCGTTCCTATCATAATATGTCTGGCCTGAGCGCTGAGGGGTAGGTTCCTCCTCTTCGTCATGACAGTGTAGTTGACCAGGCCCAGGAACTTGCGCTTCTCAACTATGGGCATCTCGGATATATTGTGGTTCTTCATCTTTCCGAGTATGTCCGAAAGCCTGTCCTCCGGCTTGGCCGTGATCAGGTCCTGCGACATGATCTCCTTCGCCTTGATCTTCATAAGGATCGGTTCCAACATCTGCTCACCTGAGCTTCTCCAGTATCTCTTTCCACGTAGTCCCGTTGGACGCCGCGGACTCCTTTGATATCCATATCGTCATCCCGTCTATGGCGAGGACCAGGTCTGTGGCGAGGTCCACGAAGAGCCCGGTCTCCACGACCCCGGGAATACTCTTCAGTTCGGCCTCCAGGGCCGCCGGGTCCGGTATCGCCGGGAACTTGCAGTCGACGATGAGGTTCCCATTATCGGATATCAGCTCCTCGCCGTCCACGGTGCGGATGACGGGATCCGCCCCCAGCTCCTCGATGTGACCGACCGTCCTTCTGTGCCCGAAGGGCGTGATCTCCACCGGGAGGGCGCAATCGATCCCCAGCTGCTCGACGAGCTTGCTGGGATCGGCGACTATGACCTCCCTCTTGGACGCCCTGGCGACGATCTTCTCCCTGAGAAGCGCGGCGCCCATCCCCTTGATGAGCTGGAAGTCCGGCGTGATCTCGTCGGTGCCGTCGATCGTGACGTCGAGAACGGTCTCAGGGCCGAGCTCAATGAGCGGTATGCCCAGCTCGAACGCCTTGGTCTCGGTGTCAACCGAGGTGGGTACGGCCACGATCGCCATGTCGTGGCCCATCATCTCCGCTATCTTGGTGATCGTGAAAAAGACCGTTGAACCGGTGCCCAGGCCGACCTTCATGCCGTCCTTTACGAACAATGCTGCAGATTCGCCGGCCAAGCGCTTTTCAGTGGTCATCATGCCATCCTCCATCTCCACTCGATCGCGGATGGGAACAGTCTTATCTCCAGGATGTCCTCAGTCGCTCTTCGGTCCGCCGAAATCGATGTCCAGGTCCAGATCGAGGTCCAGGTCGAGGTCGCCGATATCGCCGAGCTTCGGTGCGGCCGCAGGCTTCTTCTTCTCCTTCTTCACAGGTTCCTTGGAGGGCACCTCGACCTTCTTGATGACCTCCTTCTCGACGACGACCTCCTTCTCCACCACCACTTCCTTTGGTTTTTCGGCCCGCGCCTTCTCGCTCCTCTTCAGATCGATCTCGAGCTTCTCGGCCCTCTTTTCGCTCTTCCGGAGGGCCATCTCCTTCTCCTGGACCTTCGCCTGCAGGTCCTTGATGACCTCCAGCTCCTCATCGTCCGCCCCGCTCTTCGGCGGCTCGGACCTGAGCTCCTTCACCTCGGTCCTCAGCTTCTCGATCTCGTCCTCCTGGGTGAGGATGATCCCGCGCAGCTCCTCCGCGGCCTCGTCTCCGCCTTCTCCCTTCGCAGATGATAGCTCCACGAGCTGGGACTCCAGGTCCTTCAGCTTCTTGGCGAGCTTCTTCTTGGTCGCCGTGAGCTTGGCCACCTCCTCCGACTGGTCTCCTCCCGCCGACCTGATCGATTCGACCTTGTTGAGGAACTCCTCCTCTGTGAGCTTGAGCTTCTTGACTAGTTTCTTCAGCGTGAGCTGGAGCTTCTTGTTCTCCTCCTCCCTCGCCTTCAGTATCTTCTTGAACTTCGTCTTCAGGACCTTGACCGCCTCCTCGTCCACCGTCGTCCCCTCATCGGCCGCTGCTGCCGCCAGCTCCCTTTCCAGCTCCTGAATACGCTCCTGCAAGGCGCTGCGCTCCTCATCGTAGGCCTTTTCCTTCGCCTTCAGTTCGCTCCTGAGGGCCGTGAGCGCCTCGTCGCCGCCGTCGGCTGCCGCCGACCTCTCCTCAAGGGCCTCCTCCCTCTCCTTGACCTCGATCTGGAGCTTGCGTATGTTCTGGGCCTTGTTCTCCATGCTCTTGGTCTTCTGCTTGAACGCCTCGATCTTCTCGTTGAGCTGGGTGTTCGTGACCTTGAGCTCCTCCATCTTCTTCCGGATGAGCTCCTTCTTGGAGGCGAGCTCCTTCTCCTTCTCAGCGATCTCGAGCTCCCTCTTGTCCAGCTCCTCTCTGGACTCGTCCATGCCCTCGCGGGCCTCCGCCACGATGGCCGATGCGCTCTCGGCCTCGCGCTCCTTGATCTCGATGTTGGTCTCCCTCTCCCGGAGCCGCTCCCACTCCCTCTCGAGGCGCTCCTCCTTGATCATGAGCTCCTTCTTGACCTCGGCTTCGGCGATCTCGAGCTCCCGCATAAGGGCCTTCAGGTCCTTGAACTGGTCGAGCTTCCTCTGAGCGTCCGGCTCGAAGTCCATGAGATACTCCGGGTCGAGCTTGACGATCTTGTTAAGGGTCGGATCGCCCACGACGTCCTCGAGCCTGTCGCGTCCATGGAGCTCGAGCGATGGCTTCGTGGGCTCCTTGTAGGTCTGGTAGACGACCTCGGGCTCCTCCTGCTCCGCGACCTCCTCGTACTCGGGTTCGGGCTTGAGCATCCTCTCAGGTCGCTTTGCAGGAGCCTTCTTCCTAGGTGCCGCCTTTCTCGCCGGCTTCTTGACCGGTTCAGGTTCGGGCTCCTCCGCAGATGAGGCCTCCTCGACAACCTCGGGTTCCGGCTTCTTTCTCGGGGCCCTCTTCTTCTTGGGAGCGGGTGGCGGCGTTGCCTTCTTCGCTCCCTTCTTCTTAGCGGGGGCCTTCTTCTTCTTGGGCGCCGGAGCTGGTTCAGGTTCCTCCTCTGGCTCGGCCTCCTTCAATTTCTGCCGGCAATCAGCGACATTCTTCAGGGCCGTCTTGTTGTCGGGGACCCTCTCCAGGACCGCCTCGAAATCCTCGATGGCCTCGGGATATTCCTTCTTCGCCTTGAGGATCATCCCGCGCTTCAGACGCAGTGATGGATCGTCCTTTAGATCGATGGCCTTATTGAAGAGAACCAGTGCTTTCCCGTACTGCTTCTCCTCGAAAAAAGCGTTACCCTTCTCCTTGTATTGGGAGAACCTTTGCTTCTTGTTTGGCTGGGACGCTGACATCACTTACCCTCGCAGCTGGACTAGGTTGATACCCTCCCATTGGGAGGTTACTGTATCGCCCTACCACATTATAAACTCTCGGTATTTTAATTTAATGTCTTGCCACTTGATCCCAACGGCATATGCTGGCCATCGATACGAGGGCGGTCCAGGACCACATCCTCTTAGCCGTCGGTCCCGGTCGATATCGCCCCTGCGGTCATATTTCCCGTGCAGGGTCGCAGTCTTCAGGATCCCGCCATGTGGAAAGTTATCACGAAAATTTAAATAACGGGAGCAACGTGCCACGCCTACCATGAAGCTCGTCATCTGCGAGAAGGCAAATGCCGCCCGGCGCATTGCCAACTTCCTTTCCAAGGGTCTCCTAGAGACCAACAAGGCCGGCAACGCCGAGTTCCACGAGTTCACGAGGGACGGCGACGCCTACGTCGTTGTCGGGCTCCGCGGGCACATCATCGACATCGATTTCCCCAAGGAGCTCCAGAAATGGAACACCAGCGAGCTTCGTGCCCTTGTAACCTCCGATCCCGAGAAGAAGGTGACCGAGAGGTCGATCGCCAAGCTCCTCGGCTCCCTTGCCGGCGACGACACCGATATCATCATCGCCACCGATTTCGACAGAGAGGGCGAGCTGATCGGGTGCGAGGAGCTTGTCAACGGTATCGATCTGTGCAGGAGGGACGATGCCCCGATCATCAAGCGCGCCCGGTTCTCCGCACTGACGAAGACCGCCATCGAGGACGCCTTCGGCGAGCTCGAGGAGCTCGATCCGAAGCTCGCCAGGGCCGCAGAGGCCCGCAGGGTCATCGACCTCCTCTGGGGCGCTACTCTTACCAGATATCTCACGCTCACATCGAGGCGCGGCGGCAAGGAGTTCCTGTCCGCCGGCCGCGTACAGACCCCGACCCTGGCCCTCATCGATACCAGGGAGCAGGCCATCAAGGCCTTCGTGCCAGAGCCGTTCTGGACCCTCCAGGCCCAACTCAACAAGGAGGAGGAGTTCACCGCCAACCATCTGACCGAGCGTTTCACCGACGAGAAGAGGGTCAACGAGGTCTATGGAAAAGTGAAGGACGCCAAGGAGGCGACCATCACCGACGTGAAGAAGAGCACGAAGAACGAGACCCCGCCTGTCCCCATGAACACCACGGAGTTCCTGAGGGCGGCGAACAGGATCGGCTTCCAGCCCTCGAGGGCGATGTCGGTTGCCGAGGACCTGTACACCCGCGGTATCATCAGTTATCCCAGGACCGATAACACGGTCTATCCACCGTCCATCGATCTCAAGGGGATCGTGATGGAGCTGACGAAGGTGAAGGAGCTTTCCGCACACGCCGCGGTCGTGCTCGACAAGCCGGAGATCAAGCCCACACGGGGGAAGAAGGAAACGACGGACCATCCGCCCATCTACCCGGTTGAGGCCAGGAACCGGAAGGACCTGGATGCAGATCAGTGGAAGATATACGAGCTGGTGGCCAGGCGCTTCCTCGCTACCGTTTCCGATCCTTCGCAGTCGGAACGTACCAATATCAAGCTCGATATCGAGGGGGAGCCGTTCAAGACCAGCGGCCTGAAGGTCCTGGTCCCCGGATGGCGCCTGATCTACAACTACAATCCAGCCAACGAGAGGTTCCTTCCGCCCCTCGCCGCCGGCGACGTCGTCACGATCAGCAAGATGATGCTCGAGGAGAAGGAGACCTCTCCCCCGCCCAGGTTCTCACAGGGCGGCATCATCCAGGAGATGGAGAAGCGGGGGCTTGGAACGAAGTCCACGCGCCACGAGATCCTGAGCAAGCTCTACACCCGGGGCTACATCTCCGGGAAGAACCCGCAGCCGACCCCCATTGGGTCCGCTGTCGTGGAATCGCTACACGATCATGCCACCGATATCACGGAATCGGCCATGACCAAGGAGCTCGAGGACGAGATGGGGCAGATCGAGTCCGGCGACCTCCGGATGGACGAGGTCATAGACCGGTCCAGGAAGATGCTCGGCAAGGTCCTCGAGAACTTGGAGGAGCATCAGGACGCCATCGGCAAGGAGGTCAGGAAGGCCCTCTTCGAGCAGATCAAGCTCGGGACCTGCAGCTGCGGCGGGGCACTATACATCAAGAGCACCCGCGGCAACAAGCGGTTCGTCGGATGCATCAACTATCCCAGGTGCAGGCAGTCATATCCACTGCCGCCCTACGGCAAGATCGTGACGAAGGGAGAGAACTGCGAACAGTGCGGCACCCCCGTCATCACCATCTACGGCAAGAAGGGGAAGCCGTGGGAAGCCTGCCTCGATGCCAGCTGTACGGCTCGAAAGGGTGCAGGCAACGGCAAGGCCAATGGCAAGGAAGAGGAGAACGGAAAGAAGGACGGCGAGGAAACGCCGTCGGAGAGCTGATCCCGACGATCAGGTCGACTTTTCTAAATAGTGTCCGCGGTCGTGATAGCCGCGGGCCCGGTAGTATTCTCTGACACCGACACCGCTCCGGACAAGTATGTTTTCGAACCCCTCGTCGGAGGCAACGGTCTCGGCCTCTGCAAGGAGCCTTGAGCCCAGTCCCTTGTGCTGGTACACGCCCTCGACACGATCACCGAGAGGAAGGGCCGACCCCACCACCTTGAGCTCCCGGATGCACGGTTCGCCTGCAGCGGATATCCGTCCCCATTCATCATCGAGGGCCTCGTCCTCAGGTAACCTGAGTCGGACGTAGGCCGCGATCCTGCCAGGCTCCGCTGCATCGCTGACCTCCTCCATGGAGATGAACACCTCCGTTCCTCCCGAGGCATCGTACCTGATCGACCTCAGCTCGAGGTCCTCCAGCGGCATCGCGCTGGCCCTGCGTACGTCGGTTATCCTGCCCGACCTTCCCGTCTCCCTGCACCGTATACAGCTGCAGCCTGTCCCAAGCTCCCGCATCCTCTCCTGGACCAGCTGCCGCATGTTGCTGCGGGTGCTTCCTCCGTCGATGCACTTCCCCGGAATGTCCCGCTGGATCCTCTGGATGCGCACCCATTCGGGAACCACCGCCTTCATCTTGGCAAGGACCTCCACAGTCCCCTCGGTCGAAAGAGGTTCATACTCCCCGCGTTCCCACATATCGTGAAGCCTGGTCCCCCGGATGACCAGGGTCGGGTAGACCTTGAGCATGTCGGGACGGTAGGCCGGGTCATCGAAGATCCTCCGGAAGGAGTCGAGGTCCTTTTCGGGCGTGCTGCCTGGCAGGCCGGGCATCATGTGGTAGCAGACCTTGAGCCCGGCCTCCTTAAGGAGCCTCGTCGCCTCGATCGACGTCTCGGAGGTGTGTCCGCGGTCGATCGTCTCCAGGATATCTTCGTGCACCGTCTGGACCCCGATCTCGACCCTGGTCGTTCCGAAGGCCAGCATCTCCCTCGTCATTTCCCTGGTGACCTGGTCCGGCCTTGTCTCTATGGTCAGGCCGATACACCTGTGAGGGGCGATCTCGTTGGCCAGGAGGGAGGACTCAAGGCTGTCCGATCTCCTGCAGTTCAGGGCGTCGTAGATCCCCTTTATGTAGGTCCGCTTGTAGTCCGGCTCGCGGGAGGTGAAGGTGCCCCCCATGACTATCATATCGACCTTGTCCGTGGAATGGCCGATGGCCTCGAGCTGCGAGATCCGGGCCTTGACCTGTTCGTAAGCGTCATAGTCATTCTGGATCGCTCTGAGCGCGGCGGGTTCGTGGCCCGTGTAGCTCTGAGGCGTGTCGTTCTCGACCCCGCCGGGACAGTACATGCATTTACCATGGGGACAGTCCTCTGGCGACGTCATCACTGCAATCGGTGCGACACCGGAGACGGTCCTTCCCGGTTTCCTCTGGAGGTAGGGGCCGATCATATCCTTTTCGGAAGGTGTCAGGACGGCCAACACCTCCTGGTTCCCGGGCGTTCTCCCCATCCCGAGCTCCTTGGCCACACCCTTCTTCACACGGCCCACCCGCTCCACCGTAAGCTCCCCGTCCTCGTAATGCTCCATCAGCCTGGAGGCTATCTCCCTCAGGGCCTGCTCCATTCGATCCTCTCGCAAAAGATATCCGCGCGCATCATGCGCAGGGCGTTCACTTCTTCTTCTTCGAGCTCGTCTTGCTCGATGATTTCTTCTTGGAGGAGCTCGACTTGCTCGATTTCTTCTTGTCGTCTTTCTTCTTCGTCGAGCTGGTCTTGCTCGATGATTTCTTTTCCGACTTACTGGACGACTTCTTCGTTGTCGAGCTCGACTTACCGGTCGATTTCTTCTTGGTGTCGTCCTTCTTCTTGTCGTCCTTCTTCTTGGTCGAGCTGGCCTTGCTCGAGGACTTCTTGTTCGACGTGCCGGACGACTTCTTGGTCGTGCTGGCCTTGGTGGACTTCGCCTTGTCCGTCTTCTTCTTATCCGTTTTTCCCGAAGACTTCTTCGTCGAGCTGGCCTTGCTCGATTTGGCCTTATCCGCCTTCTTCTTGTCCGTCTTCGGCTTGTCAGCCTTCTTCTTGTCGGCCTTGGGTTTGGCCTTGTCCGACTTCTTGGATGCAGCCTTTGCCTTCTCGGCCTTTCCCTTTTCCGGCTTCTTCTTGTCGGCCTTGGGCTTCTCGGGCTTCGCTTTCTCGGCGACCTTCTTCTCGGCCTCCTTCTTCTTGGCGCGCTCCTCCTTGGCCTGCTTCCTCTCCCTGATGCGCTCCATTATGACCTTCATGTACTGGGCGTCGTGCTCCAGAAGCGGCGAGCATGAGATGATGACGAAGTCCTTCTTCTCGTGGTCGAGTAGAAGCTCCGCGTATGGATCGAACTTCAGGTCGCCCTTCTTGATCGGGGTGTACCTTATCTCGTTCCCCTCGAAGTCGTGCTCCACGCCTGAGAAATATGTGTAGAGGTAGGGGAGCTTCATCTCCAGGAACGGCTCGAAGAGCTCCTCGAAGTCGATCTTCTTCTTGAAACGCCCTATCTCCCTTGCATGGAGATGGGCGATGTTGACGGCGGGGATCGTCCTCTTGATGCGCTTGTTGATGGCGATCACCTCTTCCAGGCTTCCGAAGAGGCTCTGCTTCCCGCTGATCTCGATGGCCAGGTTGATGTTGTACTTCCTGTCGGTGTACCAATCCCGGACCTTTCTGAGATGCTTGACGGCGACCTCGATGGGGTCCTCCTTCGACTTCGGATTGTAGAAGCCAACATGTGTGACGACGGTCTTTGCACCCAGCTCGTGGGCGATGACCCCGCTCTTTCTCAGGTATTCGAGACTGCGCTCCACATGGGCCTTGTTACCGAGAAAATCCATGTAATAGGGGGCGTGGACCGAGAGCATGATATCGAGCTCCTCGGCCCTCTCCTTGACCCGTGCCCGCTCCTCGACTAGGTCCTCGTCGTCGTAGTTGCGAAGCGACCTGATGAGCTGTACCTCCATGGCGTTGAGGCCCAGGTTGCTGATATCGTTAAGGGCGTCGTACCATGTCCTTCCCTTGCATGATAATGGAATGCCGTTCGGTCCGAATCGCAGCATCAGTGCACCTCGTCGGGTAGGTCAGTGCATTCTTTGGGACCCTCCCCTATATAAACGTGTTGCAGTGGTGAAGGGACACGAAGCACTGATAGAGGCCCCCTATCACATTTCATATATATATAGGCTTTCGGTGTTCCGATAATGCTTCACCACTCCATTCTTCTCCCGACCCACACGGGGCATGATCGACACTTCAAACTGTCTGGCCTGCTGCCCCGCTCCCTTTACCACAAAATATATTATACTAGAGCCTGGTTTTTTGAACTGCACAGGGTGACTTCCATGCAGGACGAGAAGAACTCCTTCATGACCTTCGCGGTCGTGATCATACTTGTCATATCGGCACTGGCGTACGTCGCCGTCGGAGAGGGCGACGACGACCATGACCGGGTCAATCTGTCCCACCTCATGGCCTCCAGATCGACGAGGAGCGGTGCGGAGGCCAACATCATCGTGGTCTCGGCGGACGATCCGAACTACGCGCTCATCGCCACGCCTGTGGCGCTGTATTACGACAACGACGGGGTCATGAGGAAGACCCCGCTCCTGGTGGCCGACAGCGGCGAACCCTCCACGGCGGTCGAGCACTTCGTCTCGATGTATCCCGAGAAGGATATCACCACCGTCGGTGAGGTTGGGGACGTGGGCGAATGGAACAGGGAGCTGGAGTTCGATGGCGAGAGCCTGAGGA
>JANQNJ010000123.1 GCA_028279645.1 Thermoplasmatota archaeon
GACGGCGTCCGGCCAGGCCTCTGCAAGAAGTCGATGTGGTGGACGATGCTCGGATACTCCAAGAAGGACTGGGTCCTCTTCGTGACCTTCATGGCCCTCATACTTCTCGTTAGCTCGCAGTTCTTTCCATGGTGGACATATCACAGCGAGGAGTCCGGCGGCGAGGGGAGGGAGGAGAACGAGCATTTCGGCCTCAGGGGCCTCGAGTACGACAGCACCTCGTCGGACGCGTCATTCGACTACGACGACGACGACTGTCCATACACAGAGGTCACCGAGGTGTTCTACAAATCGAGCATCCTATCGTCGCTGGCCATAGTCTTCTGTCTGGTCCTTCTCGGCGCCATACTCGCAAGGCGCCTGAAGATCAAGGAGCTCGACCCTTCCCATATCAGGTTCATCGCGCTCCTCGCCATCGTCACGGCGCTGCTTGCACCGCTCTATCTGAACGCTGCCCTTCCAATGACCTGGGAGGACGAATACGACCGCAGGGAGCAGATAGATTACCCCTACCGGTACAAGTTCGACGAGGACGAGTACCCGCTGTTCACGAGCAAGTTCCGGGGGGACTTCGACACCACGGAGAAGTTCGGTTATCAGAAGAGATCGGACTGGGGCGGCGGCATGGGGTGGAACCTCGCCTTCTTCGGGTTCCTGCTACTCATCGTTTCGCTCGCGCTCATGTTGCGATGGAAGGCCGAGGTGTTCGACCTGCCCCTCGCCGTGAGCCCGTACGAGAGCGCCGAGGAACTGCACTGATGCAATTCCTACCTACGGTTCCCTTTCATCAGGACCAATTTTGCCAACATAGCCTTGACGCTTCAATGCTGCGGTGCGTACGGTGTTCCCACCCAACGACGTAAACGCGGCTACAAACTCGGACCGATGAAAAAAATAAACCCTTGGAAAATCGACCGGCGCGGCATCTAGGAAGGCCTTCCGCACAACCCCCCACCACCCTCTTTTTGTAGCTACACTCGCTACAAAACCTTTAAATCATCACATATTATGGTTGAATTGACAGGTGGTATGATGGTAACTACTAAGTTCTCTTCCGCGACGGGGCTTCCGAAGGACACACTATCGATGTGTCCCGAATGCAGGACGATAATACCTGCTACCATAGTCGAGGAGGACGGTCGCGCCGTAATGAAGAAGAGCTGCGCCGATCACGGCGACTTCAGCGAGCTTATCTGGTCGGATGCAGAGTTCTACGTCGACGTGGAGAATTACGCCGTGGACGGGATCGGAGTGGAGAACCCGGCTATAAAGGCCGGCTCACTGGACGCCTGCCCGAACGCTTGCGGACTCTGCGAGTTCCATATCAGCCATACGAACCTCGCCAACGTCGATCTGACCAACCGGTGCAACCTGCGCTGCCCGATATGTTTCGCCAACGCGAACGAGGCCGGGTACGTGTTCGAACCCGATTTCGAATCCGTGGTCGCCCAGCTTCAGATGCTCCGGGACCAGAAGCCCGTGCCCACGCCCGCCGTGCAGTTCTCGGGAGGAGAGCCCACCATCTACCCCAGGTTCCTGGATGTTCTCAAGGCGGCGAGCGAGATGGAGTTCCCCCAGATCCAGGTGGCCACCAACGGGATCATCATGGCCAACCGGCCCGAGTTCGCACAGGAGATGCTGGACGCCGGACTCCACACGGTCTACCTTCAGTTCGACGGGCTAAAGGAGTCGGACTACATAGCGGCGAGGGGCGTTCCACTCCTGGAGACGAAGAGGAAGGCGATCGAGAACGCCAAGAAGACGCTATGGACCAATCCTGTTACCGGCAAGCGGGAGCCCAAGCCGCTGGCCGTGCTACTTGTTCCCACCATAGTCAATACCATCAACGACGACCAGGTGGGAGCGATCCTCGACTTTGCCATCGAGCACCGCCTCGCCGTTCGCGGGGTCAACTACCAGCCGGTTGCCTTCACCGGGAGGATAGACCAGGACAAGAGGGAGAAGGAGCGCTTCACCCTTCCCGACCTTGTGGACCGTCTCTCCAAGCAGACCGATTACGTCAGGAAGGAGGACTTCTTCCCGGTCCCATCGGTGGCCGTGATATCGGAGCTCGTCAGCGCCATCCACGAGCCCAAGGTCGCCTTCACTGCCCATCCACATTGCGGCATCGCAACGTTCATGCTTGTCGACCAGGAGGGCCGGGCGACCCCGGTCACCCGGTTCATCGACGCCGACGGGATGTTCAACAGGATGAGCGAGCTCGCCGCCAAGGTGAACACACCGGTGGCCCAGTTCGCCATCAAGATCGGATCGGCCATCCACAGGAGCGAGGAGAGCAAGCGGAAGAGCCTGATCAAGCAGTTCGACAAACGGTTCGGCGAGTTCATCCACACCGAGAAGCTTCCCGGGGGGTTCGACGTCCACGAGATCATCATGGGCCTCATCGAGGACCCGACGAAGAAGCCGCTCCAGGACTTCACATGGAGCACGATGTTCATCGGCGGCATGCACTTCCAGGACACCTACAACTACGATATCGACCGGGTCCGTCGATGCGTCATCCACTACACTACGCCCGACATGCGCATCATCCCGTTCTGCGCCTACAACGGAGGGCCGACCTACAGGGAGGAGGTGGAGAAGAAGCACTCCATCCCCCTTGAGGAGTGGAGGGAGCGGAACCGGTCCATCGACGTCCCGGCATACAACGGGGACAAGTGAACGACCTCCCGCTCAGGATGGATCCACGGGATCGCGTGATCGCCGCAGCCAGGCCTCAAGATTCGTCCATCAACGATTTTAAATAGCCCGATCCCGTTGCTAACCTGAAGAGGGTGATCCATATGGGAATCCTGAAGAAGACAGAGGATACGCTCGGCAAGGCGGGACACGGCGTCCTCAAGGCCGGGGAGAAGGTCGTGGGCGCGGTCGACATAACCTGCGACCAGTGCAAGCACCTCATGAAACCCGGGATCCTAGGCGAGAAGCGCACTGTAGACGGCAAGGACTACCAGTTCTGCTCTGTGGAGTGCGCGGACAAGTTCGTCGAGGAGCACTGACCGGGGACAAGTTCCCGAGAACGACCTCCGCCCTTTCGAGAGGCCGGCCGGGAACCTTCCGTTCGCAGCTTTTGATCGATCCCCTAGCTGGAGGCCTGTCGATCTGATCCTGTCGATGCAGACCGATACGGCCGTGAAATGTACGGTGATAGCCGTCCGGGTAACGGTCCCCTCCGTTCAGCGTAAAGTTTATTAATGGAGTTTCGCAATATCAATATCACACTGGGGTGACCCAGTGAAGAAGCAAACCGAGGGCTGTCCGCAGGTAGCCCTCACCCCCTTTTTCTTACGTTCGACCAAACAGTTTCCACAATCTATATCTATACAATCCATTATCTTTCAGGTAATCCGGCCGTTCCTATGGAACGGCCGTTTCCCTCGTTCCCGGGGGAGGTCGTGTCATGAATCTCAAGCTGTTTTCGATCCTGCTCGTCCTGCCATTGGTCATTCCAGCCTCGGCCCTGCCGGTGGAGATGTCCGGTGCTGACAATGTCGACGGCATCCCCATGATCCGGGATGGCTCACAACTGAACGACGTTGCTGGATGGCCCCTCGCCTGGACCGAGGAACCTGCTTCTGATGATCACCGCCTCGCACCGGTACGGACCGGGACCATCGACGTCGAGGGATCCGAGGGACCGTATCCTATCCTCCTCAAGACCGCGACGATCACACCCGACGCCGGCACTTTGGAACCCGGAAATGACGGGATGTCCATCGTCCAGTTCGACGGTCCCATCAGGGCGAAGCACATCGAATGGGCGGCATCCAACGGAATCGTCCTCTACGAGTATCTTCCGATGTACAGCTTCCTCGCAAGGGTCGATCTCGACGCAGGGATCGAACTCGCGGGAGCTCCTATCACTGCGATCATACCGTTCACTCCATCCATGAAGCTCATCTGCGGCCCAGACCACGAGGGGGATGTGGTGATCACGATCATCGATGGAACAGAAGCCCCTTCCGGCCTGGAACCAGGCAACGACGCCGAGACCGTTGTCCTCGGAATGGGTCTCTCCGGCAAGGATATACGCGCCATCGCCGAGCTGCCCCAGGTGAGGTGGATCTCAGCACTGGACCAGGCATATCCTGCCAATAACGTCAGCACCCACGCCATCATGGCTCTGGACGTTCACGAGCTGGGGCTGACAGGGTTCGGCCAGACGGTGGCGGTCTTCGACTCGGGGCTCGACATGGGCAGGGACCTGCCGAACATGCATGTGGACCTCCACGGCGCCATCGACGTCATTTACGACATCGCCGCCGACGGGGCCGAGGACTGGAACGGCCACGGCACCCATGTGACCGGCACGATCGCCGGCAGGGGGACCGCCTCCAACGGTACCTTCGATGGTGTCGCTCCCGATGTCAGGATCGTCTTCCAGGCCGCCGAGACCATCGGAGGCAGCTGGGCCACCCCTGTGGACATGGCCGATATCCTTCAGCCGGCATACGATGCCGGTGCAAGGGTACATTCGAACAGCTGGCGTGCATGGGCCTGGGGCGAGTACGACGTTCGGTCCTCGACCACCGATGCCTTCGTCCACGACAACAAGGACATGGTCGTCGTGGCAGCCGTGGGGAACGAGGGCGACGACGGCGACGACGACGGCGAGATCGACCTCGACGCGATCGGCTCCCCTGCCACGGCCAAGAACGCCATCTCGGTCGGTGCCACCGAGAACGAGGTGGACGAGGGTGGCTATTCTGACATGACGTACTACGAGAAATGGGGCTCGGACTACGAGACCGAGCCGATAAGGAGCGACCTGATATCCGACAGCCTCGAGGGCCTAGCCGGCTTCAGTTCCAGGGGACCCACCGACGATAACAGGATCAAGCCTGATATCGTGGCACCGGGGACCGACGTGATCTCCGTCAAATCCCAGCTGGGGACCGAGCCCCTGTGGGGCAACTACAGTAGCGATTATATCTATGCCGGAGGGACCAGCATGGCGACCCCGGTCGTATCGGCCGCCGCTGCCATAGTGAGGCAGTATTACTCAACCATCCGGGGCCACGACCCATCGGCCGCCCTTGTCAAGGCCGTCCTGATCAACGGCGCAGATGACATGGAGGGACAGTACTCCTCCGGTGGCACCGGCGCCAACGGCGCGGCTGAGTCGATCCCGAACTACCATGAGGGCTGGGGCCGGCTGAACCTCACAGGCTCGTTGAGGCCGGAACATCCGAGGGGCGTCCTCTTCTGGGACGGCGGGGACGAGCTCGACACCGGCGAGAACGTCGAGTACGAGATCACGACGGTGGAGGCCGATGAGGTCGACGACGCTCTCAGGATATCACTGGTATACAGCGATCACGAGGCCTCGTCCGGCGCGACCGTGGCACTGGTCAACGACATCGATCTCAAGGTCACCGATCCCGAAGGAAATGAGTATAAGGGGAATGTGTTCAACGGAAGTTGGAGCTCCCACGACGACGACGATTCCAGCTCGGACTGGGATGTGGATTCCAACGGATACGACGAGCGGAACAACGTCGAATGCGTCTACATCGAGGACCCCATCCCCGGAG
>JANQNJ010000140.1 GCA_028279645.1 Thermoplasmatota archaeon
TCACCATGGCCTTCTTCTTCTTCGGTGCGAAGCTGTCCGCGTCGTCCTCCGGCTGGAACATCGTCTCCTTCTCCGACGGCTGGATGTAGTCCAGGCCCTCCGTTCTTGCACGCTTGACCTTCTTCTTCGGCTTCTGGGCCCCTTCCCAGCCGGCATCCTCAGGTGTCCAGGGCTCGTCCCATGCAGGGTCATAGGCCCTCTTGCTCCTTACGAAGAGCAATCCGAGGACGATGCCGATGACGATGGGTATGATGAGATAGACGATGGGGAATCCGTCGTCGTCGCCACCGCCGCCATTCTGGGGTTTATTATCCTCCGGCTCGAGGAGGGTGTAGGACGCGTTGAGCTGCCCCTCGACGTTCCCCAGGTTATCGATAGCGTAGAACTCTATGATGACCGGACCGGGGTCAGTGAGATTGAACGGATCGGTATAGGAGGACCAGGTCGACCAGACGCCTCCTTCCTTGTACCTGTATATGACATCGAGGACACCGGAATCCGTATCGACGGGATCGAAGGAGAAGAAGGTCGATATCTTCACCTGTCCCGCCTCGAGGTAGCCTGAGGTGTTGATGACCGTGATCGGGGGTGCGATGTCGACGACGAAGGTCTCGTTCTCGGCATCCTCGACGTTGCCTTTCAGATCGGTGGCCCGGAACTCGACGTAGTGGGTCCCTGCCCCGGATAGCGTGAAGTTGGCAGTGAAGTCCGACCACGCCCCCCAGGTACCGTACCATGCCCTGTACTCAACCGTGTCGACACCGCTCAGGAGGTCCGTTGAGTTGAGGAATAGCTCGGTGTTCTCCGTGATGTAGGTCGTATCCCCGAAGTATCTCGGAAGACCGAGGATGATGTCTGTGTCGGGCGGGGCCTCGTCACCGCTGTACAGCTCGGACTCGAGCGAGAACAGGCCCGCCTCGGTGAGGTTCGAACCAGCGTAACCTTCCATCCATTTATCCTTGACGAAATGGTTCGTCTCCTTCACGGTGCTGTTCATTCGGATCCATTCCGTTCCTGACCAGCGTGATATCGCAACGACGTCCTCCTCAACTATACCCGCCTTGTCGAGATCGGAATCAAGGTAGTATATCCTGAGGTCCAGCGTCTCGAGCGTTGCCGGGTCCGACGGAACGATCTCCACGAACCTGAGCCATTTTACTGGATTCCCGGTCCGCATTCCGTTGTAAGGCACGTCGCCAGGCGGTCCGTCGTTCGGACGATATGCGGTGATCAACAGCGATATGGGTCTGTCTATGCCCACGTCGGCCCTCAGCTTGTACGGCGGTTCGACGGTCTGGGCCAGAGGTATCGTCCCGTTCCCTTCCATCGTCCAGATGGTCGTCCGATTGACGTCGTATGTGTCATCTGCTCGATAAAGGCTCATGTTGAACGTCTCGGCGTTGTTCACCCTGTCGATGACCCTCCATTCGAGCAGGTGCCAACCGGAGACGTTGAGCGTGCTGTTGGTCCCGGACCAGTTCGCCCTGAAATCGTGGCCGTCGAATGTGAGGTTCGCTGCCACCCAGTTTCCACCGTCGATCCTGTGTTCGACCGACCTGATCCCCGTCAGGTTATCCCTGGCTGAACCGTTGATCCAGATCGACCACGCCAGGGTCGCGTTGTCTATCAGAGCCGCATCGGACGTGATCGGATCGGTAGTGACAAGGTCGTCGAGCGATGAACTAGGAGATGTATCGTCCAATCTATAGCCGGCCGTAACGATGAGTTCGTTCCCGACCATATCCGTGATGTTGACCTGGATCGAACCATCCCCCTCTTCGCTGACCGACCTGAAGGTGTACTTCGCCTCCCACATCATCGATGTATCGTTGATGTCCACGTCTGAGACCAGCGGACCCGCGATGTTGTATTTGCTCTTGGACTGAAAAACGGCCTCGTCGATCCCGACGGCATCGCTCGCCACGCAGCGGAGATATCCGCTGTGGGTCGTGTCCATGGACCCGCCGAAGAAGAGCGTTCCGTTGATTACGATGAGATGGTCAGAGGACTCGTTCCACAGCAGTACCGAGACCCCGGGTGCGGATGTATCTCTGGAATGGTTCAGCTGGACCGATGTGTTGTGTCCCAGCTTGTCGTGGATCGTAACGGTTATATTCCCGGTCTCTGGCGCCTTGTCATCGAACCCGTAGGTCCCGTTGAACTCGAGGTCTGTCACGAGCGTGCCGAGGAAGAGGTCCTCCGGGCTTCCGTCGAGGTCCTTCTCGTAGGAGAACTCGACCCTCGCGATACCTGAGACATCGCTCACCTCTCCCGAGACCGTGCCGTTCTCTGTCTCCTCCATGAGGCGGCTATGATAAAGGCTGTCATCATCGTGAGCATGAAGGTACGGGCTGGTCTCGGTCCAGCCGATCTCCTCGACGGCCGGAGCCGATCCGTCCACCGTGAGCGTCCTGTTGTGAAGGTCGCTGGTGCGCCCTCCAGGCTGGGCCGTGAACTCCACGTAGGCAATACCCTCGGTGGAGATGTTGAACGGTAGGTCATAAACATCGAGGGACGACCATGTACCGTTGGAGAAGACCCTGTAGTCGATGTAGCCCTCCGTGTCGGTTATGATGAGCGTGACATTGGTCGAGGGTGTGATGAAGAGGTGACCGTCGGCGCTATGATTCAGTCCATCCACCGTCAGGTTCAGCCTCGTCGGGGCCTTGATCGGAGCGCCTGTGACGGACATGACCATCTTTGGCGCCCAGTCCTTGGCATTGGCCGCTCCATCGAGATAATGGTGGTCGTCGCCGATATCGTCGTCGTCGTAGTCCGTGCCGTTGTACTCCGACCAGTAGTTTCCGACGCCGGCGTCGTACCAGAAGTTGTTGGTTGAGTCGTCGAACCCCTGGGGGAACCTTCCGTTATCCACCAGGTTGTTCCTGCTGATCTCGTTCCCTATCCCGTCCACGACCTCGATCCCGTACCCGCCGTTTGAGAAGATCTCGCAATCGAAGACCTTGGCATCGCTCGTCTCGGTGGCGATGATCCCCTGCCGCGCGTTGTCGTAGATCGAGGAGGTGTCGATCTGGCTGTTGGCGTTATCGGTGATGTTCACGCCCTCGAAGGTCGAGTTCCTGATGATGCATTCGGAGAAACGGTTCGAGCTAGAGTCCTTGCCGATATACACCCCCACCTCGTTGTCCGAGATCGTGGCGTTGCTGATGACGCAGTCATCTGTAAGGTCGTTGATCTTGATCCCGTAGGAGCCGCCCTCGATCGAGACGTTGCCGATCTCGAACCTGGCGCCTCCAACAAGAATGCCGGCATCCATCAGCCCTCCTGACCCGTTGTTGATGATGCAGCTCTCTATGACGTTGTCCTCCCCGCCCCAGTTGATCCCGTATCCGGCGTTCTCGGATATCCAGCACGACTCCAATGTTGATCCATCGACGTCATCGAGGAACAGGCCTGTTCCCCCGTTGAAGCTGATGACCGAGCTGTTGATCCACATCCTGCCGACGTTGTCTGCATGGATCCCGTGTCCACCGTGTCCGTTCAGCAGACAGTCCGAGATGTTGATATCATCCTGGTTGTTGACATAGATGCCTGATTTGGTCCCTGATCCGGTACCGGATATTGTCAGTCCCATCAGGTTCACCTGCGGGGAGACGATCTCCACCGCGTGGTCCAGCCCATCCCCTGAGATCGTTGTCTCCAGCGTTCCGTTCCCGATGATATCCAGCTTTACCGATACTACTAGTTCCTCGGAGTATGTCCCTGCATGCACAAGGATCGTATCCCCGATGGACGCCCCGTCGATGGCGTCCTGGATCGAGGAGTGGTCGGCCCCGGCCCAGTTGTCGTCCACCGTCCAGTTGGCACCTGCGGTAGCGCCTGCCATCAGGATAAAAAGTGCAAGGGAACCGATGATGATGAAATACCTTCCCACGTGCCGTCCTGCCGGTTCAGAAATGTCAGCTCTCATGACCAACGCCTCGAGTCCGGTGACGCCTATCTGACTCAATACTGATAAATGTAACGCGCGGGCGCGAGGGCTATGTCATATCTTCGTTCCTGCCAAATGGTCTCGGTCCGGACCGGACTGGGGCGGCTTTTTTTCTTGGCCGGAGAGGCCATGTTATGAATTATCACGGACAGTGATAATAATTATCACGGTCTATCAAGGCAAGGTATAAATACCTCTTACGCTTTACCCTATATTACAATCGTATGACAAACTTGGGAGATCAGTTCTCTCGGTATATTACATCGATAACCACCAGCGCCCGGGGGTCACGATGGCTAAGAACATGAAGCTCGTTTCCAACAGGTATCACGAAGACGTCCTTAACGAACTCGAGGGCATTGCACTAGAGGACGGGGTAAAGCAGTCCGAGCTCATGCGTCGCGCGGTCGATCAGATGATCCATATCAGGATCAAGGATACGGTCCTTCTAGATCTCCCATCGAGGGACCGCAAGAAGATAGACATGCTGATCGAGGCCGGCGAATTCGAAACCATCGAGGATTTCCTCAAACATGCCGTCAAGGCACACATCATGACAGTAGCCTCCCGAGAAGAGAAGTTCGACACGATCTTCCACGAACACATCAGCCAGACCGAGGAGGAGGAGCTCGCTAGCGAGTAGCGAGGGATGCACTCATTTATAAAATCTAAAACAACTAGGATGGGATGCACTCAAACGACCAATGACTATCAGTGCGCCTTCGCCGTTCCTGTGAGCTCCTTCACCTCTCCAACCCCCGACCTATATTCGGGCCAGATCCATTTTCACCCTCTGATCTTAATTTCAGGATGATCTCATTTTGATATCCTCTTTTTCTTCATGATCTCATTGGAAACGAGGGCGAGACCTATGATGACCTTCGCAAGTAGGTCCATGTACGCTACCGGCATGTCAGACCTATCGAACATCGATAGGCTGCAAAGACATTGGGAGCTCAAGAAGCCCATATAGAGGAAACTGCCGACCAATGTCAATGCTAACCATACGTACAGGAACTCCTTGATATCCTTCAGCAGGAAGGGCGATCGCCAGACGATGACGTACATACAGATCGTGATCAGGAAGCCTACGGTGTGGAGCAGATTACCTGTATCGATGAATTTCGTTCCAGTGAGGCTATGTTCATATCCAGCTCCCCGGTGTACAAGGAACAGGGAGAGGAAGGTTAGAGCCATCAATAGTAGGTACCACTGTATCACAACAATTCTGATCAATGATCTCCTTCCATGCACAGGTGCTCATTTCTTTTAATGATATTAAGTTTAATGGAGTTTGATTATTGCTACTATTTTGTAACAAGGTAGATCGGTCTGTACTTTTCCCATTTATATGATAACTAGAATCGAATGACGATGGCTGCAGGAGAAGATCCTGAGAACTGCTGGGACTTCTGGAAGTGCGGAAGGTCCGAATGTAAGGCGTTCACCACCGGTACCGGGAGATACTGCTGGATGGTGGTCGGATCGACGAACAAGGACCCTTCATGTCCGAAGTTGACGAACGAGTTCGAATACTGCTGGGATTGCCCGTGGTTCAAAAAGGTGAATCCGGGGTTCTGACCGCCTGATCTATGGATCGGGACCACCTTATCTCGATTCACCAGGAAGATCGACCTTTTAAGGGCTGGCTGCTATAAATTTATGGTTCAATATTGATTATCATCAACATAGGGTTAAATATGCCGGGTCCCAATAATTCAATGGCGTCCTATGTTGGAGATCGTGAACGTTATCGAGGAGCACGGGATCATCGAGGTCAACTGTCGTGACGATATCAGTGAGGACGAGATCATGAAGGTCCTCCCGAAGATATTCGAACTGATCTCGGAGAAGGGCCACAAGAAGATATGTGCGAGATCGGTGGATCTCATCGAGTTCCATTCGACAATCGATTACCTCGAGATATTCGATATGTTCAAGGAACTGAGCATTCCCCGGGACATCAGGATCGCCATCGTCGGGTCCAAGGGGATCACCAAGGAGATGAGGTTCTTCGAGGACCTTGCCGCCAATCGCAACTGGTTCGTCAAGGCTTTCGACGAGGCTGGTCCGGCATACGATTGGTTGAACACGAGCTTCGAGTGATAATTCAAACCTCTTTTTGATCACGGATACCAGATCAATCCATATTCGAACGATATACCGTTCTCAGCGTCGAACATCCTCTCGACCGCAACGGTGACGTCTATCGGCCCTCCTGTGATGAAATCCAGCACTGTGCCCAGCCTCCCGATCATGGCGAAGTTCGACAGGGTCATTGAGATCCCGATGTTCTGTTTTCCGGGAACGATCTGCAGGTCATTGTAATGGATGTGTTCCAGGAACTCGCCGTTGGCGTAGATGTACAGATCGAGGTCGGTGATGTTTGCGGATATCTCCGTAGGGTTGTCGATCTCCACGGTGATGTCAATATCGGTGGAGAACAGGCCGATGTTCGTGCTCG
>JANQNJ010000094.1 GCA_028279645.1 Thermoplasmatota archaeon
GTGACCTCACCTCCGACGTTCCCTCCAACCACATACTCGACCCCCATCTCCTGCGCTTTCAGAGTTAGCTCATGGATGCCGACGAAAACCGCGCCCGTCCTCTTGCATATCTCCACCGCGTCATCGAAACCGTGGTCACCGTGATCGTGGGTCACCAGGACCACATCCACATCTCCGACGTCCTCTGGGCCGGAGAGCTTCGACATGGGGTTTCCCGTTATCCAAGGGTCGAACAGGATCCTCTTGCCATCGGCCTCTACCAGTATTGCGGCATGTCCCAGCCATGTTACCTTTGCCAACATATCACCTTGGGTCTGGACCTGCGGGAGCCGATATAAACGTTCTGCCGTTCCATCACAATCTATATATAAATAGACATATTGGTGGGTTGACGCAGGAGGAATCGAGAATGACCGAGACCATCGAAGCGCTCGTGGACGGCGGCTCCGCATCGGCTGGACCACCGCTGGGTCCCGCGCTCGGCCCGCTTGGCGTGAACATCGGCCAGATCATCAAGGACATCAACGAGATGACCAAGGACTTCAAGGGTATGAAGGTCCCGGTCAAGGTGATGGTGGAACCCGAATCCAAGAAGTACGAGATCAAGATCGGGACCCCGCCGGCCAGCGCGCTCATCAAGGCGGAGCTCAAGCTCGACAAGGCGGCCTCGGACATCAGGAACCAGGTCGTGGGCGACCTCACCCTGGAACAGGTGGAGAAGATCAGCAGGATGAAGTCCACCGACCTCCTTGGAAAGGACAGGGAGACCAGGATGAGGGAGGTCATGGGCACCTGTTATTCAATGGGCGTCACCATCGAGGGCAAGGACGGCCGGGTAATGATCAGGGAGGTCGGAGGTCCCGAGCTTCCTGAGATAGTCTACAGGGAGTACGTTCCGAAGCCCAAGAAGGAGGAGAAGCCCGAACCCGAGGCGGATGAGGCCGCTGAGGGTGAGGACGGTGCCCAGGAAGCGGCTGCCGAGGATGGATCGTCCGAGTGATCGTTGAGAATTGTTCGATCAGAAACGTTCACCTCAGTCCATAATGTCCATTCCATCATCCGATATTGTTGAGACCATCAGCCGTCAATAGCCGAATTCTCATTTTCGTATTCGAGCATTCGCGTCAGTGTGATTAGGATAAATGGAAGGGATGCAGGTAGAGTAATCCCTTCAGCAATGTGATTTTGTAAAATATCGCTAGGCAATTCCTTCAAATAATTATTCATTCAAGTGCCCGATTTATGCAATTCTGAGAATATCAAGACTGATTTCTATCATCTGTATCATATCTAGGACAAAATAATAAGAATAAGGTACTTCCATACAGGTGGGACGGAGGCGCTACATGTCCGAGGCGACCGAGAAGGAATGCTCTTCCTCCAACTCGACCCCTTCACCATCTGAAGTGATCAAGATCGACGGGGACCTGATCGACGAGATGGAGGATCTCTGCGACGAGGATCTTTTTGGCTGTTACCAGTGCGGCACCTGTGCCGCTGGATGTCCGTTCATAGAGGAGATGGACCTCACACCTGACGAGGTGATACGAAAGGTCATCATGAACGAGAAGGACGTCCTAGATTCGCGCACCATTTGGATCTGCGCATCGTGCTATACCTGTGCCGAGAGATGTCCTCGTGATATCGATATCACAAAGATAATGGAGGTACTGAGGCAGTTGATCCTCAGGAAGAACATCGACGAGACCGATATCAACGACCTCAGCGAGGAGGAGAAGAGGAGCATACCGCAGATGGCCTTCGTCTGCCTCTTCAGGAAGAACATCGGGTGATCATCGTGCAATACCTATACTATCCTGGATGCACTCTGAAGACCTCTGCCGTCAACCTTGAGGCCACGGCCTTCCAGATCATGGAGGCTCTCGGCCACGAGATGGTGGAGATGGAGGAATGGAACTGCTGCGGCGTTGTATCGTCGCTTACCGATGACGACCTGATGCACCACCTCGCACCCCTGAGGAACCTGGTACACGCCGAGGACCAGGGATTCGAGAGGATCATCACCCTGTGCGACATGTGCGCCAACACGCTCAAGCAGACGAATATAAGGGTGAACGAGAGCGAGGAGGACCTCGAGAAGCTCAACAGCTTCATGGACCGAGAGAACGACTACAAGAAGACGGTCAGGGTCCAGCACTTCCTTGAGTTCATCAGGGACGACGTGGGATGGAAGGTCCTTAAAAAGAAGTTGAAGAAACCCCTGAAGGGCATGAAGATAATGCCCTATTACGGATGTACATTGCTCCGGCCTCGTGAGGTCGCCATCGATGACGCCGAGGAACCGAGGGTCCTGGCCGATCTGATCAAGACCCTAGGAGGCGAGTGCATCGACAATCCGTTCAAGATCGAATGCTGCGGCTCCCACCATACCATCGATGACAAGGAGTTGACATCGAGGAGGGCGTACAAGATATCGAAGTACGCCCTGGACAAGGGAGCCGACGCCATCATGCTCTCCTGCCCCCTGTGCAGGTTCAACCTGGACGTGCGGGGGAAGGAGGCCGAGGATATGTTCACCGGATATCAGCAGATACCGGTGTTCTACTACACACAGCTTGTCGCCATCGCGCTGGGGCTCGATATCGAGCCCAGCGACCTTGCGGGACATGCTGTGGCCCCGGAACAGTTACTGAAAGACAAGGAGATAGTTAGCGCTGAGGAGATAGTGGTCGTATGAGTGATGAAGTTGCGACAAGTGCCTGTGCTGAGCCCAGCGGGGATGGTTCCGCCGAGGACGTACCGACCTACGAGATATTCATAATGGGGAAGCGGTACGAGGTCCCGGTGGGTTTCACCATCATGAAGGCCATCGAGTTCGCCGGCTACCAGTTCATCAGGAGCTGCGGATGCAGGGCGGGATTCTGCGGCGCGTGCTCCACGGTGTACAGGAAGGAGAACGAGCAGAAGCTCCACTTCGCCCTGGCATGCCAGCAGCTGGTGGAGGACGGGATGTACCTGGTACAGATCCCGTTCGTACCCGCTACGAAGGTGAAGTACGACATCGATGAGCTGAAGCCGGAGGACACCACGATCCTTGAGATCTACCCCGACATCGCGCGATGCGTTGCGTGCAACACCTGCACGAAGTCCTGTCCGCAGGACATCAACGTGATGATGTACATCCAGAACGCACTGAGGGGGAACATCGCCAGGGCTGCGGACATATCCTTTGACTGCATCCAGTGCGGGATGTGTGCGATGAGGTGTCCGGCCGATATCAAGCACTACCACGTGGCACAGCTGGCACGGAGGCTGAAGGGCAAGTACATCGACCCGCCGTCGAAGGACCTGGAGTCGCGTCTCGAGGAGATCGAGTCCGGGAAGTACGACGCGGGGATGGAGGAGCTCGTGAACATGGACGACGAGGAGCTGCGGAAGAGGTACAAGGCCCGCAAGATCGAGGCCAGCGGCGACGACATCTCGGAGGAGGGGTGATCGGAATGGAAATGATAGACGGTTATCCGGATTACATGATGGAGTCGATAAGGAAGGTCGAGGCAAAGCGCTCCGAGAACATCGCGAAGAGCATCGAGCCGATGTCGATGGAGGAGCGTGAGGAGGTTCTGAAGAAGTACCATCCCGACTACATGGAGTCGACCAAGCGCGAGGTCAGCGTCGGAACCGACAAGGGACGACTGATGTACAACGGCATCGTCGACCTCATCGAGGCCCGGCCCACCCTTGACCCCAAGGACATCGACCTCTGCCACATCGACTACGACGTCGATCTGCTCATCGTCGGTGGCGGCGGTGCCGGAACGGTGGCCGCGATCTTCGCGGCCGAGAACGGTGTACCGATCGACAAGATCCTCATCGCCACGAAGCTGAGGCACGGCGACGCCAACTCGATGATGGCCCAGGGCGGCATCCAGGC
>JANQNJ010000179.1 GCA_028279645.1 Thermoplasmatota archaeon
TCGTGGCGGGCGGTGCGGCAGCCGTAGAACCGGACCCGCCCGCCTTCGACGCCGAGCCGCCGCTGAAGGTGCGGCTCCAGGATCAGCCCTTGGACGCCGGCGACCAGACAACGGTAAGCCTGAGGGTTAACTCGAGGTGGCCCGCGGTCATTTCACCGTCCGCTTTCGTGGTTCAGCAGTCCTCACAGATCCCGTTCTCCGTGACGGTCATCGTTCCGCCAAGGACCCTGAGGTCCGATACCGCCAACATCGAGGTAGGCGGAACCTGGCAGACGCTCTCCAGCCAGACCGGCAACGTCAACCCTGCCGGTGCTGTGGTGAACATCCTCCAGTACTTCCAGCTCTCCATGGAGTGCAATCGACCTTATCAGGAGGTATCACCTGGAGATGAGATGACGTTCGTCGTGTGGATCCACAACGAGGGGAACGAGGCCGACGATTTCGATCTTGACATCGGCAATCTCAAGCGCCTCAACGATGGTGGATGGACCATCCAGATCAGTAAGACCTCGATGACGATCTACGCTCGCGAGAAGGACAAGTTCACCCTGAGCGTGAACACTCCGAAGGACTGGACCATCTGGAAGACCGAGCTCTCGCAGATCGAGCTCCTGGTAACGTCCAAAGGTTCTATAAACGTGGCAGGAGGCGATGAGCTCCTGGTCACATCTGAAACGTATCCCTTGACGATCTACGAAAAGGGTATGTATATACCGGACTTCGATCCGATACTCGTGGTATGCGGTCTGATAGCCGGTATCATGATCTTCGGAAGGAGACGGATCGAGGCATAGTCAAAAGTTACTCCCTTTCAACACCTTTTATATATGAAGGACGAGTATTATCCAGATATAGCAGCTTTAAGGCTAATCTAGCATCGAGGGTGCGGGTTGGGGGACCTCGAACTTGAATGGAGGTTTGAAACGCATGTGCGCATCGGAATTTCAGATGGGAAACGTGGATTCTCCCGCGGAGGAGGCTCCGGCAGAGGCGGCACCGGTCCAGGAGGAAGTGCCTCAGGAACCCGCCGTCGCCGAGCCCGAACCCGCAAGCCCGCCGCCGCGAGGCGGGGGCGGGAGGATGAGCAAGAAGTTCATCGTCCTGATCGTTGTGGGCATCATCGTCCTCTCGGTCGTGGGCTACTTATACAGGACAAGCGAGGTCTCCAGCCTCAGCTTCATGGACCCCGAGCTTGAACAGGACCATATCTCGATCCAGATAAGGGCCTCTTCGTCGGGCGCCAGGGACGCCTCGGGCGATGTGGACCTGACCATCAAGTATGACGACGATGGTAGCTGGAAGAACGTCTACAACGGGAAGATATCCCTGTCCAGCAACCAGGGTACGATCAATCTCGGTTACGAGGAGTTCGTGATCGCGAACGGAGACTACCAGCTCGAGATCGAGGCCGGCAGCGCCTCAGCGACCCACAAGATCAGGATCAGCAAGGTCCTGGAGACCGTCGATTTCAGCACAGCGACCTACATACCCAACGTTCCAACGTCTACGGACCCGAACAAGGGCGACAGCATGGTCTACACCGGCGATGATATCACGCTGACGGGGTATTTCTTCTTCGACACGGCCAAGGGCAAGCTCTCGGACGAATACGTCTTCCCCGCGTCGCTCACCATCGAACTGAAGAACGGCGGGACCCTGGTGGACACCTACACCAATGATGACTTCAGGAACTCCTCCCTAGAGTGGGAGACGACGGAATACGACACCTACGGCAACTACTCCATCGAGGTCACCCTGGAGAACTCGCTGGTGAAGTCGACATCGGACTACGACGAGGTGACCGAGACGTTCTACACCGACCTGAACGTACTTCCGGTACCCGACGCAGGAGAGGATTACACTGACAGCTGCCTGCTCGGCGACCAGACCGTCAGCTTCGACGGCACCAACAGCTGGAACGACGGCACAATAACCTATCAGTGGGACTTCGACATACAGGATGACGAGGACGGCGACGGAGATCCCGCCAACGACGACCAGTCCAACGAGGCCACACCATCCTATACATATGATTGCGGTCAGGAATATACCGCCGCGCTCTATATCATAGGCGACTACGTCGGCGGCTCCGACGAGGTCAACTTCGACCTGGTCGAGATAGACCTGAGATAGGCGCCGACACCCCGTTCGCAGGCCAATATCAACTGCCCTAGCCCGTAGGATAAAAACTAGGGAAAAACCCCCATTTCCGCTGAAATCTTTTATACTATCCTGACCTATATGGTATGATTTCACGACCGAGGGGGAAACAGTTGATAAGAAGGATAAAGAGACCGTTCGAGGGCGAGGAGGTCCTCTCATTACTGCACCCGGTGATCAGGGAGTGGTTCGAATCGAAGTTCGAACGGCTCTCGCCGCCGCAGGCCTACGCGGTCCCTCTGGTCCATAGAGGCAGGAACCTCCTTGTCGCATCCCCAACGGGCAGCGGGAAGACCCTCACGGCGTTCCTTTCCATCATCAACGAGCTCTTTTCAATGGGGATAAGAGGGGACCTCGAGGATAGGGTCTACTGCGTCTACATCAGCCCCTTGAAGGCGCTGGCGAACGACATCGAGAAGAACCTCAACCGTCCTCTGGCGGAGATCTACGCCCTCGCGGAGTCCAAGGGGCTGGAACTGCCCGAGATCAGGGTCCACGTGCGGACAGGCGATACCAGCGCCTACGAGAAGCAGAAGATGGTCCGGAAGCCCCCGCACATCCTTATCACCACTCCCGAGAGCCTCGCCATCGTCCTGTCCACGATAAAGTTCAGGACCAGGCTCGAGGACGTCAGATGGGTGATACTGGACGAGATCCACGAGATAGCCAACTCCAAACGTGGTTCGTTCCTTACCCTTTCCATGGAACGGCTGGCCGCCCTGGTCGGGCGGCCCATCATCAGGATAGGGCTTTCAGCAACACAATCACCAATAGAGGAGATAGGACGCTTCCTGGTGGGAAGGGAGAAGGGGAAGGCCAGGGACGTCGACATCGTCGAGATCGGAGCCCAGAAGGCGCTTGATTTCAGGGTGATCTGTCCGGTATCGGACATGACGTCGATGCCCTACGAGGTGGTCAACGCCAAGATGTACGACACCCTGGTGGAGCAGATCAGGTCCCACAGGACCACCCTCGTCTTCACGAACACCAGGAGCGGCGCTGAGACGGTGGTCCACAAGCTCAAGGAGCGCGGGATCGAGAGGATAGCGGCCCACCACGGCAGCCTCAGCAAGGAGACCCGTCTCGAGGTGGAGGACCTGCTCAAAGAGGGCAAGATGGAGGCCGTGGTAACATCGACCTCGCTGGAGCTGGGTATAGATATCGGCTACATCGATCTCGTCACGCTGATCGGCTCGCCGAAGTCCATCGCAAAGGGCCTGCAGAGGATCGGTAGGGCGGGCCACGCCCTCCACGAGACCTCCAAGGGCCGGATAACCGTCTTCGACATGGACGACCTGGTGGAGTCGGTGGTCCTGATCAAAAAGTCCTACGAGGGGCGGATAGACCGGACGCACATACTGAAGAACCCCCTCGACGTGCTGGCGCAGACCCTTATCGGCATGTCGCTCGAGAAGCGGTGGGAGGTGGAGGATGCCTACGACCTCGTCAAGAGGGCATATCCCTACCGGAACCTGAGCAAGACGGCGTTCAAGAAGGTCCTGGAGTTCATCAGCGGCCGGTACGGGCTGGCCGATGAGGGAGTATACGGCAAGGTATGGTATGACCCCGACGAGGAGCGGTTCGGCCTGAAGCGCGGTACCAGGATGCTCTACTTCATGAACATAGGCACGATCCCGCAGGAGTCCGGCTACCACGTCTTCATGGAGTCGGGAATGCCCCTGGGCGATCTGGCCGAGAAGTTCGTTGAGCGGCTCAGGGCCGGGGACATCTTCCTCCTCGGAGGGCGGACATACGAGCTCACGAGCACTCAAGGTAACCGCCTGTACGTCAAGGATGCCAGGGGGAGGAAGCCGACGGTCCCGTCATGGGCCGGAGAGATGCTTCCTCGCAGCTTCGATCTCTCGCTGGAGATCTGCAGGTTCCGGCGCGCCATCGCCGAGAAGCTGGCGGGGACCAACGCGAACAACGAGACCGTGATCGAGGGGCTCGAGGACTGGCTCATGGAGGAGCACCTGGCCGATCCTGGCTCTGCACGGACGATTGTGAACTACTTCCTCGAGCAGAGGTCGATGATCGAGACGGTGCCCACGGACAGGGACCTGCTGGTGGAGGGATACCGGGACGGCGACGGGAACTGGAACATGATCTTCCACTTCTGCTTCGGCAGGAGGGTCAACGACGCCCTGTCCCGGGCGTACGCCTACGTCCTGTCCCGCAAGTACAAGTGCAACGTCAGGGTCTCGCTGACGGACGACAACTTCATGCTCACATTCCCAAAGATGATCCCGCTCAAGGGGATGGACAAGGTCCTCACGCCGAAGACCCTGCCCAAGATCCTCCGTGACGCGGTAAAGCAGACCGAGCTGTTCCACCAGCGGTTCAGGCACTGCGCCGCCCGCTCGTTCATGGTCCTCCGCAACTATCGGGGCCACGAGATATCGGTGAGGAAGCAGTTCCTGCGCTCCCACAGGGTCCTGAACGTCCTCCAGAACTGGAACGACTTCCCCGTGATCGAGGAGACCTACAACGAGGTGATGAACGACGTCATGGACCTGGAGAACGCCACCGAGGTCCTGAAATGGCTCACCAAGGGAGACGCCAAGATATCGTATTCCGAGTACAGCCTGATCCCGTCGCCGTTCTCGCACAACGTCGTGCTGATGGGGATGTCGGACATAGTCATGATGGAGGACCGCTCCTCGCTCCTGAGGGAGCTGCATCGACAGGTCCTGTCCAAGGTCATCGAGACCGAGGACTCCAAGTACAAGGAACCCTTCGTCGAGGAGTTCTTCAGGGCGAAGAGGCCCATGATCGCCGGGAAGGGGGACCTGCTTGACTACGTGAATGCCGTGGGGGCTGCCAACCTGTTCATCGACCGGGGAGAGAATCCATTCGGGCTCTCGGACGAGGACCGCGACACGGTTGAGGGCTGGGCTGCTGAACTGGCGAAGGAGGGAAGGATCGCGTCGGTATGGGTCGGCAGGCCGATGGCCACGGAGAAGGTCCTGGAAACGGAGAAGGACGACGGAAAGGGTTGGGGTGAGTTAAGATGGATACCAAAGGCCGACGTCCCCGCATATGCAACGCTCTACGCGATCACGGACCCGCCGACGGAGGACGAGGAAAAGGCGCTGGCCAAGCTGGAGGAGGGGAAGAAGCTCCCCAAGAGGGCCCTCCTTATGGCCCTGGAAAGGAAGTACCTCGCGGGAAGGACCGGCCGGGGCGATGACGGGAAGTTCACCTATGCAAAAAGGAAGCCCAGGACCATGAGCCTCGAGGCCGCTGCCGAGAAGGTGATCAAGTCCTACCTGGCGGCCAACGGCCCGATGATGCTCGAGGAGATCGCGGTGGGCCTCCATCTCGAAGAAGAGATGATCAAGCACCATGTCTCCGACATGGAGGAGAGGGGGATGGTCAAGGTCGGGCACTACATCATGACCAAGGGGACGCCTCAGTACCTGCTCACAGTGGACGACGTCGCCCTCGAACGGATCCAGCGGGGTCGGTTCGGCAGGCATGCCGCAATAGAGACCTTTGTCGAGGAGGAGGAGCCCGCCTTCGACGAGGGTACCGGCCAGGCTGTCGTCCAGAAGGTCGGTCGAAGTCCTGGTACCACGGCGGCCGCTAAGCCGCAGGGCGGGTATGCGGAGATCGTGGAGAAGGAGAGGGTGGATAACTACATCAAGAATATCATGTTCACCGAGGTCGAGGACCTGGATGCGTTCTTTGACCATTACCAGGCGGCCAGGGCGACGCTGGACATCTTCCACAGGGTCAAGGAGTTCGATCCGGCCGGGTTCGGAAGGAGGCTGGGAGCCGGCGAGGTCCTTCAGGGACGGTTCGTCGGCGGCCATGTCTGCTATATGCGGAAGGAGGACATCCTGCCCTACGTCCTCACCTACAGACAGGCAGATCTCGGCCCTGCGGAATCGGAGGTCCTCGAGCTGATCGGCGAGAACCCCGGGATCACGAAGAGCGGGCTCGCCGAGTTGACGAAGATGAGGAAGATCGCGCTGGAGGACATCCTCGACCGGCTGGACAGGAACCTCTATGTCTACAGGATGACCGAGCGCTACGGTGCGTGGAACACGATCAACAAGTACGCCGTATTGGAGATCGACGAGGAATGGAAGGGCGAGATCACGGCGGAGGCCGAGGTCATCCTCCGGTTCCTGCGAACCTTCGGCATCGCGCCGCTCATCGGGATACGATACTACCTGAGATTGAGCCACGACGTGATCGCACCCGCCCTCGCCCAGCTCGAGGAGAAGGGGCTCGTGAAGCGCGTCCTCGCCGCTGGCCACACATCGGTGGAGATGTACCTTCCAACGGAGGGGATGGAACCGCTCATGGAAGCCCAGCCGCTGGACCATGGCCTGAAGGTGCTCATGGTCATCGATCCGTACTCGCTGCGCATCCGAACGGAGATCACCTCCCGCTTCGGCGAGGGATGGTACTACGTCGCCGTACGGAACGGGAAGCTCATAGGGGCCATCCACCTGTGGCCCATGAGCGGCTGTCTCGACATCAGGGACATCATTGTGGAGGAGGAAGACCTCCCGGAGATCCTGGACGGCCTGGGCGAGCTGCTCGAATACTACAGATATCATTTCATGGACGTCATCCGCGTCCGCCAGGTCATGGGAAAGCCCGTACCGGAGCTGGACAAGGCGACGATCAAGGTGTTCAAGGACCGGGGGTACTTCGAGTTCGACGGGAAGATGATCTCCGGCAACGTCGATCCATCGTCGTTCGAGAAGGACGAGGTCCTCCGGTACGTCTTCGGCAAGCAGCATCTGGATCCCGACGGCAGATTCGCCAACGCCGTCCAGCACGCGGTTCACTTCGGACCCGTGCGCTCCGATTACGAGCTCGCTCTCAGGGTGAAGGGGAAGCCGGTCCCGCTCGACGACCTCCACAGGTCCACCGAGTTCCCGAAAGCGCTCCTGATACCGAGCTACTTCATGCTCTGCACCTACGACGACCTGATCTACTATCGAGCCGCGAAGGCGGCCGAGATGGACGGGCCGATGCGCCACGTGCTCAAGCTGGTCCCCGAGTTCGGCATCAAGCGCACCAAGCTGTACAACGCATCCAACATGTCCAACGACAAGTTCAACGAGACCCTCAAGCGCCTCTACGATGGTCTGCACGTGATCCGCGACAGCAGGAACAGGTACACCAGGGTCGAGACCCCGGACGTCCCAGTGGAGGAAGCAAGAGAATGGGTGATCAGGAAGATATTCGAACGTTTCGGCATCGCATCCGCCGAGAAGGTCGCCATGATGATCAAGAACGAGTTCTCCATGCGAGATATCAGGAGCATCCTCCAGGACCTGGTCGACCAGGAGTACCTGGTCAAGGGCTTCTTCACCAAGGGCTCCGACACCCTCCTCTGGGTCCTCAAGGACGACCTGGAGACCATCGGCGGCGCTGACTTCGACCGCGCCTTCGTCCTCTCGCCCAAGGACGAGCTCTTCAGATACATCCAGGAGGACGTCAGGAGGGAGTTCGGCCTCTCCAACGCCTTCGTCGTCTTCGACGGCCTCGAGATGGTCGGAGCCTTCTCCGCCACCAGCGAGAAGGGGACCCTGAACATCAAGGAGTTCATCGGCGACTGGAGGAGGTCGGAGCGCATCATCGACCGCTTCGCGTACAGGATCGGGGTGGAGGTCCTGGTGACGGAGCCGGAGTGACCCGGCTTCTTCTTTCCCGTTCTAATTTCTACGAGCAAGGGGTGAGTCATTTTCTCGGCGAGGGTACCATTATCATACCAACGTGGGTGCTAGCGTTTTCCCGGCGTGGGCCGTCGGCGCACTACATATCATCGTTACCTTTTTACAGATTGAGCCTACTACTTCCATCGGAGGTCTTGATGGAGAGAACGATCCCGATCTGGATATTGGCAATTCTTATCATTATTCCTGGAAAGTGTTCATCGACCATGGTTTCATGGGCAAGAGACCATGAAATCAATGATAGGAGCTTCATTTCGACGAACAATGGTAGCGTTCTCGTATATATCGGAATTGAGTTCGAATCCGATGTGACCGAATATGAGATCTGGATAAATGGGTCTTCCTTAAAGAAAAATGTAATGAGTAGATTCATAACGAACGGCACTTCAACTGCTCGTGGTTATTATCCTGGAATAAATCTGCTACCAGATGTTGAGAACGGTACGGTTGAATTTTATCTGAAATTTACATATAACTCCACCGTGCATCACGAGAATCACACATTATTCTGCAATGTAACACCTGGTTTGAGCGTCGATTACGATTATGATCGCAATGTTACGAACAGTGATAATGATGTTATTGTAATCCTAAATGTGCTCAAAGAGATCAGTACGATAACGGTCTATTTCGATACAGGCGATGAGGACATGATCGTCGATCCGATGTATGTCAATATGTCGAATCTCTCACCAGGTGTTTATAATATCACTACAAACATCACTCAAGGCCCAGCTGATGAATATTGGCCCACCGATATGTACATTCGTGTTTATGGGAAGTATTATGAATCCAGGAGATTCAATGTGAACCATTTGACACCCGATTTCATAATTGATTTCGGTGAGCAAGGCAAGAACAACGATCAGAACGAGGATGATGATCAAGAGATCCTATTTTCTTCTTTGATCTTGATCACCGTTTTTAGCCTTCTCATTCTGATTGAGTTCGAGCTCATGAGGGGTCGGAAACGTGGTAATAAGAACTAGGTGGATCAACGATCCTATATCATAACACAGATATCCCGCACTTGTCTCGGTATCCTTGTGGCAACCACCTATATACGTAGTATTTTAGCTAAATCTATATAAAGGCGAAGGGGTTTGGAAACCGCATGACGAAATATGTCTACCTGTTCACGGAAGGGAACAGGGAAATGAAGGACCTTCTCGGCGGCAAGGGCGCCAATCTGGCCGAGATGACCAACCAGGGTCTGAAGGTCCCCCAGGGATTCACTATCACGACCGAGGCCTGCAACTACTACACCGGGCACAAGAAGGTGCCCAGAGGGTTCTGGAAGCAGGTCGAGGAATCGCTCAAAGCGGTCGAGAAGCAGACCGGAAAGGGGTTCGGTTCGAAGAAGGACCCGCTCCTCCTCTCCGTCAGGTCCGGCGCACGGATCTCGATGCCGGGTATGATGGACACCGTCCTGAACCTCGGACTCAACGACGAGACGCTTGAGGGCCTGATCAAGGCGACCATGAACGAGAGGTTCGCCTACGACTGCTATCGGCGCCTCATACAGATGTTCGGCGACGTCGTCCTGAAGATCGACCACCAGAAGTTCGAGGACATCCTCAGCGAGGTCAGGATGAAGGAGGGGGTCGCACTCGACAACGAGATCAGCGTGGCCGGCATGAGGCGGATCGTCCTGAACTACAAGACCCTCATAGAATACGAGGGGCACAAGTTCCCGCAGTCTCCCTTGGAACAGTTGAAGATGGCGGTCACAGCCGTCTTCTCATCATGGGACAACCAGAGAGCACGCACATACCGCAAGATCAACAACATCCCCGACGACCTCGGGACGGCGGTCAACGTCCAGAGGATGGTCTTCGGGAACATGGGGCCCAAGAGCGGCACAGGCGTAGGTTTCACCAGAGACCCATCCACTGGCGAGAACATCCCTTACGGCGAGTATCTTGTCAACGCCCAGGGCGAGGACGTGGTCGCAGGCATACGGACCCCAAAGCCCATCGACGAGCTCAGAAAAGAGATGCCCAGAGTCTACAGGGAACTCCTAAAAGTATACGAATCCCTCGAAAAGCACTACAAGGATATGCAGGACTTCGAGTTCACCATCGAGGACGGAGAACTGTTCATACTGCAGACGAGGAACGGGAAGAGGACGCCGTTCGCGGCGGTCAAGATCGCCGTGGACATGGTCAAGGAGAAGCTCATCGACCGAGAAACGGCAATTCTCAGGGTCGACCCGACCCAGATCGAGCAGCTGCTCCACAGGACGATAGACCCGAAGGCGGTCACCGAGCCGATCACCACCGGCCTGCCTGCCTCCCCCGGTGCTGCCACCGGCCGTGTGGTATTCTCGGCCGATGACGCTGTCGAGTGGGTCGAGCGCGGCGAGAAGGTCGTTCTCACCAGGATCGAGACGAAGCCCGACGACATACACGGCTTCGATGCGGCAGAAGGTATCCTCACTTCCTTCGGCGGGATGACCAGCCACGCTGCAGTAGTGGCCAGGGCCATGGGTAAACCGTGCATATCAGGCTGCGAGGACATCAAGATAGACTACGATCACAAGCTGTTCAAGATCGGGAACCTGACCGTCACCGAGGGCGAGATCATCACGATCGACGGTATGAGGGGCGAGGTCATCATGGGCGAGGTCCCGATGAAGGAGCCGGAGATCACCAAGGAGATGGAGACCCTCCTCAAGTGGGCCGACAAGATCAGGACCCTTGGCGTCCGTGCAAACGCCTCGACGCCCGAGACGGCCAAGAAGGCGAAGTGGCTGGGAGCCGAGGGCATAGGCCTGTGCAGGACCGAGCGGATGTTCAACGCTCTGGACCGTCTCCCTCTGGTCCGGGACATGATCCTGGCCGAGACCGAAGAGGACCGAAAAGAAGCCCTTGACCAGTTGTTCCCGCTCCAGAAGTCCGACTTCA
>JANQNJ010000032.1 GCA_028279645.1 Thermoplasmatota archaeon
TCGGATCGATGAAGAAAGAATACGGGGCTCTCGAGCCCTCAGGCATCCGGGTGATCCTCGAGCATACCAGCGCCAATCCCACCGGCCCTCTTCACATCGGTCGTGCCAGGAACCCTCTGATCGGCGACTCCCTGGGACGGATACTTCGCGCCGGCGGACTGGATGCCGTCACCGAGTACTACGTCAACGACACCGGCCGCCAGGCGGCGGTCCTCACCTGGGGTGTCAACGGCATAGACGAGTCCAACCTCGGGATCGCCGAGAGGTTCAAGGTCGACCACGTCTTCGTAAGGTTCTACCAGGAGGCGAACCGACGGATGGAGGATGACGAAACCGTCGCAGCCGAGATCGGTGCGATCCTCGAACGTCTGGAACATGGCGATCCGGTCCAGATGGATGCGGTCCGGGCGGTGTGCAGGTCGGTGCTGGACGGGATGGTCGAGTCGTTGGAAGCGATGAACGTCAACCTAGGGAACTTCAGATGGGAGTCGGACTTCATCCTCACCGGCGACGTATCGCGCGTTATCGAGGGCTTGGAGTCGAGCCCGTTGAGGAAGGAGGAGGACGGAGCGTTCTACCTCGACCTTGAGGACGAGGGGATCCACGGCCGGAACACCAGGTTCTTCTACACCCGGTCCGGGGGTACGTCGTTGTACACCACGAGGGACATCGCCTATCACCTGGACAAGTTCGAACGGTGCGATGTCGCCATCAACGTCCTCGGTGAGGACCACAAGCTCCAGAGCAAACAGCTCGCCATAGCCCTCAGGGAGCTGGGATCCGAAAGGTACCCCGAGACGATATTCTACTCGTTCGTGTCACTTCCCGAGGGGAAGATGTCAACAAGAAAGGGCCGCGTCGTCTATCTAGACGACCTGATCGATGAAGCGGTGGCCCTCGCCACCGACGAGGTTAAGAAGCGCAGGGACGACCTCTCCGATGAGGAGATCGAGGAGATCTCGAGGATGGTCGGCATCGGCGCCATCCGGTACAACATCCTCAGGGTCCAGAGCGAGAAGCAGATCCAGTTCAAGTGGGAGGAGGCGTTGAACTTCGACGGCGACTCCGCCCCGTTCATCCAGTACTCGCACGCCCGCGCATGCAGCATCCTCAGGAAGGCCGGCATCGGGAAGGGAAAGGCAATGATGGGATGGACCACCGAAGGAGAGCTCCATCCATCGGAAGGCGAGCTGATCCACGCCCTTGCCTCCCTACCTGGAACCATTCGGAGGTGCACGGCCGACAGGAGCATTCACCCGGTCGCCGAGTACGTCTACGGGCTGGCCAGCGCCTTCAACCAGTTCTACCGGGACTGCCCGGTGCTTGACGGCAACGGTAAAGCGGACCCGAGACGACTGGCCCTCGTGGACGCGTCGCGGCTCGTAATTGAACGCGGTCTCGACCTGCTTGGGATCGAAGCGCCTGACAGGATGTGAACCCAACCACACCCCCAGCCACCGTTTTACCCGTCAAGAGGGCGGGTCTGTACGATATTCAAGCATGGGTCCCGGCGTTTTCCCGGCATGGGCCCCTACCCCTCCGAACACCCTTATAGTAACAATTGTGAACATTTCCGTTGTTCTGAGAAGGTTGATATTTAAAGCGAAGGCTGCAGGAAGCATCTTGACAGGTTAACATAGTTACCAAAACAGATATATAATACAATAATGGTAAAAGGAGACATGCAGCCAAGACATATGTTCCTTTTATGTGTAGCCTTGGTTATCCTGATCTCTATACCCTCATCTGGAGATGAGGCCGTGGATCCGGACGATCATCTGCTAGAGACGCATGAGGATTTCACGCACGGCGTCCTCGGCGAGGAGTTCACCGCCACCTGGTGCCAGTTCTGCCCATCGGCGGCCGAGAACCTTCACGCGGTCTATTACGAGGATGGTTACGAGTTCGTCTACGTCGCTCTGATATGCGACGTCAACGACAAGGCCGCGGACAGGATGGACGATTACCCGACAGCGACCGGATACCCGACCGTCGAGTTCGATGGCGGATATCGGGAGGAGACCGGCGGCCAGAGCGACAAGAGCAACTACCAGCAGGCCATCGAGGAGTCCGGGGAACGCGTCGACACACCGATCGGCCTGAAGGCCGAGATGCACAAGGTCGACAACGATTCCATCACGGTCAACGTGTGGATGCAATGGGAGGAGGATGGCACCATCACCAATCCCACCCAGGAGGTCTACCTCCGCGCCTACATAGTCGAGTCCATCTCGAGGTACAGGAACAACGATGGCGACAAGTACCACTTCGGATTCCTGGACTACGCCTTCGACGAGGCGATCTCGCTCGATCCCGATGTCGATGACGGATCCTGGGAGGATACGATCACATGGCATGGTTCTGACCATGAGGATGCCAACGGCGACGACTTCGGCGATGTCGATTACGACAACCTTGATGTCATAGTCGCCGTGTTCAACGACGAGACAGGGCAGGACGAGTACAACCTTGAGGCCCTGATCGCCGTCCCGCCAACGCTCACCATCGATGACGAGCTCGACGGCAGCACTGTCGGCGGCGATGTGGAGCTCGAGGTCGTGGCCATAGGCAACGAGACCAAAGCTTACGAGATCTCCCGCGTGGAGTACAAGATCAACGACGGCGACTGGGTCGAGATGGATGAGGTTGCGGACGACGGGTTCGAGGCCACATGGAAGTCCGGCACCTACGCCAACGGCGAGCATGTCATCACATTCCTTGCCACCGACACCACCGGCACCACCAACATGAAGAACGCCACCGTCATCGTCAGCAACGACGACGACATCCCGCCGGAGATCAGCATCATCTACCCCGAGGAGGAAGAGGTCCTCTCGGGCGAGGTCACGCTCAAGGTCGAGGCCACCGACAACGAGGAGGTCCAGTCGGTCCAGTACAAGATCGGTGACGATGGATACGAGGACATGGAATCCATCGGCGACGACCAGTATGAGACAACATGGGACACATCCCTCTTCGACGACGGAGAGTACACCATCACGTTCTTGGCTAGTGATGGAGTGAACTCCGAGGATGCCCACGTCGACATCGAGCTGGACAACGACGCCGATCCCGAGATCGAGATCACAAGCCCCGAGGAAGGCTATGTCACCGGCGTGATAGACATCATCGCCGAGGTTTCCGATGATGGTGAGATCGAGGAGGTCTCCTACAAGATCGACTCGACCAACTGGGAGGCCATGACAGAGGATGACGGCGAATACGTCGCCGAATGGAACACCGAGGACGTCGAGGACGGCGAGCACGAGATATGGGCCCGTGTCATCGACGACGCCGGTCAGGAGGCCGAGACCTACGTCACCGTCCAGGTCGACAACTCCGGCGGCGGAGGCGGTCTGTTCCTCAAGATCGTGAATCCCGAGAACGACGAGCTCCTGAAGGAGAACGTCAATATCCGGGCCACCGCCGACGACCCCGACGGGGTAGACAAGGTGGAGTTCAAGGTAGACTCCGGCGATTGGACAGAGATGGACCACGAGGAGGGCACCACCTACGAGTACAAGTACGACACCTCCGCACTGGACGATGATGAACATACGATCACCGTACGCGCCTGGAACACGAGCGGCGGCAGCACAGAGCGCGCCGTTTACGTCGAGACCGATAACAACAGGCCCGAGGTCACCATTGACGAGCCCGACAAGGATGAGCTGTTCGCGGGCGAGTTCGAGCTGATCATCGAGGTCGAGGACTACTCCGACGTCTCTGTCAAGTATCAGATCGACGAGAGCGGATGGAGATCGGACCTGGACAACAAGGGCAGCGAGTGGACCAAGGACATCGACACCACCACCCTTGACGACGGCGAACACGAGCTCATGGTAAGGGCCGTGGATGAGGCGGAGTGGGCCCAGACCCTGGTCCAATCCTTCTACGTTGATAATTCGGCACCGGACATCACTTTCACTCCGGAGGCCGACGCTGTTGTCTCCGGCGTTGTTGACATCGAGGCGACAGTGGAGGACTCCAGCGATATCGATGCTGTCAAGTACAGGATCGACGAGGGGACCTGGCTCGACATGACCGAGGACACTGGAAAATGGGTTGCCGAGTGGGACACCGATCTGGAGACCAACGAGGACCACAAGATCGAGGTCAAGGCCGAGGACGAGGTCGGGAACCACGACACCGTCTACCACTACGTCACCGTCAACAACGACGAGGGCGGTGCCCAGGAGGGATTGATCAACTTCGGGAACTTCATGGCGAACCCACAGGCACCATGGTTCTTCGACGAGGTCACTGTCTCCGTACAGATCACTGACGACGAGTACGACATCACCACGGTCACACCCCTGTTCACCGGTAACTACGGATCGATCCAGTACGACAGCATGTCGATACTCGGCGATACATACTCCTACACCTTCGTTCCCGGCCAGAGCAGCACCATAGTCTGCAAGTTCACGGCCACCAATGACAACGGCGACACGTCGTTCGTCCAGTACAGCCTGAACGTAGTGGATGACATCCCCGACGCCGACATCACCATCGAGCCCGCGACGATCAATCCGGGTAGCGAGGTGGAGGTCACCATCGAGCTGGAGATCGAGCTTGAGATCGAGGAGGCCTATCTGGTCATCGACGGAGATGAGTACGAGCTGGACGGCTCCGGCGACACCTACTCCGTGAAGTTCGATGCACCCGATCTCACCGAGTCCGTCGAGTTCGAGATCACCATCGTGACCCTTACCGGATACGAGCTGGAGTACAGCGACGAGATCGATGTCTCGCAGACACCCGTGCCTCCGGTCGATGAGATCCCGGGCGAGGAGGCCCTGATCATACCGTTCGCGGCCGGCTTCGCCATCTTCCTCGTCGACAGGAAGAGGCGGCTCTGAGAAGGGAACCCTACGAGATCGATCAACATAACCAAGAACGGGTCCGCCCGCCTTGTGGCGGCGGACCCCGTTTCTCGTTTCAAACGATCCAGCCAGGGCTCTATTGGGCCGCCCGACGATAATCATTAAATAGACCGCACTGCGTCGCCAGGGATGATGCATGTAGCGATGTTCGTCACCAATCCGTACACCCACGATCCAAGGGTGCATTACGACGCAATGAGCCTGCTCGAGGGCGGCTACAAGGTGACGGTGATCGCATGGGACGATCGGGGGAGGCATCCGCCTGAGGAGGAGCGCGATGGTGTACGGATCATCAGGATCAAGAACACCGAGCTGATGAACATCATGACCTATGATTTCATCCGGGTCGGGAGATGGAGAAAGCTCGCGTTGAAGCGGGCACTGGCCCTTCACGAGAAGGACCCCATCGACATCGTCCACTGCCACGATTTCGACACCTTCGAGATAGGTGTTCAACTGAAGGCGCGGTTGAAGATACCGTTCGTCTACAACGCCCACGAGATCTATGGTTACATGGTCGAGAAGTACCTCCCTGGATTCATATCGAGATCGATCTCGAGAAAGGAGAAGGCGTTGCTCAAACAGGCAGATGTGGTCCTGTGCGTTGACGCCGACGGACCTGTTGGCAAGTTCTTCAGAGAGCACACGAAAAGACCGGTGCATTCATTGTATTCCAGCAAGCCGCTGGTGATCGATGAGTATCAGCCACCCGAGAAGACAGAGGACGACAAGCTCTATCTCCTTTACATTGGAACGCACACACCGAACCGCTTCCTCGTGGAGATCGCCGAGACGGTCAGAGAGATGGACGACGTCAAGGTGGTCATCGCCGGCTACGGTATGGATGATTACACGGCCAAGGTCAAAGATGCCGCCCGCGGCCACGAGAACGTGACGGTCAAGGGTAGAGTGCCCTTCGACGACGTCGTCCCGATGTCGCTTGAAGCTGATGCACTTATCTGCATGTTCGATCCGTCGGAACGGAACAACAGCATCACGCTGCCGAACAAGCTCTTTGAAGCGATGGTATGCGGACGGCCTATCATAGTGAGCAAGGGGACCAGGACCGGCGAGATCGTTGAGCAGGAGGACTGCGGCCTGGTCATTGACTACGACAAGGAAGCGCTGAAGGAGGCGCTTGTGCGATTGCGCAGCGACCCTGAACTTCGCGAGACGCTTGGTCGCAACGGACTGAAGGCGGCGAAGGAGCGATACAACTGGGAGATAGAGAAGGAGAAGCTGTTGAAGATATATTCACGACTACGGAAGTGATGTTCATGGGCATAGTTGCTATTGGTGGAATATTCATCAGGTCAAAGGATTCGAAGGCGGTGATAGATTGGTACCGGGACGTCCTGGGTTTCGATTTCGACGAGACCGGTGCGACGGTGATACCGGTAACGCAGAACGATCTAGATGCGGGGGCAGTATCCGTCTTCTCGATCTTTCCCGATGACGATGCCGGATATCTGGAGCCGAACTCGGAGCGCTACGTTATCAACTTCCGGGTTGAGGGCCTGAAGGACTACGTTGAGGGATTACGGGAGAAAGGTGTCGAGATCACGATGGAGCCGGTGACCAATGAGTACGGCACCTTCGCTTGGATCAAGGACCCTGACGGTAGGAAGATCGAGCTGTGCGAGGCGCCCGAGACGCCGCCGTCCTGCTGATCTTTAAATCGGAATACCAGAAAACAGTTATACGCTCTTTCTGATGTCAGCGTGAGCAACATGGGACGTAGTCATATTCGTTATCTATTGCCAGTTATCCTGATATTCGGTCTTAG
>JANQNJ010000034.1 GCA_028279645.1 Thermoplasmatota archaeon
CTTCGCGTACATGCAGATGGTGGTCTTCATCCTGGTCATCGCCTCGCTGGTGCAGATCATCGAGATGACCATCAAGCGGACCAACCAGTCGCTCTACAACGCCCTCGGCATCTACCTGCCATTGATCACGACGAACTGCGCCGTGCTCGGGGTCACCTTCATCAACATCCAGGACGAGTACTACATCCACGAGGCGATCGTCGCCGCGCTCGGCGCCGGCTTCGGCTTCACCCTGGTCCTGGCGATGATGTCCGGCATCAGGGAGCGTCTCGAGCTCTCGGACACCCCGATGAGCTTCAGGGGGATGCCAGTGGCGTTCATTGTGGCAATGATCATGGGACTTGCGTTCCTCGGCTTCGGGGGGATGGTATAGATGGATATGAACATCCTCTACACCGTGATCGCGCTGACCGCCGTCGGCCTCGGCTGCGGCATCGCCATCTACATCGTCAACAAGAAGCTCCCCGAGGAGAGCGAGGTCATGAAGAGGACCGGCGCGATCGCCGAGGTCCTTCCGGGGATGAACTGCGGTGCCTGCGGAAAGCCGGGATGCTTCGCGTACGCGCAGGCCCTTGCAGAGGATACCGATGTCATCCAGACGACCCCGTGCATGACGGCCCTAAACGATGAGGACTGCGTAGCCGGACTCGAGGAGGTCCTTGGCGTGAAGCTCGACGCGGCCGGAATGGACATGAAGGCCGTCGTGCACTGCACTGGCTTCTCCGAGCATCTCTTCGAGTACGACGGGATCGATTCCTGCAAGGGCGCCGCGCAGCTCGCGGCCGGCTACAAGAAGTGCCCGTTCGGGTGCCTCGGTCTGGGCGACTGCATGAAGGTCTGCCCCTACGACGCCTACAGGATCGACAAGGAGAAGGGGGTTGCGATAGTGGACTGGAACAAGTGCATCGGCTGCGGTCTGTGCGTGGCCGAGTGCCCTCACGGGCTCATCGAACTTGTACCGGGTGCCACCGGGCAGTATCTCGGATGCAGCTATCCCGTGCTCCTGCCGATACCCGGCCGCGAGCGCTGCAAGGAGGCTTGCATCAAGTGCCGGAAGTGCACACGGGCCAACCCGGACCACGTTACCTGGAACAACGAGAAGATGCTCCCGTCCTTCGACGGCACCTTCGTGCCTGAAGCTATCGAGGAGTGCCCGCCCAAGGTCATCATCAAGACCAGATAGGCGCGTATAGGTCCACGTTAAGGTCCGCGCTCACCGCACAGCGGAGCGCGGAGCCCGTTCGCGATATCCATAGCACCAGCCATGCTTCCGTCGAATAGGATTATCTACCTGCGGCCTTTACTCCCTGACTAGATGGAGGACCACCTGATCGGAGAGTCGGCGGCCATCATCGTGGCCGTGCTGTGGACGGCGTGCTCCATCCTGTTCGCGTCGGCGGGCAGGAGGATAGGCGCCCTCAGCGTGAACGCCATCAGGCTGGTCTTCGCCGTCCTGCTCCTTTCGACGGCGCATCTGATCATCTTCGGGACCTACATGCCGGATGCCAACAACGCGCAATACGGCTACATGGCCCTGAGCGGTGTGATCGGACTTGCCCTCGGCGATTTCGGATATTTCGGTACGCTGGTCATTCTCGGCCCGCGCAAGGGCGTCCTGCTCATGTCAATGGCCCCCATTTTCTCGGCGATCTCGGCATACTTCATTCTGGACGAGGTCCTGGGCGCGTGGACCATCGTCGGTATCGCGCTCACGCTTGCAGGCGTCATGATCGTGGTCATGGAAAGGGTTCCCGATCCGGGGGAAGAGAACGCCAAGGAGAGCCCAAAAGGGAAGATGGATGAAGGTAAAGGGAACGACCACCACCGCCGCACCGTCATGATCGGCGTCCTCATGGGACTGGGGGGTGCGGTAGGGCAGGGGCTCGGCCTCGTGGTCTCGAAGTATGGCATGATAAACGCAGCCTCGGACGGCGCCGATCCGCTCGACCCGCTCTCGGCGACGCTGATCCGCATGGTCGCAGCGGTGATATTCGTATGGATCTCCGTGGCGATGTTCGGCAAGCTGCCCACGGTCCTGGGAGCTATGAAGAATAGGCCCGCGATGAAGCGGACATTCGCTGGGGCCGCGACCGGTCCGTTCATGGGAGTATGGCTTTCAATGATCGCTGTCTCTTACACAGTTGCGGGCGTGGCCGCGACGCTCATGGCGACAATGCCACTGATCGTGATCCCGGTGGTCTGGTTCCTGTATGGAGAGAGAACGAACGCTCGCGGCGTCATCGGCGCCGTCGTGGCTTTCGTCGGAGTGGCGATACTGTTCCTGCTGTGATAAAGCCGATATCGAGGAAAGGTCTGACCTAGGGTCATGGGTTCTTGGAGAATGTCAAACGGAGCGGAGCGTACCTGACTACTCTCTCTCGTAGCCCCAGAAGGCGGCGTACTCCTCCATCAGATCGAAGGCCTTCTGGGCCTCCGCCCTGAGCTCCGCGTCCTCCTCCGAGCGCCACCGGGCGACTCGCTTGTCGGTGATCTCGCCGCCGTGGAGCTGGTATTCATCGACCCTGTCCGGGTTAGTGGCGTTGAAGGCGCCCACGTCGCCGATGGTGGGGATCGGACTCTTCGTGAACTTCCGTATCTCGTCGATCTTGGCATCCGCCTGGAGGCATAGGTCCTCGTACCGTATCCTCAGGCAATCCGCAGCTTCGATCATCTCGAGCTGCTTGGAGAACTGGAAGTTCAGGTCTTTGGCGACCCTCTCCGGAGTGAACTCTCCCTGCCAGGTGGAGGTCCCCTTCTTGAACCTGCCGTGGAGGGAGATGTAGATGTCGCGCGGGTCGCGCGAGGTGAGAACGACCTTCATCTCGGGGAAGGTCTCGATGTAGTTCCTCCAGTTGTCGTGGCGGATCTCCTTGACGCCGACCTGCTGGAGCTTCTCCAGCATCTCCGGGACCACCTGCTTCTTGAACGCGTGGAGCATGAAGGCCTGATCGCCTGCGATACGCTTCTTGAAGATGCCGCCGAGCTTCTGCTTCGACCTGAACGCTGCGAGGTCGACGCCGAGCTCCTTGACCTGGTCGATCTCGATCTGCTTCAGGCTGAACCGGTTGTCGCCCAGTCCGGGCTCCCGGAAAATGAAGGCGTAGGGCAGTTTCGTTAGCGCCTCCGCAACCACAGTGGAACCGGTGCGGCGGAGCGAGCCGACGTAGACGAAGGGTAGGTCGCTGGCCATTTGAATCGCATCCATGCGCCGTTCCAGGCGGCGAAATCCGCCTCCTGGACCGGGATACAGGGGTCCTAGAAGCCGGATTCCATTATTAAAGATTGTCATATCCCGGGAGAAGTGCTCAGGAAGCCCTTTTTGGGCGGGTTCGGCATCTGATAGGAAGAGAGCCAGGTGATATCTAAATCTTTATATACAGGATTGGTTTACGACGTTCTGAGGTGGACAGGTGGACGAGACCCTGTGTACGATCGAAGTTCTGCGACGGAACGAGAAATACATCGCAAGGGTTCACTCTCAGCTGGGAGGCTTCAGGGAGTACCGCGGAGAGGATTTCGAGGAGATACTGGAACAGTTCGTCCTCGACCTTCAGGAAGAGTTCGAGACCTATTCCTGAACCTCATCGCGATATCGAATAGGGCTCCTCCCACTGAGCATTGTAAAATAACAGCTTGACCGATGCAGCGTCAACGCTCGAGATCGCCTTGATCTGGATCACTTTTTTGGCAGCGGGACCTTGAACGCCTCGAGGTCGTCCGGTATGATCGTGTTCCCGAACTCGGCGCACGCTTCTTCGAGCAGAACGTCGCGCTCCTTGTACCTCGGACTGATGTGGACCAGATACAGCTGTTTAACGCCGGCCCGCTTCGCCAGGGCGGCCGCCTCGGCTGCGGTTGCGTGAGCATACTCGTTGGCGCGCTCGCCCATCTCCTCACTGAGAGTTGCTTCGTGTACGAGAGCGTCGGCTCCTGAGGAGGCCTCTTCGATCTCCGCAGATATCCTTGTATCGCCGGAGTACACGACCTTGCGGCCGCGGCGCGGCGGGCCGAGGACGTCAGAAGGTTCGACGGTGCCGTCGCCTATTGTCACAGGTTCTCCCTTCTGGAGCTGTCTGAACATCGGTCCCTCCGGGACGCCGAGCTCAAGGGCCCTCGCCTTGTCGAAACGACCTGGGCGAGGAGGCTCCTGATAGATGTAGGCGAGCGTTGGTACGGAGTGGTCTGCCCTTACAGCAGTTATCGAGTAGCTTTCAAAATCGATGGTCTCGCCTGGAGCGACCTCGTGGATGAGAACGTTGTATGTGAGATTGAAGAAACCGGCACTGAGCAGGTGCGTGATGTTCTGCACAGTCCCTTCGGGACCGTAGATCTCCACCGTTTCCTGCCTGTTGTTGAGGGCCATGCTCTGAAGGAGGCCCGGGATGCCCAGGAAATGGTCTCCGTGGTAGTGAGTGATGAAGATCCGACTGATGTCCATGAAGCTGAGATGCGAGAACATCAGCTGCCGCTGTGTACCCTCGCCGCAATCGAAGAGGACAACCTCCGCTCCGATCTTGTACGCAATAGAAGTAACGTTCCTCTCCTTGGAAGGCCAGCTGCCACCTGTACCGAGGAACGTGATCTCCATATCTACTACGGAGTGTGGATCACCATTTATAGGTTTCGAATTCCTCCTCGGATTCCGCTTCGCGCTGTATGTTCACGCGGGGCGGGAAGTACTTGAGGATAACTACGTCCCCCACTGCCTGGACCCACCGGTAGGGTATGTTTATGTTGGCGGAGTTCTCCACCAGGGCCGGGTTCGTGTTTGCCACGAACAGGCCGTGCACCATGTTGTTCGAGATGTCCAACACGACGTTGTTGACATCGCCTAGGTAAACCCCCGCCTTTGTGTAGACCGGAAGTCCAATGAGTTCTGTGATAAGGCTCATCATCGAGACCACTCGCTCCCTGAGCTTTCGCTACAGGTATAATGCACAGGTGGGTTATAAAACCTTCTATTACCCCCGGTTGCATTTAAAGAAGATGCGTTTTTCGAAAACCGGCCCTTCCGATGGAGGAGTTTGTCGAACATCGTTTTGATGTATGTATGTTCGACCACCGTCATTCTTATTAATCTCAGTGGTCATCGACCTCGTATGGTAGACATCTGCCCCTCCATCCTGTCAGCCGACTTCACCAGACTGGGAGAGGATATCGACGCCGTGATCAGGGGCGGCGCGAACTACATCCACCTCGACGTCATGGACGGCCACTTCGTTCCGAACCTGACCGTCGGGATCCCCGTGCTCAAGTCGATCAGACCGATCACGCCGGTGAAGATCGACGCCCATCTCATGATATCGAACCCGCTGGCGTTCGCCGGAAAGTTCGCCAAGGCCGGGGCCGACCTCGTCGTCGTCCACTCGGAGACCATCGACTCGGGGGAGGCCTTCGAGCAGATATCGGGCGAGGGGGCGGGGCCCGGGATCGCGCTGAACCCGGACACGCCCTGGTCAGCTGCTGAGCCTTATCTGGAGGATCTGGATCTGATCGTGCTAATGACGGTATATCCCGGTTTCTCTGGACAGAAGTTCATGCCAGCGGTCGTGCCCAAGATAGCGGATGCCGCAATGGCCCGTGAGGAGAACGGTTACAGGTATCTGATCCAGGTCGATGGCGGTGTGAACCTGGAGACCATCGGCACAGTGGTGGATGCAGGAGCGAATATGGTGGTCGCCGGGTCTGCAGCGTATTCCGGCGGGGATCCGGAGGCGAACGTGCGGGCGCTCATCGAGGCCGGCAGGCGCTAAGGTTCACTCCCCCGGAGAAGTTGTTATATAATCACATTCCGATGAAAGGACATGGCAGATGCGCTCAGCCTTATCGTCGGGATAATCGTCGTGACCATTGTACTCTACATAGTCATCAGGCTGATAGCCGACAAGAGGGATTTCGACACACCCTACGTGTTCAGGTTGGTCGCTGTCTCGATAATCACGGTAATCATCGTTCCGGCGCTTCAATCGATATCTGACAGGATGTTCATTCCCGAGCTCGGTCCGGTGATCGGCTTCATGGCGATCTTGTATTCGATCAAGCTCCTTGTTCTTCCATCTGTCATCGTCCCGAGTTCAGGTGGGTTACGCTCACTGTTCAAGGGCGAATGGCCGGCCGCGATCTGGTGCACCTTCCTTTCGATGATGCTGATATATCTGATAACCGCCGGGTTCGAGGCCGCCGGATGGAGCGGACTCGTCGAGATCTAGTCGCAGCTGAAAGCGATAAGGTTCATCAGCGTATCGAGCAATGGAGGAGGGGCGGCTCACAATGCTTTTCCAGACGACTCCCCTTTTCCCAGGGCGGAGGCGACCATGTGTGATATCCGCACCACTTCAGGGGTTCTTCCCTGGACGATGGAGCGTTTTAACAGAAGTTCGACTCCCTTGCCGTCCATCGAGGTGAGGTTGCTGTAGAAGAGATCCAGATCGGGATGTTTGATCCATGAGTGTCCAGACGTGATCTTCATCCGTATCTCCCAATCGTCGTGGTGGGCCTTCAGTGCCTGTTCCACCGCATCAGCGTCTGGGATCTTTCCCAGTACCGGGATGACAGGGACGCCTTGTCCCTGAAGTTCCTTCAGGTCGATGGGGTTGAAACCTGCGACCACGGTCCCCACAGTGAGGACGGCCGAGAGATCGGGTCGGGCATCCGATATCAAGCTCAGGATCGTATCGGTCGCATCAAGGCCGTCCACATCAACAGAGCCTATCATGACCTCCTCGAGATAGCCAGGCAGCCTGCACACGCTCGCAACGAGCTCGACCCGGTCCTGTTCGAATGTGAACGGCGCCGAGACGACGCCCATGACCCTGAGCTGCTCCTTCATCTGAACGTCCGTATGACGTACGGGGTCTTAACCTATTGCGAACTGCGGCAGTCTCCCTTTTATATGTTTTTTTCACGGAAACATGAAGACGGGGGGCGCTATAATGTAGAAGGCGTAACCACCTGTTTTTTTGTATAATAATCCGTACAAGGAAAACTATAAAAACGGCGTCGATGAAAACATTAAAAAGGTTTCGGGTTCAGGCTTCCGGCGAAATATTATATAGGTCGAACCCAAAGTATATAAAGGAATAGAGTAACACTTAAATACTAGATGCCATTATAGAGCGTAATTACAAGAGTCTTCGGTGCCCCATATGAAATATCTAGGCGAAGTACGGCGGGTTCTCAAGCTCAACCTCTGGGTCGCACAGGTGGATAGCGCACCCAGAGAGGGCACGAAGGTCTTCGACAAGAGGATGCTTCCAATAGGCGTCGTCGAGGACGTCTTCGGACCTGTCGATTCGCCGTATGCAGTGATAAGGACTCAGGGGGAGACGAGCGCCTTGAAGGCGCAGGGCACCAAGCTCTATGTCAGGTGATCAAATGTCGAAGAAGGGATACGTTGCAGAGAACATCGAGTGCCCGGAATGTAAAAGCACTCATATAACCCGTGATTATGAGAGGGGGGAGCTCGTCTGCGAGGACTGCGGACTGGTTCTGGACGACCAGTTCATCGACCTCGGGCCCGAGTGGAGGGCCTTCGATATCGAGCAGGGCGAGAAGCGCGCCAGGACCGGTGCGCCAATGACCTATACCATTCACGACAAGGGTCTGTCCACTGAGATCGGCTGGAAGAACAAGGATTCATACGGCAAGTCGATCCCCACCAGGAACAGGGCCCAGCTCTACAGGCTAAGGAAGTGGCAGAGGAGGATCCGTGTGAGCAACGCCACGGAGAGGAACCTCGCCTTCGCGCTCAGCGAGCTCGACAGGATGGCCTCGGGAATGGGCCTGCCCAGGAACGTCAGGGAGACAGCGGCCATGATCTACAGGAAGGCCGTGAACAAGAACCTGATCAGGGGCAGGAGCATCGAGGGCGTCGTCGCAGCGTCGCTATACGGCGCCTGCAGGCAGTGCAACGTCCCCAGGACGCTGGACGAGATCGCCAACGCCTCCAGGGTAGGGAGGAAGGAGATCGGCCGAACCTATCGTTTCATGACCCGCGAGCTGCAGCTCAGGCTGATGCCGACATCGCCGCAGGACTACGTATCCCGCTTCTGCAGCGAGCTCAAGCTTCCAGGAGAAGTTCAGACGAGGGCCATCGAGATCCTGAAGCAGGCGGCCAACAAGGAGCTGACATCCGGTCGAGGTCCCACCGGCGTGGCGGCAGCCGCGATATACATCGCCTCGATACAGCTGAATCACAGAAGGACCCAGCGGCAGGTGGCAGACATCGCCGGTGTGACAGAGGTCACGATTCGAAATCGGTATAAAGAGCTCACCGAGAAGCTTGGTATCGATATCACGCTGTAAACGGGAACTGAATAACCTAGCTTTGCTAGCGTCAGCGCTTTCTCGGCGGGCGACCACTCATCTTATGTAATCGATTCAGGGAGTTGATCAGTAAGATGCCTATCAGGACTGCAACGGCGATGACGGTCACATTAATTGCGGTGTAGACCTTATCTTCCGTTTCCTTTTTTTCCCTGCTGTCGGCATTATCTCCTATGCCGTTGTTATTGAGGTCCTCCCATTCCCACCTATCATCTGGAAATGCATCCAGCTTCAGACCCTGCCTGCTGTCTTCTTCGGTCATGCCGTAGTTCCATTCGTCAGGATATCCATCCCTGTCTGAATCGATGCTAGCAGCGGGATCCTTATCGAACTGGTCCCAGGAGTCTGCTGCGTCGTCCTTGTCTGTATCTAAGCCGATGCGATGGATCTTACTCGACCATCGATTGTAATGTATATCGCCGTTCTTTGTCGGAAGCATTTTATCCACATTGTAGGCCAATCCGCCATGGATACTATCGGCAATTAGCCCAGTGGTTACATTCCAAACAAGTATCCCATCATGGTGGCTCGTCATGAGATATTCGGAGTCGAATGTGAAGCTCATACTCCTTGTGTGATCGGTATGGTCTACATAGTACTCATCTATGTCATCGAAATAGATTGATCTGTGATAGGTCTTGCTCCGATCTTTAAGAATGAATCGATCCTCGGAGTAGGAGTATGCGATATATTTGCCATCTCTTGAATAACATACCGAGTTGAGGTCCATGCGGGTGGTGTCAGTACCATTGATGAAAAACTGTCCCCTCAGGGTCCAGTACCTTGTACTGTACTCAGTGATGAGCCCTCCCGATTGGCTGGCGTTAGTACTGGCAATGGCGAGATTGTGATCGTCTTCGTTGAGATTCCGAGGGGAGATGGCGATATCCTTGATGTAAAGATGGTCCAGATCTGTCCTGAATACCTCACTCCAATTATTCGTGTTAAGCGCCACTACCCCACCGTCACCGTGTTCGGAATGATCGTAGGCAACGAACAGAAGCCCTGCCTCATAGATGATCTCCCTTACCAATCCACCCAGGATATCGATGGTCACGTTATGTTCCCATGGATATCCGTCAACTGTATGGTTCCTGTGAAAGACACACACATGGCCATTATCGGTGCCCAGTGCGATCCAGGCGTAGGTTATCCATTCGACCGCCACGGGATCGGTCCACTTATGGACCTCCGATAGGGTAGATGAAGCGTTGATCCGGGCTTTTTCCGTTCCGTCAGGGTAGTCCCATACAATTATCTCGCCATGCTCATCGCATGTGACCATCGAATAACCCCATGGATCCAGATCGAAATCGACGATCTTCCCTGCATGACCACCAAACACCTTGATCCTCGACCCTTCTTCAAGGTCATAGATACTGATGTAATCATCCATATCATTAACCAAAGCGCCATAATAGGTATCCTTGTGGGCTTGATATCCCGCGACCGTGACCCGGAAGTCCATCTCCTTTACGATATCACCGGTCTTGATATCGATCCATACAAGGCCGTTATCCGTCCGGGCCAACACCCGCGTTTGATCGCCGGAATCGATCACATGCTTCAATCCGGGGTGTTGAGATATGCTTGGCTCACCATAGTTTACCAGATCGTATCTTGTCAGGTTCCCATTGTAGGCGTATACGAGATCTGAACCGTTGCCGGCATATGTCATCCCTTTGATCCAGCCTTCGGACCTTATCTCGGCCTTCATGTCCCAGGAGGAGGTTTCGTAAATCTGAATCTCCGCATCAGAGACATAGGGCAGGTCCGGTCTGAGAACAGCGATATGTCTGCCATCTGGGGCAGCAAGTACGCGTCCATGGTGGTCGATCGTAACGTCCATGGACTTGAGCCGCGTCCATGATCCTGTATCCCAGATCGTGATCTCGCCTCGTTCATCATTGTTGGATGCTGTGGCTGTCAATAGGCGGTCCGATCCCGGGAGGAAAATGATCGAATACGGATAATGATCCTCACGGCCATCATGGACCTTCAGGGTGACCGTCAACTCCCAACCCTTGGTTCGGAATATCTTGATCTCGTTCTTCATCCCCACCGCCAATAGATTGTCGTCCTTGGAGAACGCCATTACACTGATCCAATCATCGAAGGCGAGGTCTTTCATTTTATTCCAAGTATTTGTGTGATAGATCCTGACCAAGTGGTTGCTCGGATATCGATTATAGACCTTGATGGCGACCATCGATCCATCAGACGAGAACGCCGCATCATCTGCGATCGATATGGGATCACCGAGGACCTTATCGACGGCGAAGCCGGGCTCCGGGTGAGCATTGACATTGAACGAGATAGCGCAGATACCTATTACGATAGCGAATACCAGATACCGCAGCCTCATACGACTCCCAAGCAGTGAACTGCCGACATCGATATAACCGTTACGATGCCGTAGCTCAGCGCTTTCTCGGCGGATGCCCCCGCCGCCCCCGCACCCCGTTAGAGCGCTTACCATGATTGGGTCTAGCCTTCGGTCCCTTCCTCCTGGCGCCCTTGGATCGCTTCTTGTTCTTGCCGGCGTTCTTTGGAGGCATCAGCAGCATCGCAACGGCGATGGCTGCAAGCACGATGATGATCCCGATGAGCATTGCCTTGGACGTCCCTTCGTCATCGGATGCGCCTACGTCGGTGTTGCTGTTGTCGCCATCCCCACCGCCTGATGGAGTTAAGGTATCCCTCGCACCTTGTAATATCTCCGCGGTCTCCCCGTCCTGGATGAAGGCCACGACGCCGAGTTCGGAAGCCTCCCACGCCGGATCGAGATCGAAGAGCTTCTCCCTGTCGTAGCTCTCTCCCTTGGCGATGGTCAGCTGCTTCTGTATCAGGATGTCCCTGACGGTGAACCGGTATTTGCTGAGACCGTTGGAGCCTGAATGCTTGACGTTGTCCTCGTAGAGGACCACGAGCAGGGAAGTGTTGTCCGGTAGCTCCTTGGTCGCTTCCACCGACAGGTTGACCTTGCCCTTTGTGTCCTGGCTCTTCAGCCTGAAACGCAGGTCGATCTCGGCCGAGGTCTTCCTGTCCTCCCGGCCCTTGAAGGCTGCCTTGTAGTCGTCGTAGATCCCGTCGTACCCTCCGCCTATTCGCTCAACGCCGTCGAAGAACGTTGTCGGATATCCATCCACATCGTCGTAGATCGCCTTCCGCTTGTCGAGATCGTCCGTCCCGAGATCGTCGCGGCCGTCGTCGGGATGGTACATCAGGACGGCCAGGTCAGACTGCTCGTCGGCGAGCCTGTCCAGCGCCGGTTCGGCCTTTGCGCAGTAGCTGCACCATGTCGCGGTGAACATCTCCGCGACCACGACGCGCTCTGCGGCGGCAGGCGCGAACATGGCTCCTGATAAAAGGACCAATACAAGCAATGTCCCGGCAGCTACCTTCATTGGTACTGGATTCCGTGGAATCCATTGATTAAGGTTGCTCTTGAAATGTTCGATATGGCATTGATTTAGTCAGTTACGTACAAGCTTTACCGCAAACGTTTTTATCGAAAGAACGAATGGAACTCTATCGGGGTATTCAAGATGAACGTCTGGCATAGATGGGTATTCGCCCTGCTCGTGACATCGGCCATCGTATTCCAGTCCTGCGGCACCGTCTGCCTCACGGACAGCGGAGCCACCGGGACGGCGACGGCCTCCGAGATCGAGGCGGCGCCTGTTCGCAGGATACAGTGGGGGCTCGAGTACATCATGGAGGACGCCCACGACGACGACCTCTTCGAGGTCCTCATACAGTTCTCCGAGAGCATGACATGGGAGGAGGGAGCGGAGCTCCTGGAGGACCACGGCTTCGATATCCATCGCAAGCTCTGGCTCGTTCACGGCTACTTCGCCACAGGGACCAAGAACGGGATCGAGCACCTGGCGAACAACGACGCGATACGGTTCATAGAGTACAACGCCCCGATGGAGTACCACATGAACCAGAGCGTGAAGACCATCAACGCCGTGGACGCCTGGGACCGCGTGGTCCTCAGGAACGGCGTGGAGGAGTCCATCGACGGGTCCGGGGTCTGCGTGGTCGTGCTCGATTCCGGCATCGACTGCGCCCATCCAGACATGGACTTCACGTTCAGGGACATCGAGAGAGGCGTCAAGCCAAAGGACGGCGACAAGGTGATCTTCAACGTGAAGAAGGACCAGAACATCATCGGGGAGCCGTTCGTCCATTCCACGAACACGGATACCACATCCGGTCACGGCACCCACTGCGCAGGCACCGTTGGCGGCAACGGCGAGGGCTCCGCCGGAGACAAGCTGGGAGTCGCCCCGAATGTCTGGCTCATCGGCGTCTCCATGGGCGAGGGCTTCATGACCATCGACGAGTATTCCGGCATGGAGTGGGTCTACAACCACAGCAGGCCCAACAACAACCCCGCGAACATCCGCGTGGTCACCAACAGCTGGGGGCCGGGATTCCCGTTCGACGCCCTGGACCCGAACGAGGCCACGTCACGCCTCATCGAGATGATCACCTATGAGAACAACGTAGCCGTTATCTTCGCGGCCGGTAATGCGGGCCGGGACAATCATGACGGTGCCACCGACACGGTCAACATCTTCGCGAAGGTGCCCGGCTCGATAGGAGTGGCGGCATCACTCCGCGACGGTACCGGCCTGGCTGAGTTCACGTCGAGAGGCGACGCTTCCAGGATCGAGACCTGGCCCGACGTCGCGGCCCCAGGTGTGCGCATCTGGAGCGCAGCCGCTCGAGCGACCATGATAGGCGCGCTCGTCTTCCCCGGCGAGGTCGCGGAGGACCTCGTCGATCCGTACTATTTCGCCATATCCGGAACGAGCATGGCTACTCCTCATGTAGCAGGGCTTGCTGCACTCCTGTGGCAGGCGTGTCCGAGCCTGACCGTCAGCGAGGACGTGGAGGAAGGCGACCTCTCCGCGTACAGCGAGACGGCGATCCACGAGATCGAGCTGATATTGAAGCTCACCGCCGATTACATCGAGCAGGAGGGGGAGAACGGCGTGCCCGAGAGCTCGGAGATAGGCCTCGACGGGAAGAAGTACGACTACGCCCAGGGCTACGGGCTGGTCAACGCCTCCAATGCCGTCGGTTTTGCACTCACCCTTTCGCGCATGAGGGACCCGAACAGCGACGGGATCGCCGACAATGAGAAGGTGACCGTCTGGGACGCCTACAAGGTCTACCAGGGACAGATGTGGATGCGAAAGGAGGCGAAGCGGACCAACGTCCTCACCACGTCGTGGAAGGGCGAGTACATCGCACCCTGGGAGGTCTTCGACGAGACCCTGAACACGAGCATCACGCCTCTGGCCTATGCCCATATGTGGCACATGGTCAATGTACCGGAGGACACGCTCCTGATCAAGGTCTCGCTGAAGTACCCGCTGGAGGGCGACAGCCTAGAATACGCTGACCTCTACGTCACCGTCGACATCGACGGCGACGGCGTGGACGACTGGGTCCCGGACGACGAGGGACCGTTGACGATCCCGCAGCTGGACACCGACAAGGCCTGGACCATAAACACGGCAGGGGGCCGCATGGCCGCTCACCGCGGCCAGAGATGGGCGTTCAACGTCACTGGCAGGGAGATCCCATCTCCGTCGTTCATCGTGAGCGGAAGGAGGGAGTTCACCGTCCGCCTGGAGCTTGTCCTCGATACGAAGGAGAACCCCGTGATCGATGTCCGAGGGTTCCGGTTCGGGACCCCGTCGGCCGAGTATGAGGGCGGCACGATCACGCTCCCGATGTACTATTACGGCGTCAAGGACGACGGCGACGACGGCGGAAGCGCCGTCGAGGAGCTCATGAGCAGTACTGGCGGTTTAGCGCTGATAGCTATCATCATAATCGCGGCCGCGCTGATCATCATAAAGCGACGGACGGCGTCCGGTACCGAGGAGGAGGACGAGCCGGAGATCGAGGAGACCGGTGGCCTGGTGGTGGAGGAGGTCTCCGCCGAGGAGCTGGACGATGAGCCGGTGGCGACCCCGGTGGTGGAGGTGGAGGAGTCGGACGGGACCTTCGTCGTCGGTAAATGAACCCGGATAAAGGGCTTACGGAGCTTGAACACCGAAAATGCCGTGTATGCTCGGTTTTTTATATATTAAAGGCGATACTATCGGCACAGGTGGAATGATGAGAACGGGAGTGCTTATCGGCTTCGCCCTCCTTCTGACACTGCTGGTCGCCGTTCCAGCGGCCGCTGAGCCCGTCTTCTCGCCCTCGATAGATCCTCTCGACCCCACAGAGGATGATAACGTCACGATATCCCTCGGCATCCAGGGGTTGGACGACATCCTCAACGTAACGGTCTCCCTGGAATACTTCGGCAAGACCAGGGGGCCGTTCGATGCCATGCCGGCCGGCCAGGACCACGCCTACGAGGCAGGATACCTGCCCAACGCCGGTATCAAGGCCCTCTTCAACATCACCTACAACGAGACGAACACGACCAAGCATATCACCACGTCCTTCCCGTTCACGGTCTCCCCGAGCCCTACCATCGTGGTGGAGATGACCACCGATCCGGTCAATCCCACCAACAAGGACGAGGCCGAGTTCATCGTCTCCGTCGACGGTGTCGACAAGGTGATCTCCGGGACCCTGGAGATCCTCAAGGACGGACGCGTCAAGGATACCTATCTCCTGAACATCACCGGACTCGTGGGGGACGTTGTGGCGGACATGCTCTCTCCAGGGAAGTACACCGCCCGCTTCACCATGGTCATAGAGAAGGAGGGTGAGACGAGGGAGAGGGTCCACGAAGAGACCTTCAACATCCTCGAGGAGGAGGAGGAGAAGACGATACCCATCGATGTCGTCCTGCTCTTCACCCTGATGGGCCTGGTGATCATAGTCGGCTTCGTCGGATCCTTCATCTTCGAGAAGTGGGGTGTCCCCGACGTCTTCTCCCTGATATTCCTCGGCATCATTATCGGCAAGAGCGGCTATGCGCTCCTGGAGACCGACCTTCTGGACCTCCTAGAGGACGTGGCCCCTCTGTTCGCGGCCATCGCAATGCTGATCATCCTCTTCGACGGCGGCCTCAACCTGAACCTGGGTATGGTCATCAAGGAGAGCTCCAGGGCCTCGATCATGGCGATATTCACCTTCCTGATCACCATGGTGGCTTTGGGAGCATTCGCGGCGGTGGTATTCTTCGACATGCAGATCCTCCCGGGCCTTATGCTCGGAGCCGCCCTCGGCGGTACATCCGGCGCCATAGTCATACCCACGGTGATGAAGATCAAGACCAAGGAGTCCACGAAGATCCTTCTCAGCCTGGAATCGACCATCACAGACGTCATGTGCATCGTCATGGCGGTGGCCATCGCCGAGATCCTGGCGCCCAGCGCCGAGAGCCTCGGCGCCGCGGGCGCCGTCCAGAGCATAATCGGCGCCTTCGCCATAGGCGTCTTCGTCGGCCTTGTCGGCGGCATCTTCTGGCTCCGGATCATGCCTAAACTGGAGAAGATGCCCTACGGGTTCATGCTGACACTGGCCTTCGCCATCGTCCTGTACGCCTTCGCCCAGTTCGCCGGCGGCTCCGGACCGGTGGCGGCGTTGGCACTGGGCCTGGTCCTCGCGAACGGACCCGAGGTGGGACGCATGTTCCGCTACCGGGAGAGGACCAAGATATCCAACTCCATGAAGCAGTTCCACTCGGAGATAACGTTCTTCGTCAAGTCGTTCTTCTTCGTCTACACCGGACTGCTGTTCATCAACCCGGCCTGGCAGATCTGGGCCTATGGGATCGCATTGACCGTCATCATCCTCCTGGTGAGATGGGCCTGCATCAGCCTGACAATGAAGGACAGGGAGAGGCAGGACAGGATGCTCATGTGGGTCCTCGGGCCCAGGGGCCTGTCAGCCGCTGTTCTTGCAACCCTCCCCGTGACCTACGGCTTCGCCAACAAGGACATCCTCACCGGGTCCCAGGTGGAGCTGTTCCAGAGCATCAGCCTCATCGTCATAATCACCACCGTCCTCTTCACCACCGTCATGATCCCCGTTGGCCGGAAGAGGTGGACGCCGGAGCGCATGGCCCTGATCGAGGCGAAGGCGGCGGAGCGGAAGGCCAGACGGGAGGAGAAGAAGGTGGAGAAGGCGATCGAGGCCGCCATCAGGGACAAGGAGGACGACGACCGCAAGGAGCTCGAACGCCAGCGGAAGGAGGCCGACGCCAAGCTCTCCGACGTCGAGAAGCGCAAGGAGAAGGTGAAGGAGCGGATCGAGGAGCTGGAGAAGCGCAAGGCGGAGCTGGAGAAGGATCTCATCGAGGAGGACAAGAGGGCGGAGGAGCTACGGAAGACAGAGGAGGAGAAGGCGGAGGACGTCGAGGGGTCGGCTCCGCAGGAGAAGGCCGAGCCGGAGAAGGAGGCAGCTCCCGATCCGGAACCAACGGAAGAGCCTGCGCCCGATAAAGAGGCACCAGAAACGGGAACTCCAGAGGGATCCTCGGCCGAGGCGGTCGCTCCCGAGGAGAAGCCTGAGGAGGAGGATGCCCCTCCCGAGGAGGAGCCTGCAGAGGAGGATGCCGATCCCAAGGAGAAACCTGCAGAGAAGAGGACAGATGAAGCGCCCTCCGAGGAGCCAAAGCCCAAGAGATCGAGGCGCAAACGTCGTAAGAAGGGCAAGTGAACGGCTCCCGGCGGGTCACATTTATATCCGGGATGTCCTATCGTTCGAACGGGTGGACCCCATGACCGTGAAGGTAACAGGTAATGATCTCACAATAGAGGATGTTGTCAGGGTAGCTCGCCACAGAGAGAACATCGAGATCTCCGGCGATGCCATGGACAGGATCGTCCGCTGCAGGAAGTTCCTGGAGGGGAAGATCGAGGAGGGGGAGGTCATGTACGGCATCAACACCGGGATCGGCGAGCTCTCGGAGATCGCCCTGGACCCGGAGCAGGTCCGCCAGTTCCAGAAGTACCTTATCTACAACCACTCAGCCGGAATTGGCGAGCCGATGCCCCAGGAGCACGTCAGGGCGGCCATGCTGGGTCGGATTAACGTCCATGCACACGGCAACTCCGGCTGCAGACGTGTCATCACCGAGACCCTGAGGGAGATGCTCAACAGGGAGGTCACTCCCGTGGTCTGCCAGAAGGGCAGCGTCGGCGCATGCGGCGACCTCGCTCCCATGAGCCAGATGGCCCTGGTGGTCATGGGCGAGGGCGATGCATATGTCGAGGGAGAGACCCTCCCGGGGAAGGACGCGCTGGCCAAGGTCGGAATGTCGCCTGTCACATTAGAGGCCAGGGACGGCCTGGCCATGATAAACGGCAGCAACTTCATCACCGGGATCGGCTGCCTCCTGTTGTACGACATCGAGAGGTGGATGAAGCAGGCCGAGATAGCCGCCGCCATGACGCTGGAGGCGCTCATGGCCAATATGAAGCCCTATGACGAGAGGCTGCACAAGTTGAGAGGCTTCCCGGGCGCCGTCGTATCGGCCAGGAACATCCGGAGATGCATCGAGGGGAGCGACCTGCTGGAGGGGATGAAGGTCCGGGTGCAGGATGCCTACAGCATGAGGTCGACGCCGCAGGTCATCGGAGCGGCCAGGGACCAGATGCGCTGGACCAGGGAGCAGCTGGAGATCGAGCTCAACGGAGTGGGCGACAATCCGGTGTTCATCCCGGACGACGGGGACGTGATCACGGGCGCCAACTTCCAGGGTACGCCGGTAAGCATGCCCCTGGACGTCATGGGCGCTGCCGTCTGCATGGTGTCCGTCCTCAGTGAAAGACGCCTCAACAGGATGCTGCATCCGGCCCTCAGCGTCGGACTCCCGGCATTCCTCACGAAGGGTGCAGGCATGTTCTCTGGCCATATGCTGAGCCAGTACACCGCCGACTCACTCATCGTAGAGCAGCGGATCCTCTCTACACCCAGCTATATCCAGTCGATACCGGCCGCCGCCGACCAGGAGGACTTCGTCAGCATGGGCATGAACGGGGTACTGAAGACGCAGCAGATACTCGAGAATGCGAGGAGCGTCCTGGCCATCGAGATGATCGCCGCGGCCCAGGCCCTGGACTTCAGGGATTTCGAGCCCGGAAGGGGCACGAAGGCTGCCTGCGAGGCGGTCCGGAAGCACGTGGAACATCTGGACGTGGACAGGCCGCTGTTCAGGGACCATAACGCCATGACCCAGGCAGTGAAGGATTGCGAGGTCCTGGAGGCAGTGGAATCAGTGGTCGGGGAGCTTGACTCGTACTGAGCCAGGCCTTCGAGGATCGAAAGTATAATTATGTTAAGCTTCCCTTTGAACATAGCGTCATATCAGGTGGGAGCGAAAGCTCAACTTTTAAATATTTTGAGTGTTCTACCTCAAAGGAAGCCGTCTTTTCGCATTCCTCAAGGATATGTTAAGACGGGGGGAATGAGTGTACAACGCAAGGATGTATCAACTCGAGCACTGCGTTACTTTCTTACGGTCACGAAGAAGGGACGGCTTCATGAACCACTGTTCCAGCCCTGGCCAGAGCCCCTCAGGGAGGGTCCTGGCCCGATCCGGAAACCCTTATAATAATGGTTAAATAGGGTGTATTTCATCTCAACGCATCGAATTAGGAGGATAGATGAATATGGGCACTCAAGGAGAGAAGATGTTGGTAACAGGTTCGATGATCAATTTCATCCAGGCCATCCTCTTGACCCTCTGTATCATCTCGATCGTCGCCTTCGCCTGGGGCGCGATCGTGTTCAACGAGGGCGTCGCGGAGGTCCTGGAGGGGGATGACGACGACGGTGCGGCAGGTGACGACGATGTCGACGAGGGATACACCATGGTCCTCCAGGGGATCGGCAACTTCTTCATCGCCGGCATATTCATCTTCGGCGCCTACAGGTTCCTGACCTTCACGATCCTGAACAAGAAGTGGTGGAAGAGGGCGGTGTAGAGAATGGACCACTCGCCTACCCATTTCTTCTATCTGTTCCTGGTGGGCATCTTCTCGGCGATATTCCTGATAGCCGTGTCCCAGCGGATCACCGATCCGAAGCAGATCCGGAGGCGTTACTTCCTCCTCATAGAGCTGTTCTACGGGACACTGATGATCCTCATGGGGATGCTTGCCTTCGCCGGGATCATTGTCATGAACACCCAGACCGACGCCGGACCGGCAATAGTCCTCATCGGGCTCCTCGAGATCCTGATAGGCGTCTTCCTGGGCTGGTTCTTCTACGAGAAGATGAACAGCACGATCTCCGGCAGGGACTCCGACGTGAAGGAGATCATCGAGATGCTACCCGGCCCATCCGAGACCGGCAACTGCCCGGTTTGCATGGAGGCCCTCAAGACGACGACGCACGGGCCCTACTGCGTGCACTGCGGCAGATACTGCTACACGCCTGTTTCCAGGCCCATGGGATACCACTATGGATATTCAGGGTACGGACATGGCCACGCGCACCACGGACATTCCTACAGCGGCCATGGAGGGGACCGCCACACGGCAGCCTCGAAGGTGCCTGACACCCCTCCGCCGGTAGATCCCATCAAGAAGCACCATCACCACAAGAAGGTCGAGAAACACGTCCACACGGAGGAGAGGACCGAGCATATCCACACAGAGTCTGCTCCGAAGAGGACGCACGGCCATTCAGACCCGGGGCAGCCCGTCTGGAGGATGCCGGACGACGAACCAGGAGAGAGCGAGACCGACGAATCCAAGGGCGACGAGCCCGACGACGATCAGAAGCGATTCAAGTGGGAGCCGCGGTTCTCGGACAACGACGACCCCTACCTGTGAAGCGCTCTCGCTAAGACGTTCAGTCTATGAAGCAGCGCTAGCTCCCGTCACTCGTAGAGCGCCTGGACGGTGTCGATCAGCTTCTCACCAGGCACTGTCGCCTGTGTCTGCTTATCCAGGTCCTTGACGGTGTATGTGGAGTCCGCCAGCTCGTCCTCGCCAATGAACACGATGCCAAGCGCCCCGGCGTTGAGGGCCTGCTTGATCGCTTTCCCCGGCTTCGGGCAGGAGAGATTGAGAACTGTGCGAAGGCCCTCGTCCCGGAGCGTTCCTGCGACGTTGAGCGCGACACCCGAGGCTTCGTCCAGCAGCGGGACCACGTGGACCTCGGACCCCTTCAGGGATGCGTCGTCCAGGTCTCCGACCGAGAGCATGAGCCGGTCTACGCCCATGGCGAATCCGGTCGCTTTCGTACCGGGCACTCCGAAGATGTCGCCCAGATCGTACGATCCACCCCCGCAGACCTGCTTCTCGGCGCCGAGGCTGGGCACGTCGATCTCGAACACGATGCCGGTGTAGTAGTCGAGGCCCCGGGCGATCCCGAGGTCCATCCTGTGCTCGACGCCGGCGGCCTCGAGAAGAGCAAGTGTGGTGGCGAGGTCCTCGAACCGGTCCATGAACTCCTCGGGGAGGGCCTGGGCGAACTCGGTGCTGTCGAACAGTTCCCTGGCCTCCTCAACGTCCTCCACCTCGAGAAGATAGACCAGGGCGTCCCCCTTGTCAAGAGCCCTTATCTCGTCGAAGGCGCCCTTATCGATGAGGGCCATGAGATCCGCCTTCTCATCGAGGCCCAGACAGTTCACCAGCGTTCTCAGGACGCCGACGTGGCCCACTCTCATCAGGCAGTCCTCAACGCCGATGGAATCGATACCGTCGGCGGCCAGCGTCATCAGTTCGGCGTTGGCGAACGGGCTGTCGTTCCCGATGATCTCGGTGCCGAACTGCCAGAACTCCCTGTAGCGGCCCTTCTGGGGGCGCTCGTATCTGAAGCAGTTCCCGATGTAGAAGACCTTGATCGGCTTCGGCTCCGAGCGTAGCTCGCTTGAATAGAGCCGCATGACCGACGCAGTTATCTCGGGGCGGAGGGCGAGCGAACGACCGCCCTTGTCGTCGAAGACGTACATCTGGTCGACGACCTCCTCTCCCGAGCGCTCGATGAAGAGCTCCGAATGCTCGAACGTCGGCGTCCCAACCTCGAGGAACCCCGCTATCTCTGCGGTGTCCCTGAGGATATCGGTCACGTACCTCATTCTGAGCATGAGCCCCGGGGTCATGTCCCGGGTCCCTCTCGGCCTCTTGAAGGTCATCTGTACTCACTCCTTTCGCTGGATTTACCAACGATATACTCGTCCTAAACCGTTTCGGTCGCCATGAGCATCAGCCGCCGGACAGCACGGTCTGAAGCGTATAGCATCCACCCGCTACCAGGTCCGCGTCCACGGGGACGATGTCATCGCCCTCAAGGACGATGACGGAGTCCGGAGGGACGCCGACGCAAGCGAGCAGGTCCATAACGGTCGAGCCTTCGGGCTCGATCTCGACGTATTCGTCCTCTTTCGACAGACGGTAGCGGACCAGCATATCGAAGAGTGGAAGCTGGAGCCGACTAGAAAAGGGTTTCGGGGTTTGGAGCCTCTATCAGAGGATGACGTTCGTCCGTACGAAGCAGGTGGAGGATCGCTTCGTGCGCTCCACCCACATGATCCCGGACTCTTCGAGCTGGCTAAGGTGGTAGCTGACCATCTGCCGGCTCACTCCCAGCTGCTCCGCGATGGCGGACTGGGAGATCCCGGGCGAGCCCTGAACCAGGTGGATGATCTGCTCCTGCAGGCCCGGAGGGACGTCGTAGTTCGCCGGGTAGTAGCAGCGGTACATGCCGAGCTTCTTCGAACGGATCAGGCCCTCCTTCTCAAGACGCTTGAGGTGATAGTCGAGGACGCCGTTCTTTATCTCGAGGGCCTCCATCAGGCCTGTGAAATTGATACCGGGTTCCTCCTGGACTGTGTCGAAGATCGACTTGCGGACCGGGTTCTCGAGAAGGTTCTTCCCCTTGATCCTGGAGTAGAGGGCCAGGCCGAGGAAGGAGGCGTATCGCCGGTTGCCGTCAGCTGCGAAATATGCGCCCAGCGCGCCTGTGGCGGAGACCGTGGTCACGACGATCAGCGGCAGCGATATCTCGGTGATGACCTCTCTGGGATCGAAGACCCTTCCGCTGGACAGGTCCTTGCCGCCTGATATGTAGTATATCTCGCGGTTGCCGTCCACGGTGTCGACCCAGCAAAGATGGATAAGATCATCCTCGTCCATGGCCGCTGCGGGCATAGACGACCTACCCGGGGTCTTGGTGATCCTGGTGCGCTCACCGCTGATGGTCCCGTTGAGCAGGAGCGTCATGTAGTAGAGGTCGGTGTCGCTATCGCTGTTCCCGTCCCTCTGCGAGTCCCAGAAGACGAAAGCGTCGGTACGATTGATGAGTATCGACGGATTGCTGGCCTTGAGCGTGCTCTTGATGACCAGGTCCTCGGGGCCGAGGAAGGTGCCGGTCGAGTTGTACTGGAGGTAGCGGATGTTCGACATGCCCTCGCCGAAGGGGTTGTTGGAGCTCTCCGACCAGACGATGTGGGAGCTCCCCAGATGGTCCCTGGCCAGATCGATGCGCAGATGGTCGTTGGACTCCGATCCGTAGAGGTGCACGGTGTCCTCCAGAGTCTCGCCGTAGGGATCGATTATGGAGGAGAAGATCTCGACGTTGTTGCCGTCCCTCTCCGACCACGCTATCCATGCGTCCCGATCGATCACGACCTTCGGCGACAGGGAATCCGACGTGGAATCGCTGATCCTGGATTCATACACCTTGTAGTCGCCGCTGATGACGGTGTAGTAGATCTCGAAGAAGTCGTGGCTGTAGTTGATCCAGACGATGTGGGCGCGGCCGCGGTCGTCCATGGTGATATCGCTGGTCAGGAGGTGCTCCTCGGACACGTCGGGATCGAGGAACGACGGGTACCGCATGTTTGCCCTGTCCTCGTCGCTCTGGGCCATGGGATGGTTGTCGGATATCCGGACCTCCTCGGACACGAGGTCGTCCCTCTCGATGATCTTGTAGAAGTAGTCCCACTTGCCGCTCCTGAACTCGGTCCAGACCACGTGCAGGCGGCCCATCCCGTCGGCGGATACCGAGGGCGCCCTGGCGTTCACCGAGGAGACGGTGATCGGCCATTCGCTGAGCTCCACATGGTTCTGTGGATCGATACGGGTGTAGAAGAGTTGGTGGTTCCCGACCCTGTTGTCGGCCCAGACGATGTGCTTGTAGCCCTGATCGTCGATGGCGATGTCGTGCTCCAGGGAGTCCATGGGGTTGTCAGAGATCCGCATGATCCCGTTCCACGTGCCCCCTGCGGCGGCGGTCAAGTCGCCTACCGCCGCCTTCCCTCCGTCATCTACGATGTCGGTGGTCTGCCAGCTGAGAGATGATAGACCTGCGAAGAGAACGACGAACACGATCAGGGAGGCCATTGGAGCTTTCTTCATCCTAACTCCATTTACATATGTTGACAATGGTAGAAAACCCTTTTCCCGACGGTCTGGCCCGGGGCCTCCGGCCTCACGGGTCACTTTCCGCCCTCCTTTATCTCCTTGAGGCGCCTATCCAGCTTCTCCTGGAGCAGGGGCCAGATCTCCTCGCCGTCGAAGTGGTCGGCTCGTGCGGCGATGACGGCCTTGCCCGCGATCGCCCGGGCCACCCTCCCCCTGTCCCTGTTCCTGGCGGTCTTGACCTGTGAGTGCTGGAAGATGTATCCGTGCTTAGGAGGGCTGCCGCCCTCCTTGAGATGCCTGAACAGCGCCTTCTCGGCGCCCAGGAGCTGCAGCGTGCTGGCCGGCATCGATGCCAGCCGCTTCAGACTGCCCGCCTGTGCGACCAGGCGCGCAGCGATGAGGGGATCGACGATGTTCGCCAGGTTCGGCGCCGTCTCGACGATCTCGTACCTGATGAACTCCTCCAGACCCTCCTTGCTGGAGAGCATTGCGTCGAGATGGCCCTGAAGCGCCGTGAGAGGAGCTGGGTCCTCGCCTCCGGTGGGGACGTGCTTCCGCCACTCGATGACCCTGAGAGAGATGAGATTGATGGAACGGTTCAGGTCGTCCAGGGCGGACACCGCCTGGATGACCCTGTGCTCCGGATCGGTCATCGCCTCGTCGGCCCGCTCCACCTGGATAGGGGTTGAGGCCTGGGCAAGGAGTGCCCAGCTGAAGCCGAACCGCGACGGATCGATCTTCGGCGCCTCGGCGTCGCCGAGCTCGCCGAGGCCTGATAGGCGTTCCTCTCGAACGATGACCGACTGCTCGGAAGCGGCGGCGAGTTCCGTCTCCTCCTGGAGGGTCTCGCCAGCCTCGATGGACCTCAGCCTGGCCGAGATCTCCGCGGCGTCCTTGGGAAAAAGGCGCTTGTCGACGATGGTACCGCGCTCGTCGACCAGGAAGGAACCGAACCATTCGGTCAGCAGGTACATCGAATCCCCATTTGCGGGCTTATATAACCGTTTTTTGGAAAACCTGTCCTTTAAGAGGATGTGTCTGGCTCACCTCTTCAGGAGGGCGTAATGGTTGTCGGTGGCCCAGAAGTAGCCGTCGTCGTCGAAACCGGCCCTCGTGACCAGCGACCTGAACTCCTCCTCGGTGAACAGGTGGAAATAGCGGTGGCGGAGCCGGTCCGACGGACCCTTCCATGGCAGGAACATGTCCCGCTCCCCTCCGCCTTCAGTATGCTGTGAACCGGGAAGCGAGTCCAGGACCTCTCCGTCGGCAAAGCGCTTGCGGCCGAGGTCCCATGCGGATATCAGCGCCGTCCCTCCGGGACGGAGGACGCGATGGATCTCGCTGAGAGATCGTTGGCGGATCTCATCCGATGGAAGGTGGTGGATAGCGGCGATGAACAGGACGGCGTCGAATGTCCCCTCACGGAACGGCAGGGCGGACGCCTGGCCCTGAACGAAGCCGGCCGACTGGTGCCTCGACCTTGCTATATCGAGGAGCCTGGCGGCGATGTCGAGACCGACGACTCGGTCGGTCCGCTCCAGGAACAAGGCCAGGTTCCGTCCGTTGCCGCAGGCGATGTCGAGAACCTGCGCACCCTGTTCGATGCAGCTAGCGAACTCAACCGCCTCGGGCCAGGGCTTGTACCTCGAGTCCGAGAACTCCTTGGCGGTCTCGTCATAGAACCTGTGAAGGTCGTCCCTGATGGCGTCGGGGTCCCAGGTCACGGGACCGGAACGCCCTGACCGCATAAAGCCCTTTTCAGGAACGAGGTCCCGGCTCGATCGATGCAGGCGACGTCCGTCGATGGAAGGTTTAAAGCATAATACATGCATTCGACCTAGGTGGGACAATCACCGTCCGAAAGGACGGTCAACGCCTTCAGGGGCGCTGAAGGTCCCGACCCATCGGGGGATGACACATGAACAAGGAGAACGTGCTCGGTCTTGTTTCCGAGAGGGAAATTGAGTTCGTGAGACTGCAGTTCGTGGACATCCTGGGACACCCGAAGAACATCGTGCTGCCGGCCGCCAGGCTGGAGTCGGCGCTCAACGACGGGGTGATGTTCGACGGATCGTCGATAGCGGGATATGCCACGATAGAGGAGAGCGACTACATCGCCAAGCCCGACCTGGACAGCATGCTGGTGCTGCCCGAGCAGGTAGCGAAGCAGCCCACGGTCAGGTTCAACTGCGACATCTACGACCCCTCGAACCAGCGATACCTCGGGGACACCAAGTACGTCCTCGAGCGCGTCCTGGAACGGACCAACGGCATGCGCCTCCACGTGGGCCCCGAGGCGGAGTTCTACCTCTTCAAGAAGAACGGCAACAGCCCCACGCTGGAGCCCAACGACTCCGCCGGCTACTTCGATCTCAGCCACATCGACCTCGCCGAAGGCGTACGCGCCGATATCACGACGGTCCTCGAGCAGATGGGGATCCCGGTCCACGGCGCCCACCATGAGGTGGGCAAGGGCCAGCACGAGATCGATCTCTGCCACACCGACGCCGTGGACATGGCAGACCGCGTCATCAGCTACAAGTACATAGTCAAGCTGATCGCGGCCACCCATAACCTGCATGCCACATTCATGCCGAAGCCGATCCACGGCGCCGCCGGGAACGGGATGCACATGCACATGTCCCTGGTGGACAAGGACGGAAAGAACCTCTTCTACGAACCCAACAGCGAGGACGGGACAAGCGATATCTTCCCGTCCTTCATCGCAGGCGTCATGGAGCACGTCAAGGCGATGACGGCCATCCTCAATCCGACGATCAACTCATACAAACGGCTGGTCCCGGGCTACGAAGCTCCCACATACATCTGCTGGGCCGACATGAACAGAAGCGCCATGGTCCGCATACCGCCGGAACGCGGCCCCGGAACCCGCTTCGAGCTCAGATCAC
>JANQNJ010000043.1 GCA_028279645.1 Thermoplasmatota archaeon
GCCTATCCCTTCATTACGATCTTGACGTCGACGGCGGTGGCGCCGTCCTTGTTGACGATCACGGGATTCAGGTCCATCTCTATCAGACTGCCCCTGTTCTTCCAGGCGGCATCTGCAACCGAGCAGACCAGTTCGATGAACGACTCGCGGTCCGCCTCGATCCCTCTGAACCCCTTGAGAAGGTCGCCCCCTTTCAGATCGTCAAGGGCCATCTCCACCTCATTCCGTGTCACCGGAAGGGAAAGGAACACGACATCCCTCAGTAGCTCTGTAAGCACGCCTCCCATACCCACCATTATCACGTGGCCGAAGGTCTGGTCGTCGACGAGGCCGATGATCATCTCCACCCCTCCCTGGACCTGCTCCTCGACGAGGAACGAGGCCTCCGGGAACCGATCGGCCATCTCCCTGTGGATGACCTCGAGCTCCTCGAAGTTGGATATGTTCAGATGGACGCCTCCGAGCTCGGTCTTGTGGATGTAGTCGGTTCCGCAGACCTTCATGACCAGGGGATATGCGAGATCCATGCCCCCAACGCCTTCGCCGGGTCCCACCTTGATCGAGGACGGTATACCGACTCCCCATTCGGCCGCCATCTCCTTTGCCTCGTGCTCGTCCAGCACAACGTTATCGGGTAGGTCCAGGCCCATCAATTTCCGGATACTGCATCTATATATATGAAATCTACCTTTGAAGGAGAAAAGGGGCTCAAAGGACCCCTGACCGGTGTTCCAGTGCACCATGACATCACCGAGATCGTCCTGGGGATAATCATCTGTTTCATCATGGGTGGATTAATTCACAGTCTCCGGGTCCTCGATATCTACGGAACCCTGAGCGCCCTGGCAATGGGCCTGCTGATATCTATATTCGGCGGCCTTTACTGGCTCATCGTCCTTCTGGTGTTCATCGGTGTGGGGTACAGTGCTACCAAGTTCCATATCGCGGAGAAGAAGCGGATGGGACTTGCGGAGGGCGGTACCCGGAAGGGGATGCGGTCGATCCTGAACGTAATGTCCAACGGCTTCGTGCCTATGCTGATAGCCGTCTTCTCCCAGTGGATCCCGGAGGCTCCCCTCCTCTATCTTGTGGCTCTGAGCACTGCTGCATCCGATACGCTTGCGAGCGAGATCGGAGTTCTATCGAAGAACGTCTATCTGATCGGCACTTTCAGCCGGGTGGAACCTGGCACCGATGGAGGGGTCTCCTTGCCTGGGACCATAGCCTCGATCATCGGCGCAGTATCCGTTGGACTTATCGGCACCATCGCCTTTGTCCTGTCCCCTCCCGAGGTCGTCCTCGTGATCATGGGTGGTTTTCTCGGATGTCAATACGACTCCGTTCTAGGAGCAACATTGGAGCGTCGAGGCTACCTCGGGAAGGCATCCGTAAATATGGTCTCGGCGGTCCTCGCGGTGCTCACAATCTCATTGATCGCACTCTAGTTCAACCCACCTAAAGCGGTAACTATTTATAGGGTATCAATTATAAGTAGAATTACAGAATATCTCCAATACCTCCCATATATACCTCCCATGCAGCCCAACGGGTTCCCCGTTGGGCCTATTTTTTTCCGTATTATACAAAAATAGTTGTAAATAAAAGATTGCTTTTAGACTACCCGACTTTTTCCTCCATTTAACTCCAGTTCTTACAATTTTGCTACTTTGGAGTGGTAATCTGAAGCAGGGTTGGAATCGATGTCCGATAACTGTTGATTAGCAGAGACCTAATCGGTGTAATGCAGGTAGAGCAGCATGATGCCGACGATTATCAGGACTATTGCGCTGACCTTCTTGATCAGGGGCATGAGCTCCCTGAGCTTGCTAAGGATGATGTTCTTCGACAGGGCGACCATGACGGTCACGCCGATCATGAGGACACCCATGCCGAGGCCGTAGAAGATCAATGCGCCGAAGGCCATCAAGGCTCCGCCGGAGTTGATGGCAAGGAATATGATGGCGATGAACAGCGGTGCCACGCAGCCCGTGGATGCCATGGCATAGCCGAATCCGTAGGTGTACAGGGCGCCGTATCCCTCGCCGGTATCCAGCTTGATCTCCTTGCCGGTGACCTTGCCCGCTCCCTTCTCGAGGGTCTCCTTCGAGACGACACCCTTCGTCGCCCCCTTCACTACCTCGTAGAGCTTCTTCAGCAGGTCCTTGATCGGCTGGGTGACCCGTTGATAGGGGATGTCGATGTTCATCAACATCGCCGTCCCCATGATGATTATGACGATGGCCACGGCTGTCACGAAGTAGGCCTCTGCCTCTATTATCACGCTTCCTATGAGGGCCGCTAATAGACCGATGAGGCAGAAGAACGTGAACATTCCCAGGGCCGGTGCCGTTCCCTGGATGACCCCCTTCTTGATGGTCTGCCTCCGGTCCAGGTCGGTGGCCTCTTCGGAGGATAGATAGTATGTCATGTACCCCGGTAACAGCGGGAACGCGCACGGAGAGAAGAATGTGGCAATTCCGGCGCCGAAGGCGAGTCCGAAGAGACCGACCCGTCCGGCGTTCTCCCTGGTGGCGACGCCGCGGATCGCCTTGTCGACCTCGTCGTCTAGCTCCGAGAACGGGGTGACGCCGACATCGGTGAAGGTGACGTAACCGTCCTTATCGATGACAACGGTCTTTGGAGCCTCGGTGACGCTGTAATCCTTCAGGACCTCGTTGCCAGCTGCGAGGGCGAACCTCCATTTCGCCCCGTACTTGTCTGCGAAGTCCTCCAGATCCTCCTCGTCATCACCATGGTATGTATCGAGCGATAGCATTACGATATCATCTTTGTACTTGTTGTAGATATTGACCAGGGTGGGCATCAACTTCTTACAGCCGGAACAATCGGCGAACATGAAGTCCAGGACGACGACCTTGTCGCCCCTGTAATCGCTGAGCTTGAACTTCTTCCCCTCTGTATCCGTGACCTCGAAGTCCGGCGCCCTCTCGACATTGGCGAAGAACGCGAACCAGATCCCTCCGATCAGGAGGGCAACGACGATCAGTGCTCCGATCGCCGTCAGTTTGGGCCGTGCGAACAGGAATCCGATGATGCCTCCGCCTCCACTTGAAGATGATGAGGTGGATGCTGGTTCCTCCACCTTGACCTCCTCCACTGTAGCGTTCTGTGCCTGCTCGACACCGGTGAGATCGATCTTGCTCTCATCCGCTGTTTCCGTGACAACGGTTGCAGGCTCCTCGGAGGCAGGTACCTCTTCCACCTTCTCCGGCTCGGATACAGGATTTGGTTCAGGCGCGGGTTCCGCAGCCGGTTGAGTTTCCGGAGTGGTTTCAGAATGTGCTGGTTTGATCACCGTTTCCTCGGCTGGGGTGGGAGCGGCTGCCGTCGGCTGCTCGACGGGTGCGGCATCGGGCTTCTCCATCCACTCCCGCTTCAGGTCGGCAAGGCTTTTTTCTGCGGTAAGCTTCTTGAGCCTCCCCTTGATCCAGGTCGCACCCACCGGACCGATCCCCTTGATGACCGCAAGGTCGACGACATCGGCTTTGTCGACGTCCTCGAGGTCGTTGTAACCTGCAATGTAGAGTGCCCCTGCGCTCTCCTCCTCGATGGCCAGGAGGTCCTTGAACATGTGGGTGACGGTGTATCTCGAAGGCATGTTCTCATCCAGCGGACCTTATCAATACATAAAGGGTAGATATATTTTTGGGCAGAAATCGACGGAGAACGTGCCATAGTTCGACGATGGTCCGGATCGGTGTCGGGCGTTATCCCCGGACGATCATGAGCTCTCCCTCAGGTCCGCGGAGGTGAACACTCTAGCACCTATCTCCTCGACCATCTCCCGAACCTTCCTCTTCTCAGGCCCCTTCAACGATTTCTTGTGGAGGTAGACGCCGGTTGCACCGCTCTTTGACATTGCCTGTTCGAGAAGGCTTGCGTTGAGGGTATCCATGTGGTAGCCCGGCACCATGTGCCCGAATTCTGCGAGGCCGTTCAGGACCACATCCGTGAAACGCGGTGCATAATGGCCTCCGCCTACGCCGACCATGATGGGCCGTTCATCCGGCCCCTTGGTCACTGAGACCTCTTCAGGATACCTGTCGATGACCCTGTGTATCGTCCGGGCTATAGCAGCAGCAGGTCGCTCCTTGACCCACTCCTCCTCGGTGGAGCCGATCTCGATGAAGAATGTGGGAGTGTCAAGCTTCGGACCGTGATGGGTCACCTCGAACGACACTCCGTGGTCTAATCCCTCCGCCTCCTCCATCAGGAACCTGAGTGCATCGGACATCGCTGCAGGCGCGGTCGGTACAAGGACACCCGGAGTACCTCCGAAATCGGCCGAGCCGTAGTTGCCGATGGGATGTATCGTAAGCGTGGGCTTCCCGCTCGCCGCCCTGTGCCTCGAGGCGACTATGATCAGCTCCACCAGGCCGAGCTCCCGTTCGATATCCTCGTCGAACCCTTCGGAGATGATATGTTCGGTCTCGATGGTGACCATGGCCCATCCGTTCCTCCGGAAGACCGGCCTCTTCTGGAAGCTCTCCGAGCTCGTCCACTCGCCTGTCATGAGCATCTGCTCCATGATGTTCAGGCTTGCGGTATCGTTCTCCGAGATGATGACAACCCTCATGGTCACACCGTGTTCCCTGGACCTATCGTCTGCAGCGATAAAAAGATACCCGTCGTGCCGATCTACTATAACATCATCTTATCGATATCGGCAGCATCCAAGCTGGGACAGTGATAAATGATATCACGAACGATGTCTACCTGTAGGCGGAGGAGTACTTGAGCAGACGATGGATCTCCTTCATTGCGTCCTCCGTGATGATCCCCTCTTCCATCTTCTCCCTGACGAAATCGCGTGCAGCATCTATTCCCTGCATTTTGGCCTTCGCAACGATCGAGCCCTTCAGTGTGCCGACGTATTCCGGCTCCACATCGGCGATGATCTGGTTGAGGCGGTAGACGAACTCATCGACCTTTCTAAGGTCGAGCTTGAGGACCTTCTTCTGCCTCTTCCTCCGGTTCATCTCCTTCTTGTACTCGCTCTGCCGCGATGGTCTCTTTCGCCTTCTCATCATGATCACCAGGTGGTACCTACCATTCTGGGTGGTCACTAAACCTCCTTCCAATATTATAAGGTTGTTATCCTGGCTCCTCTACATGGGAGGATGAGATTTCTATGCAACACTGGGAACGAAAAGTCATTGATGAGGGGCGGTGGGTTGGGAGATCTCGGGTTGTTGGAGGTGACCAAAATAACTCGATCCGGTCCGCCCCTCACCGGTTATTATCTTGGGTCGCGGTGTATTAATAAGTTGAGCCTAAACTCCCCTCTGGGAGGGCTTCAATGGTTATTACGCGATAAATTATTTATATAGACCATATTAATCAACGCCCGGAAAGGGGGATCTTTCTGAAGGACGAGAACGAGGAACAGCACTCCAAAAGACCTACCGGGTCGTCTAGTGCGGATGACCGCAAGTTCACTGCAGAGTATGACTTTTACTGGAAGCGCCCGGACGAGGTCAGTACCGATGACGAGAAGAGCCGGTACTTCCTTTCCAACCGTGTCCCCCACGATCTCGAACAGGAGTTCGTCCTGGAGAAGGAGAAGGTCGACGAGACTACGACCCGTTACCAGTTCAAGTTCATCATCGACGACATGGAGTTCCGCTCCGACCCCTGGGAGGTCTCCGGCAAGGACGCCCCGTTCTCCGACAAGAAGGTGACATCCGCCCTCCGCGAAGCGGAGCTGAAATTATTGTCGATGCGCTTACTTAACGAGATCGTCTACGAGTTGAAGGATAAGGGCATGGGCATCATCCGCGAGGATGATGGACTTCGGCTCATCAACGACGAAGATGTCGATGAGGATTGAACCATTATCTTGGCTTGGAAATCCTCTTCCCTATGAATAGTAATATTAACAATAAGACCAGCAACGTCGGGTGGTTGCGTCTACCTCCATCTCTGGACGAAATCAAGTGCAGGACCATCTCTCTAAGATGAACTTCTCGTGCTCCCTATTACCCATGGTCCTTTTGAACGAATAACATTGAAGATCTAGTATCGGTCGTCGGGGGAAAAAACGACGGGGGCCTCGAGCCGCCGAACAAGTGGATACTGATGTTCGGGGAAGAACGGTGGTGTCGAGACGGACCTCGCTGGATGTCGTTCCACACCTTCCCATGGGTTTCTCCTCCCAGGTGAACGTGTCAATATTGGCGACGAAGTGACCATTCCGATCCGGAAATTCGCTGTTCCCTAATTTTTCCTCCCATACAGCGCCTACATGGATCGGATGGACAAGGGACCAATTGTGAGGTTGGCGACCTGATGACAAGGTGGTGGTCCCGCTGAATACCTCCCGGCTCGGTCCGCCCTCCACCTGCCCGGCCATGGTCCTAGGAACACTTCGGGTTTGGCCGGACCTGAGGGGCGTGATCCGCGTCGGCGGTCTCGATGACCCCCTGATAAGCCTCAGTGGACTCTCTTTCAAACGTATCCCCCTGCGGTGGAAAATGAACGACACGGGAGGAAAGTGGAGTGTGTCCGGTATCGACCTCGCCTCCCATGCCGCAACTTCCCTGTGCAAGATGCTCCGAACGGTGTTCGGATGCTGTTATTCTATTGTCCCCCGTGCTTATATACCGAGTTTGGTGGGAGAAAAGACTGTTATATAAGCCTTTGCAGCGACGACGGCCCATGCTAGCATATAGCATACACCCATGCTATGACATCGCATACACCCGCCCACCGGAATAATGCTGTTAGGAGGATGTTGGGCCCATGCTAGCATATAGCATACACCCATGCTATCATACAGCTTGGACCCGTCCGACAGATGAATTGTGATGGTGGACCTACTGTGAGTTCTCGAGCTTCTTCCTCACGTACGGCAGCAGTCCGCCTGCCTCGTTGATCGCCAGCACCTCAGCCGGAAGGGGCGGGAAACTGAACTCCTGCTCCCCCACCTTGATCGTTCCATTGATCGCGTCGACCTCCACCGTGTCGCCGTCGTTGTAAGCCTCGACGGCCTCAGGGCTCTCAATCAGAAGAAGTCCCTGGTTGATGGCAGCCCTGTAGAATATCCTTGCGAAGCTCTTTGCAACGACCGCTTTCAGGCCCACCGCCTTGAAGCCGAGGACCGGGTGCTCCCTCGAGCTCCCGCATCCGAAGTTGTCGCCGGCGAGTATGATGTCGCCTTCGGAGACGTTCGATGCGTACTCGGTGTCGAGGTCCTCGAGCATGTGCGGCAGGATCTCCTCGGTGGTACTGCAGGTATAGATATACTTTCCCGGAAACAGCTGGTCGGTGTTGATGCTGTCGCCGTACGCCCATATCGTCATCAGATATCACCCCTTGGGTCCATTATCTTGCCAGCGATCGCACTTGCGGCGACCGTCAGAGGGCTTGCGAGATAGACCTCGGCCTCCTTGCAGCCCATTCTGCCCTTGAAGTTCCGGTTGGCCGTGCTCAGGCACCTCTCGCCGGGAGCGAGTATGCCCTGGTGTGCGCCGAGGCACGGTCCGCATCCGGGTGGTATCATGACGGCACCGGCGTCGATCAGCGTTCCGATGATGCCCTTCTCGAGGGCTTGAAGGAAGACCTCGGAGGATGCGGGGCTGAAGATCAGGCGGCAATCCTTGTGCACCTGCTCGCCCTTGAGGATCTCGGCGGCGAGCTCCAGGTCGTCGAGCCTCCCGTTGGTGCATGTCCCTATGAAGCACTGGTCTATCCTGGTCCCCTCGTACCTGCTCACCGGTGATACGTTGTCCACGGTGTGTGGCGCTGCGATCACCGGACCTCTTACGGACATATCGAACTCCAGCTCCGAATCGTAGGCGGCGTCATCATCCGCCCAGACCTCTTCGTAATCATCCTTGGATATGCCATGGTCCGATAGGTACTCCTTACAGACATCATCGCACAGGAATGCCGCGATCTTCGCTCCCATCTCCACGCCCATGTTCGAGATCGTGAATCGATCGGAGAACGAAAGCATATCGACGTCGCCGTGATACTCCACCGCCTTGTAGGTCGCTCCGGCTGCGCCTATCTCGCCGATGATGTGCAGGACCAGGTCCTTCGGGGTGACCATCTCGGGAAGTTCCCGGGTCAGGTTGATCCTGATCGTCCTGGGCACCTTGAGCCATGTCTCTCCCGTGAGGATTATCGCGGCCGCCTCCGTCCTGTCGATCCCTGTCGCGAACGCATTGGCCGCGCCGTACGAGCATGTATGTGAATCACTTCCGACCACAAGCTGGCCTGGCAGTGCAAGCCCCTCCTCCACCATGACCTGGTGGCAGACACCGCGACCGATGTCGTGGAAGTTCGTGATGCCGTGCCTCTTGACGTACTCCCTCACCTTCTGGTGGTTGGTCGCTGTCTTCTCGTTGGCGGCCGGGATCACGTGGTCGAGCACCACTGCATGCAGATCGGGGTCAGCAATTCCGAACTTCTCGAGCTCGTCCGATATCTTCGCTATCACAGGTGCAGTATTATCATGAGTAAGAAGCCTGTCCACCTTCACCGTCACTATCTGTCCCGGTACTGTCGAGTCAAGACCGCCCTTCACTGCCAGGACCTTCTCCGCGAACGTCATCCCCGTCATTTCACTTCACCTCCTTGAGCAGACCGCCCCTGCGATAGATCTCCATCTGGACCTCTGAGAAGGATGCGACCTCGATATCGGTCCCCTTGGTGGTGTTCCTCACCTCGCCCGTGACCAGGTCGATCTCGACCTCATCACCGTCATCGAAGATACCTTCGCCGGGTGAGTATGTCATGATCGGCATGCCGGCGTTGATGGCGTTCCGCTCGTAGATGGCGCCGAACGATTCCGCCAGGATCACAGTGATGCCAAGTGCCTTGAAGCAGTCCACAGCCTGCTGCCGCGAGCTGCCTGCTCCGAAGTTCTTTCCCACCACGATGATATCGCCGGGCTTTGCCCTCGAGGCGAAGTCCTCGTAACCCTCGAGGTTGTCGAACGCGTACTGACCCATCTTCGAGATATCGGTGATGGCGAGATATCTGTTGTGGAATATCATATCGGTGTCGATGTTGTCCACCGGGATGTACCATATCCTGCCGGTGAAGGATGTTGCAACGCTCTGTTCTGTTATCGTCAGACCGGCGGCAGAACAGACGGGTTCAGTTAAAGTGTCGGCTTCCTTCCTTGCTGGAGCGACATCGGGGATATCGTCGGCCGAGGTGATGTAACCTGCAAGGGCGGAAGCTGCGACGGTCGCCGGTGAGGCGAGGTAGACCGAGCCGCCTCCCTGCTTTCCCCTGTAGTTCCTGTTGCCTGTGGAAATGGTGACCTCGCCGGGTCCGTTCTGGCCGATCTGACCTGCTGCACAGCCGGCGCAGCCCGCGTTCCCGACCAGGGCGCCTGCTTTCATGAACGTCTCGATGATGCCTTCATCCAGACATCTCTGCCACACCTTTCGGGTTGCAGGTACTATCTTCAGAACCACTCCGGGTGCGATCCGCTTCCCCTCGAGGAGGTCGGCGGCAGCTTTCAGGTCCTCGTACCTTCCGTTGGTACATGAGCCGATGAACGCCGAATCGATCGGTGCTCCCTTCAGCTCGTTCAGGTCCACGGTGTCCTCCGGATGTCCAGGCCGTGCGGCCATCGGCCCCGTTCCCGTGATATCTATGGTCAACTCGTGATCGTAGGAGGCATCCGTTTCCGGCACGGCTACGTCTCCGTCAACCCCCAGTTCCTCAAGCAGTTCCCCGTTGGGTGGTATGAAAGTGATGATGCCCCCCATTTCCGTACACATGGATGCTATGGTGATCCTGCCGGCGAGATCGAGCGTATCGACATACTCACCGTAGAGGTCGGCAGCATATCCCAGAAGTCCGTTCGCTCCGAGCTCCTGCAACATCCTGAGGGTCACATCCTTCGAGGTCGCGTTCGGGCCAGGCATTCCCACGAGTGTCAGTTTGAGCGACCTAGGCACCTTGAACCATACCTTTCCGTTGGCGAAGGCTGCAGCGATGTCGACATCGCCCATCCCCTGGCCGAAGGCTCCAATGGCCCCCATGATGTTGGCATGCGAATCGGTGGAGACGAACACGTCTCCAGGCTTCACGAGGCCGTCCTCGATGGCCACATGGGTGCCGATCCCGCTGTCGATGTCGTGGACCTTGATCCCCTTCTCCCGGGCGAACATCCTGCATGTCTGCTGGTTCGCGGCATACTTCTGGTCCGACCCTCCCGGGTTGCAATCGAAGGTGAACACCGTCCTGTCGACGTCATCGACCTCGAGGCAGTTGTCCCTCAGGTTCTTGACCACGTTCGCTCCGCCGAAGTCCCTCGCCGCCCTGACGTCGATGAAGACGTCGACTATATCGCCGGCAGAGACCTCCTTTCCACTGCGAGCACCTATTATCCTCTCTATCATGGTTCCGGGCATTTCGTCCCGCTCCTTATCTTTTCGGAAATATTATCGGCCCTTTCAGGCCGTTCATCATGATCCTGTGTGATTCACTCGATGAGATCGCCCTTGTTGAGGTACACGAGGGGATCGAAGGTGGCGAAGTCGGCCTGGTGTATGAAGATCGTCTCGATGACCTTCGGCCTTCCGTCGCCCTCCTTGGCGTGGCAGGCGATGGTGTTGACTATCTCCTCGGGCAGCCCGACCTTTGCGGCGATGATGGCACCCGATATCGGATGTCTTTCAAGCATCCCGTGCCTGCTCTTCCTGTGCCCGCCGCTCCCGTCGGGCTCGATCTCGAGGAGCTTCCCCACGTCATGGAGGAGTGCTCCGGCCACAAGACGGTCCATGTCGATCCTGTACGGCGTTGAATAGTTGTCGATCTGGGCCATAGCCAGGCCAACCGCTCCAGCGGTGACCGCCTTGGTGTGGTCAATGAAGCTTATCCCGTGGGTCTCCGTTAGCAGTGTATAGGGCATCCTGTTGAGGTCGTCGAAGCTGTTCCATCCGCCCTCTACGGCGGCCATGTCCCATGCCTCTATGACCATGTCACGGAGCCTCTCGTCCTTGATCATTGCCAGCTCCTTCTCGAAGGTCCGGCCGATGTCTTCCCTGAACATCATCTAAATCACCTCGTCAGGCTCTTCCTTACTCGAGCGCCTCTGTGTCTATGGCGTCTATGACAGCCTGGGTCATCCTCGATGTGCTAACCGCTCCCTTGTCCAGCGCCGCCTCGGACCCCTTGATCTTCATCATGTCGTAGGTCCTGATCTTGCCCTCGGTGACCACCTTTGCAATAGCCTTCCTTATGGCGGTGGCCTTCTTGGTCTCGTCCAGGTGGTCGAGCATCATGCACGCACTCATGAACATCGCGATGGGGTTCACGATCGACGGCTGGAGGTCCTCGTACTTCGGCGCCGAACCGTGGGTCGGTTCGAAGATCGCACAGTCCTTGCCGATGTTGGCGCTGCATGCGAAGCCGAGCCCGCCTACCAGGCCTGCAAAAGCATCGGAGACGATGTCGCCGAACATGTTCCCTGCGACTATCACGCCGTAGTCCTCGGGGTTCTTCGTCAGCCACATCATCTGGGCGTCGATGTTCGTGTTCCATAGATCGATCTTGGGATACTTCTCCCAGACCTTCCTTGCCTCCTCCACCATCATCCCAGAGGTCTCCCTGATCACGTTCGGCTTCTCGCAGATCGTGACGGAGTCGTACCCGAACTTGTCGGCGTACTTGAACGCCTCTGTGACGATCCTCCTGCAGCCCTCACGGGTGAAGATCCGGGTGGAAACAGCGAGGTCCTTTCCATCTATGGAGTTGAACTTCGACATCTTTGTGTGAGTCTCCAGAGCGCCCCTGACCACTGTGGGCGGGTCGGTCCACTCGACCCCGGCGTAGAGGCCCTCCGTGTTCTGCCTGAATACGACAACGTCGACCTCGGGTTCCTCGAACTCCTCCGTCTTCTCCTGCTTCTCACCGAAGAAGTCGACGTCCGCGCCGCCCGACCTCCTGATGAAGTTCAGAGGATTCCCAGGAAAGCTCTTGCACGGCCTGATGCAGATGTCCAGGTCGAAGTGCTGCCTCAGGCCGACGATGGGGCTGTAGTACTCGAAACCCTTTCCTCTCAGCGCCGGATCGAGCTCCTTCGCGGCCTCCTTCTTCGGCTTGGACGTGATCGCGCCGAAGAGCGCAACCCTGTGCTTCTCCAGCAGGTCCAGCGTCCTGTCAGGCAGAGGATTGCCCTCGGTCTGCCAGAACTTCCAGCCGATATCGGCCTCGACATATTCGGCCTCGAACCCCACTTCTTCAAGGAGTTTGAGGCTCTCGTTCAGCACCGTTCTTCCTATCCCGTCCCCGGGCATTGTGACGATGGTTCTATCCGCCATGATGATACCCTCGACGATGGATGAATACCTCATTTAATAAACGTTGCCTTTTTCTATCGAAGAGGTCGTCATTTGCCCTCTTCATTTGAACTTTGAACGCATCATCGATACTAGCTTTAGGAACCTTGATATTCGATGAAATCGTTCCTGTCCCAGCAGGCTGAGACCATGTTGTTGTTGGGAGCGTTCTTCTGTTTGATCCTTGTACCGTTGTTGATAATCATCGCGATATTCGGCGTTCTGGTCCTCACACACACCCGCAATGTGAACGCACTCAAGACCAGTATGGACCGATGTCCTGCATGTGGTAACAAGGCCGACTATCAGCCCCTGTTGTTCTGGAGGGTCGAATGCAACTCATGCCAGGCCGAGTTCAGGACGAACAGGTCGCCTGGAGGCATCGATCTACTGACCCTGGTCAGGGACGGCAGCTCGGCAAAGCTCAATGATCACGTAGGTGCGGTGCTGAAGGTCGAGGAGTGGAACGAGCTGACGACCGATCGCGATGCGGAGGATTACGACTGATCCGCTTGAATGGGTAACCCTTTCGGTAAAATATTTATATCCAATATACCTGGATAGTCCGAACCGAAGGAGTTGAAACGCATGAGACCGCTCAGTTCGAGATTTCTTGCATTCACCATGCTGGTCCTGATGATCAGCGCCATGGTCCCGATGAACGTCATCGCTCCGGCCCCGGGTGCTCGGGTAGAGCTCCCGTGGTGGAAGGATACGTCCATGGACATGAACGGAAACCAGATCCATGACGCCCTCGAGATCACCATCGAGATGGGCGCCTTCATCGATAACGGACGGATATCCGTCCTAGTGGACTTCGATCACGTTCCCACAATGGAGGATGAACGGACGCTCATCGACCATGTCGATTTCGTTCCGCGATTCAGGTTCCATGTGATCAACATCATCTCCGGCACCGTTCCTGTGGCCAGGGTGAACGACCTCCTTGACGTACCCGGTGTGGTCTTCGTTTCGTTCAACGGTCCGGTCGAGGCGTTCCTTGACGAGGCTGTTCCGCAGCACGGGGCCGACCAGGTCTGGGACCTCGGCTTCACCGGTGAGGGTATGAACATCGCCGTCATCGATACCGGGATCGATGCAGCCCACGTCGGGCTGAACGATTTCGACGACGACATGTTGACATACGACCCGAAGGTCATCGCATTCTACGATGCCATCAACAGCCCGAACCAGACCGATGGTTCCACGACCCCTTACGATGACCAGGGTCATGGTTCTCACTGTGCCGGTATCTCTGCCGGAACGGGCGAGGGCTCCGATGGAAAAATGTACAGAGGGGTCGCTCCCGGATCTGCGCTGATCGGCGTGAAGGTTCTCGATAGCGGCGGGAGCGGTACGTTCGATCAGGTGATGGCGGGCATGCAGTGGTGCATCGACATGAAGGATGTGTTCAACATCCGAGCTGCGACCATGAGCCTTGGTGGTGTCTGGCTGATCGAGCTGACCCAGTCCCAGGAGGAACGGCTTACCTCCCTTGCGAACACCATGGTCCATGAGGGGATCGCCCTGTGCATCGCGGCCGGAAACGATGGCGCATACGGTACGATAGGCACTCCGGGTGCTGCTCGCGACGTGATAACCGTGGGTGCAACGGACCACAACCGCGATCTTGCGATCTACTCCAGCAAGGGCCCCACCTACGAGGGTCTGATCAAGCCAAATGTCGCTGGCGTGGGCGGCGGGGCGGGCGTTGGAAGTCCTGGCGTCATGTCCGTCGCTTTCAATACAGGAAACCAGTACACCCGCATGAGCGGCACCAGCATGGCGACGCCCATGGTCGCGGGGATCATGACGATCATCCTGCAGGCAAATCCTGATCTTGAACCACTCACCGTCAGGAGCATTCTGGAGTACACCGCTGAATACAGATGGCTAACCGATCCGAGCCGGCCGAACAACGATTACGGATGGGGCTTCGTTGAGGCCCTTCCTGCCCTGGAAGAGGCAGTGCTCCTCGACCCAGGACTGAAGATCGAGGTCGACCCGGCCACGCCCGTGATCAACTTCAGCGACAACAAGACCTACTACGAGGTCCATCAGGAGGATTCACTGATGTTCCTTGTGGAGGGGAATGCGACCCATCTCGAATACCGTGCCGTCGATGGAAGGGCGTGGCACACATCGGGCAAGGTCGGAGCCGGCGGTGTCGGACACCTGGAGGTCCACGGGGATCACTTCGAGCTCGGGAACCACAGCCTATGGGTCCGGGCAGTTGGGCCTGCCGGCGTCAGTGCACCTCTCCACCTCCAGATGAACGTCGGCGAGGAGATATCCAGGGGCGGAGGTGACGATGATGACGATGGGCTGTCCTTCTACATCTGGCTCTTCCCGACCCTTATCGTACTTGTGGCCGTCATCACGTTCCTCATAGGCCGCGCCAGCAAGGGAAATTAGGCCGATCCAACGGCGCAGGGCTAACTTTCAGCTCTCTCGCATCCGATTATATATCCCAGGTGACGTTTTCTTCGTTTCCGGGGCAGTTCGTGCCCTGTGATGATGAAGGGATGGCGATGCATGAGACCACGTTCGTTCTTGTCTTCCTTTCCGTCATGATGTTCGTCCTGTTCATCGTGATGGTCTGGATCCGTAGAGAGCTGCTCGATATCCGTGGTGCTTCAAAGGCACCTCCAGAGCTGGATATCAGCGGCATTGACAGGCTTGAGGCAAGCTCTCGTCAGCTCAACGACAGGTTGAACACCCTTCGACTCGACCTTCAGCGCGAGATGAACGCGTCCAGGGAGCGCATCGATGCAGGGATCCAGAGGTCCACAGAAGCGGTTGGAGAGGTGCAACGTGACCTCGGACATGTCCGTGAGGCACAGAGACAGATAGGCTCCCTGGACGCCACTGTGAAGGAGTTACACTCGGTGTTCAACGCACCAACGGTGAGAGGTGGTATAGCAGAGCTCTCATTGTACACCCTCCTGGACGATGTTCTTCCCGGTCAATGGGAACGCCAGTATTCCTATTCCTCAGGATCACGGACCGATGCCATCATCAGACTTGGCGACCGGTTCGTTCCCATCGATGCCAAATTCCCGCTCGAGACCTATCGAGCCATGGAAAGTTGTGAAGGTGATGAGAGGGCGACGAAGAACGCCGGTATGAGGGCGGATATCATCAGGATGATCGATGATATATCTGCCAAGTACGTCAGACCGGAGGAAGGCTCCCTTGACATGGCCCTCATGTATCTCCCTTCCGATAAGCTGTACTATTCCATCTTCATTCATGATGAGACCGCAGGAGGTCGATCATCGCTTCAGGATCACGCATTGCGAAAGAGGGTCCTTCCCGTAGGTCCCGGGATGTTGTTCTCCTATCTACAGGTGATCAGTACAGGACTTCGTGGGATGGAGGTAGAGGAAAGGACCAAGGAGATCCTCCTGAGATTGGATAGATTATCGGGCAAGTTCGATAGGTTCAGGAACGAGTACACGAAGCTGGAGGATGCCATCGAAACCACCAGGAAGAGGTACGACTCTGCCGGTGAAAGGTTCAGGATATTCGGCGACGAGGTGGAGAGGATCGTTAGGTTGAAAGGCTCAGAAGGCGAGTTCATCGAATAGAATGTATTATAAACCATTCAATTCTATAAATATTGACTTTTCATGGAAAGATATTATAAAAGTGCAATTCTGAGTATCGTTGTTGCTTGAGGATACTGTTGAATTGAGAATATTATCTGATATCGCGGATAAAATATCCAATCCACGTCGTTCAAATCATGATGGATCGGAACATCCTCGCATGCTCCAGCCGAAAGTGTAATATTCTGATTTTGAGGAAGTTGTGGGCTTAGGGGCTGATTTTAGTATCCTTTGGTTACAATTATAAGAACCTTAAGTAAACGTCTTTTATATTAAACGGCTACGATTGTTACAAGAAATCTCAGATAATCCAAAGCTTTTCTATTAAGGATGTAACTGTCAATTGTAAACTGAATGATCGAACAAATTATCGCTCGATATCTTCATTAGAATTATTGTCCAATTATTTACAATTATATCTACGTTAATTAAATATATTGTAATTAGTAGAGATATGTTCGAATATTATATAATGTGTATTTATTATGTATGAATTATAATTACGGTCATTACAAGGCCGTGAAGATAACCGAGAGGGCGACTGACATTGACGATGTTCAAATCGTAATGCTCCAGCTGGGTTCGCCTCCGATCAAAGTTCATGATGAGAACATAGCGTATCCAAGTCCAATTAGCGTTATCATTCGTAGATAACTCTCATTGACGTAAGGAAAGATGGCGCCGAGAGGGGGATTTGAACCCCCGAGGAGTGAACCTCCACGAGCTTTCCAGGCTCGCGCCTTACCGGGCTGGGCCATCTCGGCACGTGATAAGATCTGATATCGGTCCAGCCGTATTCGGTGGTATCATTTCGGTGTTTAAATCCTTTTGCAGAGGGGCATTTAATACAAATATGCTACTATTTACGCATATTACGTTAATACATTAAATTTATTTGTGTCATAATTAAATCAATGGTTTTTGGATGCAGATCTAATTAGTCCCTCGATCATTGTCGGTAAATCCATGTTAGATAATATCTAGCATGGTAACGATTGACATTGACACAGCTAGATATTCTATGCTAATTAAAGCCATGGTAATTATTAACAATGAAGAAAAATGCACATTAAACCCATAAGAGCAAAAAATTAAGTATATAAAGCAATACAATTAATTATAATGCTTACTTCGTTAATACTCAGGAACGAACTGATCATACATCTTCTTCAACGTGCTATCATCGACATGGGTATAGATCTGTGTGGTCGCGATGCTGCTATGGCCGAGGACCTTCTGTATGAACCGGATATCTCCACCCTTGCGTAAAAGCGCTGTAGCGAAGCTGTGACGGAGCGTATGGGGCGTCACGTTCTTCTTGATACCTGCGTTCAAGGCTGCTTTCTTCACGATCCTCTGTGCCGTTTTCGGCGATATATGCCCGTTCTGACCTGGAAACAGGTGTATCGAGGCGGTATGTCGTGTGTCAATTAATCCACGCAACGACGTAGCTACAGCCTCGGGAACGATGACTATCCTGTCCTTATCCCCTTTCCCGGATCTAACATGCACCACCCTCTCAGCGAAATCAATGTCCTGGACCTCGAGCGAACACAGCTCGCTCACACGTAACCCTGTGAAAGCCAGCAGCAACAGCACGTTAAGGTCCCTGTCCCCCTGCTGTCGCCCAGCATCGAGCAGATCCGCCATCTCCGCCTCTGTCAGATACTTGGGAACCGCGGCAGGGCGCTTTGGAGGGGCAAGCTCCTCAGCATCTTTCCTTCCCAGAAATCGGAAGAACGCCTGTAGCGCCTTCACGTTGAGATACAGGCTGTTCTTCGAGTACTCCCTATCGATGGCGAGGTGCTGCTGATATAGGACAAGATCCTCCTTCGTGATCTCGTCGACCTCCTTCCCGACCATCTCTATCATGGCGCTGACCATGGCCGTGTACTGCTTCACGGTGTTCTGGCTCTTGCGAAGCGCCAACATATGATTTCGGAACTCCTCGAGATGGTCATCCATGGGCATTCACCGTGTCGTATAACCTATGTTATACGACAGTATATATACCCTTTATATATGTTACGTAGAACCGATGGAAAAATGGAAAGATCGGCCCCGAAAATGGGGGGTTTTTGGCTGAAATCGACCGATCCGTGAGGTCGAATTCTGAGGACATTGGCCGATCAGGATAATTTCTACCTCGAAAACACTCGTTTTTAGCCATATTGGTGATTATTATTTACACTAACGCTACATACTTTAATTATAAAGATTATGACTAAATTCACTTCCGGATGACACCCGACGTGCCGCATTTGGGACACTTGATCTCCTGGGGGCCCTCCTTAGCGAGGAAGCTGAAGAGGTAGCTGCACTTGGGACACTTGAGCTTCTCGGTCTTCGGTCCCTCGTCAACCTTCTTACCGTCAGCGGGCTCGTACTTGCCGCACTTGTAGCAGTACCATCGGTCGTACTGGGCGACATGCTTCGTCTCGTCGCCGCAGGTCGGGCAGACATGTTCGGCGGGGGGCGGAGGCG
>JANQNJ010000071.1 GCA_028279645.1 Thermoplasmatota archaeon
GGCAGGGTCGAGACCGGCGTGATGAAGCCCGGCGACAACGTCATCTTCAACCCCTCCGGCAAGACCGGCGAGATCAAGTCGATCGAGATGCATCACGAGATGATCGATCAGGCCGTTCCCGGCGACAACGTCGGATTCAACGTCCGTGGTCTCGGCAAGAAGGACGTGAGGCGCGGCGATGTCTGCGGCCCGTCCAGTGATCCGCCGACCGTAGTCAGGACCTTCACGGCCCAGATCGCGGTCCTCCAGCATCCAAGCGTCATCACCGAGGGTTACACCCCGGTGTTCCACTGCCATACCACGCAGACCGCTTGCATGGTCGAGGAGATCCAGAAGAAGATCGACCCGAAGACGGGACAGGAGAAGGCCGACGACCCGAACCCCAAGCTCCTCAGGACAGGGGACATCGCGGTGGTCAAGCTTCGACCGACCAAGCCCATGGTCATCGAGAAGGCCAAGGACTTCCCCCAGCTCGGAAGGTTCGCCATCCGTGACATGGGAACGACCGTCGCCGCAGGCATGGTCATCGACGTCGAGAAGAGGTAACCCCTCTTCTCCCCTTTTTCTTTTTTTTGAAACCTGGAGACAACTGACATGACCCAGACGGCGCGTATCACATTGACGGGATTGACCCCCGACAAGGTCGAGAAGGTCTGCACCCAGATCAAGACGATCTCCGAGAGGACCGGCGTACCCATGAGCGGCCCCATCCCCCTCCCCACCAAGAGGATGATGGTGCCCATACGCAAGAGCCCCGACGGAGAGGGTTCCGAGACCTGGGAGAGGTGGGAGATGCGCATACATAAGCGCCTCATCGACCTCGAGGCAGATGAACGCGCCCTTCGTCAGCTGATGAGGATCCAGGTCCCCGACGGGGTCAATATCGAGATCATCTTGCGGTGATCCGTCTATTTTTTCGTTGTGTTTTTTCGTTGTTCGTTCTTTTGGTGTTCGCTTTTTCGTTCTATTCTAGCGTAGGGTGGGTCCAAGCATTTTCCCGGCATGGGTCTCATTGTTTTGTAAGCGTGGGACGTCCGTCGTCGCAACGCGATTTTTGATCACGATCAGCGAAACGGAACACCGCCCAAAAGGCGGGTTCCGCGGCTTTGACGAAGATGCACGAAAAGTGGCCCAAAACGTCAATTGTGAACATTGTTACCAAAAGGTATAAATCGGACCCCTTTCATTGATTAGAAGAAGATATATACTATTCCCAATGGGGATGATTAATATGAAGCGCTTCATAGTCGTATTGTTCGTCGCACTGATGTTCTTCACAACAGCGGTTTCCACCGCAGGTGCGGCAGACCATCCGAACGGCTGGACACATCGTCCGGTCCTAGAGCATTTTACCGGCCTATCGTGCCCTCCGTGCATGAACGGGGCACATCCCGACTCCGCCAAGTTGTGGCAGGAGGAGGGCTATTCCGAGGGATATCCCTGGAACTACGTCGAGTTCCACGAGCTGAACGGCGGTGGCGAGGACGACCTCATGACCGACGAGTCAAGGGAGAGGATGAGATACTACCAGCCCGGCGTCGCCGGTACCCCCTCGCTCGAGGCGGACGGTGGCTATGTCCAGCTTGGCGGTTCCCACGGCTCGACGGCGGATGCCAGCTACGACGACATGAAGCAGGCAATGATCGATTCAGGCGAGAGGGACTCGATGAAGAAGATCGATCTCAAGGTCACATCGATGTATAACGGCGTTGAGTTCGTCATCAGTGTGGACATCGAGTACATCCAGAACGACGAGGCCTGGTTCCCGACGCCCGAGGACCCGCTTCCCGACGACACCCTCAACGGCCAGCTCCAGGTCTTCATGGTGGAGGACAACGTCGTAGCATGGAGCACGTACAAGGAGGAGTTCGTTACCAACCACAACGTGTTCAGGGAGTATGCTATCCAGGACTACGAGCTGCCAGCGATGCAGCCAGGCGACACCTACAACCATATCGCCGCCTGGACGGTACCGGACACCATCGTGAAGGATGGAACAGAGATACCAATCCCCGTACCGATCAATCCGCTGAACGTATGGCCCATTGCGGTCGTTTACGACCTCGATGACACCAGCTCAGGACGGGGCGACGGCAGCGAGAACAACGACGGCGGCGACGGCGACGGCACCTACAGGGCGCTGAACTCCGCAACGCCACACGCTACCGCCTACGACATCGACGGGACACCGCCGGAGATTGAGGAGATCGTCATCAAGAACGGCAAGAACGGGCTCGAGGTAGAGGCGGCGTTCATCGACGATGATAACATCACATCCGCGGTCATCCTTTACGGCAAGCCGAGCGGACCCAACGGTACGAACGTGACATGGCGCGCGGCCGAGTTCAAGCTCGAGGACTGCGTCGGTGATACGTGCGACGTCAAGGCCGGCGGGATCGGCAAGGCCGAGCTGGACATCGACCCCGATCAGAAGTTCGTCTTCAGGATCCTGGCGTTCGACGGGAACTGGACGAAGGCGATGACGGAGCAGTACCACTCCACCGACTTCATCAAGGCGGGCGGCAGCGGTGGCGGGGATGCGCCAGGGTTCGAGGTAACGACCCTCCTGATGTCGGTGACCCTGCTCTCGATGGTCCTGTTCTTCCGCAGGCGCAGGTAGACGGATCGAGCGTCCATGCTTTCAACATGCCAATGCCCTAGCTTTGGGCAGAAAGGGAGATGGGCTGTGCAAAGCGGGGGATAGAAATCCATTTCAATCAATATATCGTTCCAGATGACAGCAGGAACGGATGATCATGACGCCCGAGGATGGACAGGATGCGCCCGATGGAGGATCCAACAGCCCAGATGGCCCTCTGTCCGGCACTGCCGACGGTCCCGAACCGCCGGTCCTTGGACAGGATATCTCGGCCGAGGAATGGTACCAGAAGGGTTCTGTCCACTGGGACGAGAGGAAGGTGGAATGGGCGGCCAACTGTTTCGAGAGAGCGGTGGAGAAGGACGAGGAGATGGAGAAGGGCTGGCTTGCCCTGGGGATAGCCAAGAAGGAGAACGGCGACTTCCTCGATGCACTTACAGCGTTCAACAGGGTCATCGATCTGAACCCCAGATCGGAGAAGGCATACTACAACAAGCACCAGCTCCTTCTGGGATACGATATCAAGAAGGATGCACTCAGGGTTCTCGATGACGGGATCGATGCGAACCCTTCGAGCTTCTTCCTGCTACAGGTAAAGGGGGAGCTGCTGAAGGAATGGGGGTACTGGGGAGGGGCCCTTGAGGCCTTCGAAAAGGCGCTGGAGTTCAACCCCCAACACAAGGTCCTTCTGTACTCCAGGGACCTCTGCATGGAGGAAATCGAGAAGAGGTCGAAGAAGGGGTTCTTCTCACGGAGAAAGGAGCGAAGGGATCCCGAAAAGGAGGGGGAGCCGGAGCCCGAAGAGGCGGAGGTAGTGGACCCTGAAGAGGGTGAAGATGATCAGGTCGAAGCCACCGAGGTATCCAACCGATAATCGGTCGACCGATATGCTGGATTTATGCATCATCTTCAAAACGCTTCATGACATTTTTCGAAATGACGCGGCCCATTTGTCACAACGCGGTCAGAAGTTTTAAATATCCACCAAAAAATATTCCGGGCCGCAAGCGATGATTTCCTCTCGATGAGGGGAAAGGAGCTGCGTGGGAGTTCGTT
>JANQNJ010000126.1 GCA_028279645.1 Thermoplasmatota archaeon
GCCCCGTTCGACGGGGATATGATCTGAAGGCTGGCCTCATCGAAGTAGACGAGGACGGCTTGGCGGATGTCGTCCGGGGCGGCCAGTACCTTGACAGTACCGATGGAATCCCGCTTTATCTGGTGTTCCTCGCCGGTCACCAGGTCCCGCACCTTCAGCGGGACCAGCGTGGTTACCATTCCAGTCTCCTGCCTGCCGCTTGCCTCATACCGGACCACCGATCCATCACGATATTCAGGAAGTCTGACCAGGAACGTGTACCTGTAGACGTTGTGCCCATCCTTGTGCCCCGCCTGGGACCGCGTCTCGACGACCTTGACACCGAACCGCTTCGCCATGTTCTTGGCTATCCCCTTGGTGATCATCCCGTCGGAGATGTAGACGTCGTACCCGGTCCGGAGGTCGAGGACCCGCGACACGAAGGCCTTCTTTGATTCGACAGCGGTCATGGCCCGGTCTCTAAGCTCCGCAAGGGTGTTCATTATAGACGGGTCTCCCCTGATCTGGAGCACGGCCTCGAAGTAGTTCCCCTCCTTGCGGCTGCAGGTCTGACAGACCTCCCTCCTGCAGCGGATGTGGATCGTGTGCTCCGCTTCGACCTCCTGGTCGCCGATCATACCCTCTATCTCGAAGTCGACCTCGCCTGACCAATCCTTCAGTCTCGATATCGCTCTGACATCCGTTATCCTGTATTCCTCGTGTGGTGAAGCATTGGCCTTCAACCATTCGGCAAGCCCATGCTCGAAATCGGCCAGGGAAGCCCCCTCCAGCCAGATGTTGGCATGTTTCCAACAACTGCACTTCGGACAGACCATGATGTCCAGAAGGTCGGGAGGACCGATGAGGCGCTCTCGCTGGAGGAAGCAATCGAGACACAGCGTATCTGTCACTGCATCCTTTCCGCATATAATGCAGAACATGTTCGACGTCATTTCCTTCGGTCTCACTTGACGGCGAACCCGTTCCCGCAGCTTGCACACTTGACGGTGACCGGTCGCTGGGGCGGGATGGCTATCGGCGCCTGGCACACGGGGCAGTTGGCCATCTGCGCTCCTGCCGCCGGCTGGGCTGCCGGTGCCGCTGTTGGAGCGGCAGGTGCTGCGGGAGCTGCCGGAGCAGGAGCCGGTGTCGCGCCGGGTGCGGGTTCATCGGCCCTCTTGGGCTTTCCTCCTCTCTTCTTGAGGCCGACGACCACGGCGATCATCAGGACGACCATTCCGATCACACCGATGAAGACCTCGGTCGGGATCCCCATGATCCCTTCCTTGTCCTCGCTGCTGTCGCCTCCGCCATCTCCGCCTCCACCGCCGCCCTTGACGTCGAAGGAGTCGGTATCGTTCTCAGGAATCCTGTACTCGTACTCACCATCCTCGATCTCGAGGTAGTACTCGATGCCGGGCTTTACTACGAACTCGCCGTCGAGGATCACAGAGAAGGTACCAAAATCACCAGTATCGTTGGTCTTGAGGGACAGCTTGCTGAACTTCGTCTCCTCCTGGAGACGCCAGTACAGTATGATCTTGATATCGTCTATCTCGTCATCTTCTATCTCCACCTCGAAGGTGACATCGGTCCCCGCATCGATTGTCCCGATCACAGGAGTGAACGAGATATCGGTGGGTTCGAGGTTGATCATTCCGAGCGAATCTATGCTCACAGGCTCGAAGAACCAGAGCGATTCGTGGGTCCCGGTATCTGCCTTCATCCTGATGGTGACGTTCATATCGACCTCGCCGAGATCGGTAAGTATATCCCAGAAGTACCTGTGGAACGTTCCGCTTCCCGAGCCTGAACTGAGGTCCTCGTCCCCTTCGCTGTTGATGTTGTCGGACTCGGTCATCGAGTCCCATATAGCTGAATCGATGCTGTCTGGATCCGAGGTGTTCACTTCATCCTCAGTATATTCGAAGGTCAGATCGCACTTCTTGCTCGACTCCTGGATCAGGTCGTACTGGATCTCGACCATCCCCTTGTTCAGGACCTGTTTGGTTGAGCTCGAATCGATATCGATAGATGGCATGTCCCCGTTCTCGATGTCGAAGTTGTAGAGGTCGGAAAGGTTCCCGTTCTCTCCGTCATGGGCCTTGATCTGCAGATCGATCTCCTGGCTGTTGTATCCAAGGTCGGTGACAGAGAGCCAGACGATCTCGTAATCCTTTCCAGAGCTGGAGTTCAGGTTCTCGGTGTTGCCCCAGATCGTCGCGGTCTTCTTGCCGGGATTGAGATAATACAGCGTGATATTGGCCTTTGCACTGTCCACATCGGCGACCGTGAAGCTGACAGTAATATCGTTGTACGTCAGGTCGATGTCGGTGATCTCGATCTCCGGAGCGATATTCAATATGTTATCAATGGTGAACTCCTCGCTCTCCACCGGGTCCGCTGTTTCGCCGAACACGTCGGGAGTTAGACGCAGCATGGCCTCCGTGGTGATGTTGTGTTTGAAGTTCGCCCAGGTGTCCCATGTGAACGAATGTTCCTCACCGTCCTTCGATGTTGCGAGCTTCTCTGGGTCCTCGGTCCCCTTCAGGATCTTGAGGTCGTCGTGCCAGGTGGTGCCTCCATCGAGTGAATACTCAAGTTCTATGTCTGCCTTTGCCTCATCCCAGTCGGTGAGCTCGAAGGTCACTGTCAGGTTCTTCTTGTCCCAGTCCATGTCGGTGATCTCGATCTTGGTAAGATAGGGTGTGTTATCGATGACAAGGTCGGTGATATTGTACGGTTCGCTCTTGTCCTCCACATCGACCCCGTCTGCGGCATACAAGACGAGGGTAACATTCTCGAAGTAGCTCTTCCCGAAATCAGCGAGGATGTCCCATTTGAACTGGACATCCGCCCCACCAGTGGTGACGATATCGACTATCTCGCTCCCCTGGACGCTGTGGTTCTCGGATTCGATGTCGGCAAGCAGCTCCGGCCCGTCGTTTACGGTGTAATATACTTCAACACTGGCTTCTGCATCCTCATCATCAGTTACAGTGATATCGATCCAGACCGATTTGAAGAGGTCGCCGGATGGGTTGGTAGCGGAGATGTCAGGCGGATTGAAGTCGTTGTCAACTCTGAGGGAATCGGTGTTCCCGGACCCGAAGCCCGTTCCGTTGTCGTTATCCACAGGGATCAGCTTGATATCCACATCCGCGTCCCAGCCCTCTATATCGTCCACGGAGTCCCACCAGATCGATGAATCGTTCCCGGATGGTGACGACGGGAACTCCTGGCCGGTCTCGTTGATGGTTGCGACCGACCAGTTCTGCTTGTCATCGATACTGTACAGGAGTATAACGGTGCAGTTGTCCGACTCATCATCCCTGAGCTCGAACTCGACCTCGATGTATCCGCTGCCCTCGAAGATGTTGTCGAGCTTGGCGGCAGGGACCTCATTATTATCGACATGGATGGTCACGATCTCATCGGTGCTGTTGTCGTTGTCATCGCCTCCGTCGTTCGCCCTGAACCGGACCTTAACGTCATCCTTGTCAACACCTGACAGGTCGACATGGCTCCTCCAGGCGAATGTGAAGTTCTCTCCTGTGGTGGTCGTATCGATGTTCGTCCTCGGATCGGACGCGCCGCCATCGACCGTGCACGCTGTCCAGTTCCCCTCCTCGTCCTTGTATTCGACATAGATCCTGGAGGCCATCTCCTCCTGGTCCGAGAGGTTGTATATGAACTCGATGGTGTCGGCGTACTCGGTCTCGTTCATCGTGTACACGAAGATGTCCGGGGCGTTCAGGTCGTTGTCGACATGGAACTCCTCCGAGTCGTTCGTGTAACCCTCCTTGCCATCCGATGCTATGATCCTGATTATGACCTCGCGCGAATCGTTGGTCGGCATGTCGCTCTCAGAATCCCAGCTCACAGTGTGGTTCGTACCGTTCCTGTCGGATGCGAGGTTCTCGATGATGTTACTCTCTTCCCCCTCAAGGGTGGCGTTGGTGAAGTTGAGGCCGCCGTTCATGCTGTACTGCACGGCGATGGAGCAGGTGTCGCCCTCCTTGTCGTATACCGTCACGGTGATGTCGATCGCTCCTCCGCTCCTGGAGACCTCGTCCTCCGGATGCCAGGTATATGTCCAAGCCTTCCGGTTCACTGCAGGCTTGATATATGTGAAGTTCTCGACGTGGGAGACGTTCAACGCTATCTGTCTGGTCTCGTTCCAGGCTAGCTCCTCCGATGGAGTGTAGCTGACGTTGAGCCAGATATCGGTGAGATCGTCCTCAGAAGCGGATCCGTTGAAGTATGCGACCTCGAAATATCTCCATCCCATCCTTCCGTCCTCTCCTGTCTGAGGATTAGGGCCGTCGTAACCCTCTGAAGCGTAGTATGTGACATTGTCGACCCTGACCTCCAGATCAGCGCCGGATACGTTGCCGCTCGTATTGGTCATAACGTGGATGTCAAGACGATTGCGCCAGCGAATATATGAATTGACATCGAGGTCCAGGCCGTTCGGGTTGAGGGTTCCGTTGTAGAAGTTGATGAAGCTCTCGGTGAGATCGGCCTGCATGTTGCCATACTCGATATCGGAATGGTAGAGGGTAACGTTCTCTGACCTCACGAGCCTTATCATATCCCCGCTCACATCCATGATCGTCGCGTAGTACATGTATATATAGTTCTGATCCACGGCCTTCAGTCCGTTCTGGCCGTTGTCGGACAGTGTGAGGTTGTTCGTATACAGATAGTATGAATCGGTGAGGTTGATACCTGCATAAGTGTTGTCAACGAACATCGAATCGTAGACGTACGTATAGTTCGCATACGAACCGAACAGGCCGTTCTCCTCGTTCTCCGTGAGATAGGTGCCGTCGTACATGCGCGTGTACCTTGTGTGGTCCAGCGATATACCGCTCATCGAGTTGTACACGCCCTCGAATCCGTACAGGTATGTGTAGTTGGACCATTCGATGTACAGCCCGGTCTCGGATCCGTTCACTGTGGTATTGGTAAGCGTGCACCAAACGGAATCGGAGATCGTTATTCCGGTCTCCTTCGCGTCAACGACCGTGGATTCAAGATAGGTCACGTAGTCGCTCTCATCATTCACGACGCCGTGCCCATTCCCGCCTTTGACGGTCACGTTCCATAGCGTGGACCTGTCGGACATGTAGAGCCTGATCCCCTGGGTCCCGTAGTTCCCCACGGTCAGGTTCTTGAGCAGGAGGCTGTCCCAGGTCGTGATCGATATCGCGGTGCCTGTGGAGTTCGCCATCAGTCCCTCGATAACGACGTCGTGCTCCTGGACCCTGAACGCCGGATTGGAACCATCGGCCACTACGAAGACCTCGGATGAACCGTTACCGAGGAGCTCGATGCTCTCGTTGATCCAGATGCTGCCGTTGTACCAGCCGGCGAAGATCCGGACGACCTCGCTCTCGTTGGCTGCGTCGACCCCGTCCTGGATGTTGTCGAACGGATGTTCCAGCGAACCATCGCCGCCGGGTGCCGCGTCGTCGTCGACGTAGATGTTCGTCTGTCCGGTATAGTTGAATATCTCGGTGTGGGTGTTGCTGTTGTCTATCTCCCTGCTGTCGCTCCAGCTCCTGTATTTCACATTGATCGTCGTCTCGTTCTCGGCGCCGCTGGTGAACTGGTCGTAATACTTGTGGGTGACTGGGACCCATTCTACGTATCCGTCCTCGTCGGTCTGGTCATCGGACCCGTTGAAGCCCTTGGAGGCGTATATCTGTTCTTCACCGTCAAGATACTCCACATCGACCTCCTCCATTCCGCTACCCGAGCCCTTCCTCACTCTGGTGTGGATGTAGTACATGTCGTACAGGTAAGCATCCGCGGAGATCGAGACCGATTCACCATTGAAGGTCCCGTCGACGAACCACACATATCCCGGGTCCTCCTCGAACCCCTGGACCGTGATGTCATTGGCCTCATCCTCGCTGATAGAGGAGTTGAAGAACCAGATATCCCCGTAATTGGTGTAGAACCCGCCTCCGCCGTTATCGGAGAAGTTACAGCTCTCGAAGTAGACCCGGTCCGATTCATCTATGGTGGCTCCGGTCCCGGTGTTCTTCTTGAAGACAGTGTTCTCGAAATATATGTTGTAGATCCCGCCGGGAGCAACCAACCCGTCCCCGGCGTTACCCTTGATCTGGCAGTCGTTGAAGTAGATCGAACGGGAACCCGAATCGATATAGATCCCGTCCCCCGAGGCATTCCAGATGATACAGTTCGTGAATGTGATGTTCCACGAGCTCGTATCGATGAAGACACCTGCCATGTCGGAGGAGGCGTTCCTGAACGTCATATTCTCGAAAAGCAGATGGTTGACGCTCACCAGTAGGCCCGCTTCACCCTCCTTGTTATCGGCATGGACAACGACATCACCCTGGCCGAAAAGCCGGATGCTCTGGTTCGACTCCATGCTCAGGGTCTCGTAGTAGACCCCCTCCTCGATGAAGATCACCTCACCGGCGCTTGTGTTGTTTATACCGTTCTGTATCGTGTGGTACGGATTCGCCTTGGACCCGTCCTGCTTCCCTGAGGCAGAACCATCGACATATACATCCCTAGCAGCCACGCTCTCGAGGGCTAGGATTACGAAGATGGTCATAAGAACTATCATGATTCCATAGTATGCTTTTCTGGTCTTCACGACATCACCACTGGTATGGATTAGTCCCTGGTGTCAACAATATCTCTTCTTTCTATTTATACTATATGCAATCGATGTAATCGTCATTATTATTGAATATTTTAATCCACTCCAGTGGAAGGGGTGGTTGTGGAGAAGATGGCCTCCGGAGTGGACCGATCACCGTCAACATCCTACGATAGCATGGGCTGAAGAGTAAAATGAGATAGGAGAAGAGGCCAGTAAAATTAACGCCAGATGGGATGGGATGCACTCAATTTCGCTGACCCTTCTCCGGATGTTTATATCATAGTCCTTATATATACTCTTTTCGGCAAAACGATATATACCGGGTTTAAATTTTTTCAACTCCAGGCAGAACCATCATTTCCTGTCGAGAGCCAGCATCCTCTCCTCCATGAAATGCATGTGGCCCGGTATGGCCAGGGCGTGAAGGGGTGGCCCGAAATCCATGGTCCTGAGCTCGGCCAGCGTACCTGTTCGGACCGTGCACTCATTGCTGCCGGCGCGGGCTACTACAGCAGCCGTGGTCCCATCATGGATAGGCGTTTCCTCTCCGTCACCTTCCTTTCTTCTGGAGATCTCCAGCAGATAGTCGATGGCCTCGTTTGCCGTCATGTACACTGGTGGCCTGATGTCCAGGAGGATCAGCGTATGGAGTCCTGCTGCCAGGTTGCCAGCAGCCTGTTCGTACGGGCTTGCAGGAGGCTGGCCTAAGTCGGTGTACGGGATGGTGACCGTCCTTCCGAACTTGTACCAGGATAGGCCGGTGAGCGCCGGGACCGCTGTGGCGATGGACGCTCCGAAGATGATCTCAACGGGAATATCCTGCTCAAGGGCCCGGACCCGGACCTCCTGGTGGGTCGTGGCGGTCAGAGGATCCCCTACGACCAGGAACGCCACATCCTTGCCCGATACTGCAGCCTCTACCACAAGATCCTTCTCCTCGAGCTCCTCGCGGGAAAGGACACGAACCTCCCTACCGAGGACCTCCTCCACATCGTTCCAGCCCGAGCCCATCAGCGTGCTGGTATACTCCTCGGCAAAGACCTCGTCACAGGACCTTGCCGCCTCTGCCCCCTTCAGTGAGATATCCTTGGCATCATGAAGTCCCATCCCGATCAGATACAGGGTCAAGCTTATCCCTCAGATATAGGGCGGAAGGTGGATGTTCCTGTCCGGGATGACGATCCCTTTGCCCTTGCCGATGGAACCTACGACCCGCGCCCCTTCCATGTCCAGGGCATCAAGGGCAGCATGGGCGTCCTTGGCAGCAACGAAAGCGGCGAAGCCCATCCCCATATTGAACGTTCCGTACATCTCCTTCTCCTCGATGTTCCCTGCCTCCTTGACAAGGTCGAAGATCGGCTGGACCGGCAACGGGTCGTCGACCAGATATCGGAACCCCTTGTTCAATCTGGTAAGGTTCCTGAACCCTCCTCCAGTGATATTGATGAGCCCGTGAACGTCAACATCCGCGAGAAGCCTCAGGATGTTCTTCACATAGATCGTGGTCGGTTCCAGCAGGTGCTCGTAGACCTTCCTCCCTTCAAGTTCCTCCTCGAAGCGGTCCTCGAGCGCCTTCCTCAGAAGCGTGTAGCCGTTGGAATGAGGACCTGAGGACGGTAGTCCGATGATGACGTCGCCCTCGGAGATCTTCTCACCGGTGACCAGCCGCTCCTTCTTCGCGACGCCGACCGCAGAGCCTGCGAGGTCGAACCCCTTGACTAGCTCGGGGAGCGTGGCGGTCTCGCCACCGACGATATCCACCCCCGCCAGATCGGCCCCGCGCTTGAGGCCTATTCCTATCTCGGAGGTTATGGCCGGGTCGGGAACGTCCATGGCCAGATAGTCCACGAACGCCACCGGTCTGGCTCCGACGCATATCAGATCGTTCACGTTCATGGCCATGCAGTCGATGCCGACCGTATCGAGCTTGTTGAACTGCTGTGCCAGGACGAGCTTCGTTCCGACCCCGTCGGTACAGAGCGCGATGATCATCCCCTCGACCTCGACCAGCCCGGCGAAGTGCCCCGCAACGAGCTTCGATCTCGGCCTGTCCCCTTCAAGGCTGGATATCAATGCCGAGATCGCCCTTGCGTCCCTGTCGACGTCGACACCGCTCTCAGCATATGTTAGCTTCATTCGTCCTCCTCCCTCTCTTCAACGCCATCCTCGTCCGCTTCCTCGACGTGATCGGTGTTGGCCACGTCGATCTCTTCCTTCTCGTCTACTGAGGCCTCCTGCCGATCCTCGCCCTCGTCCACTTCGTCACCTTCGTCCTCCTCGGCTTCCTCTTCATCGACAGCGTCGTCCTGATCGGCATCCTCGGAGATGGTCTCCTCCGGGCCGTCCTTATCTTCGACCGGGTCATCGGTCCCCTGATCGGTATCGGACCGTTCATCGGATGGAGCATCCTCCGGGGTCGGATCAGGATCTTCCTCTCCTTTATCGTCGGTTCCTGCGTCCTGTGCCTCTGACGCATCATCTCCCTCGACCTTGGCATCCGTACCTTCGACGGAGCCAGGCTTCGGTCCGTCCCCCTCCCAATCCTCGATGCTCTTCCGCTTCGAGATGATGCCGACCTCTTCGGCTAGGTAGCGCTTGATCCTGTCCGGACTTGTACCGTCGATGCCGAAATACTCTGGGAACCGATCCGTGGTGGATAGCACCTTCGACCTTCCCTCCGGAACGGCCTTTATCATACCGTGCTCCATGAGGATCGGGACGTGGTCGTAGACCCTGGAACCGATCAGGTTCTTCAGGTCGCTCTGCTGGATCGGCTGATGATAGGCGATGAGCGCTAGTGTCTTCAGGATGTACCTCGGGATCTCCAGAGGTGCCACCTTCAGTGTGTAATGGGCATATCTTGTCCTGAGCTGCATGGCGTATTTATCGCCGACCCTCGAGACCTCGACAGCCCCCTCCTTCTCCTTGTACTCCTCTATGAGCTTGTCCAGCAGCTTCCTTATCTCCCTCGCACTTAGGCCGGTGAACTCGGCTATCTCCTCTATCAACAGCGGCTTGCCCGCCGAGAACAGGACCGCCTCGATAATGTACCTGGTCTTGAGCACCTGGGTCATGGTGGATCAGAACCTCCTTGTAACGTGATCGATCGATGATTCGAAGAAGAAGACGCCGTCGCCCTTTTCGCCCTTGGATGGTGGGTCGTGCCTGGTCCAGCCGGGATGGAGGTGGGCGAAGAACGATCTCTCCGGATGGGGCATCATGCCGAAGACGTTCCCGGAGGGATTGGATATCGCAGCGACAGAGCTGATCGAGCCGTTCGGGTTCCACGGATATCCGTCATCGTTGCCGTCCGGATCGACATATCGGAAGATGATCTGGCCGTTCTCCTCGAGTTCCTCGAGCACACTGCTCTCCTGGCCGGGTTTAAGAGTGAACTTCCCTTCCATGTGAGCTGATGGGGCGTAGACCACATCGCCGGTGCCGATCGATCCAGTGAATGCCGACCGATCGGTGCCGAAGTGCTTCAGGTATGTAGGCCTGCACTCGAAGCGCGAAGAATCGTTGGTGGCCAGTGCTATCTCCGGTCTGTCGGTCATCGTATCTCCGAGTCCCGGCAGGAGCCCCATCTCCACCAGTATCTGGAAGCCGTTACATATCCCGCCCACCGGCTTCCCCTCCTCGACGAAGCGTCTGAGATCGGGTCCGATTGCGCTCTTGAACCTCGCGGCGAATATCGCACCGGCCCGGATGTAGTCCCCGGCCGAGAAGCCGCCTGGGAACACGAGGATGTGATAGTCCTCCAGCGACCGCTGCTCGCCATGGACCGTGCTGCGGCCGGTGAGCTGGTTGAGATGGACCATCTCCGCGTTCACTCCGGACTCCCGGAAGCACATCGATGTCTCCTCCTCGCAGTTGGTCCCCTCGATGCGCATCACGGCGACGTTGATCTCCTCTCTTCTCATCGCTCCAAGATAATACGAGAGCTATTTATTCTTTTACTAGCAAGAGGTGGATGAAACTGGTTCGAGAGGCTCGAAAGGGTTCGGGCACCGCTCTAGCCGACCCTGTCGAAGGCCTTCACGACCTTTAACGCCGAGCGGAGGGAGTGATGCCTCGTCGCCCTCCTTCGGTTCCTCATCTCCAGGGCCTCCCTCGCCACGCTACCGTCGATCGTCCTGTCGATGAGGGCGGCCAGCTCCTCATGGTCGCCCGGCGTGAACCTCCCGTCCCTAACGATCTCGGTGAGGCCTCCCATATCGCTGGCGAGGACCGACTTGCCGAAGGACATCGCCTCGACCATGCTCAACGGGTTCCCCTCCTCCTTTCCGTTCTCGGCGATGGACGGATGGACGTACGCTCCGCAGGTGTTGTACAGGGAGAGAAGTTCGAACCTGGTGGCCCGTCCGAAGAACGTCACGAGCCGGCGGAGGCCCAGCTGGCCGGCCATGGCCTTCAGGTCCTCCGGTCCGTCGCCGACCACCCATATATGAACGCCATTCCTGTCGAGGTCCCTTACCGCCCTGAAGAGGACCTTGTGCCCCTTTCCCCTGATCAACCTGCCGACCATGAGAAGGTTGAAGCCTGTATCGGTCTTGAGCCGTCGTTCCATGGGCCGGAAGGCGGTCACATCAAGGAAAGGTCTTACCATGGTCGCCTTCGCCTCCTTCAACGTCGATCTTAGAACGTTCCTGGTGTGCTTGGATCCGACGATCAGGCAGTCGGCCGAGGAGAACAGGTCTGCCAGCACCTGGTCGTTGCCAGACGCATACGCGTCCTCGGTGTGGACGGACAGGGAGAGCGGAAGCCTCAGTCTCTTTGCGATCTCCCTCGCTGCCAATGCGGTGTCCCTGCCGAAGTGGCCATGGACGATCGTCGGTTCCCATCCAGAACCTGACCCCTTCCTGACCTGATCCACGATCTGATCGATCACGGTCGAACTGGGCCCCTTTGCTCCCTTGGTCGGCTTGACCGAACCGGTCCCAAGGATCAACGGCCACCTGTCGGGGAACCGGTAGCCTCCCCTGAAGCGCTGGATCTCCTCCCTCTGCGAATAATTGCCGTAGAGCGCCGCCGTCCTGAAATCCACACCAAGCCTCGTCAGCCCCAGCAGCTCGTTGACGACCATGGGGTGGAACCCCTTTGCGGTCTCCATTACGTAAAGGGGCCTCGTCATCGGTGTGTGATGGCCTTCGGGTCTATAAATCATTTGTCGGAGGGCCGCTGAACCGTTCCGGACGCCTGTCTAGTCATCCTTCTCGTCGTCGGACCCGTCGATGTCGAAGTCGGGACCGAGGTCGAGCTTGGGACGTTTGAGGACGTCCTCCGGGAACCTCGGCTCGAAGCTGCCCGGGATCTTGGACCTCGTGACCACGAATAGACGCTCTCCGTCCACGGCCCGTTCGCCCCTGATCCTCCTGATGGGATCGGACCGGCCTCCGGGCCCTTCCCCCTCCTTGCCCCACGAGATAGACATACCGTCCAGGGCGGATATCGTCGGGATCCCGGTCTCCTCCTCTATCCATTCCGCCTCCTTTTTGGGGTCACCCTTCAGGGCGTTGATGCCGAGATGGGTGAGGACCGCGAGCTTCGGGCGGGCCCACTTGACAAACTCCATGGCGTCGTCCGTCGACATGTGGGTGGGAAGGAACCTGCCCCTGGGCTGCACGACGCTGAGTACCAAAAGGTCCGCACTGGCATGCACGTCTATGATGTCCGGTGTCAGCTCTGTATCGCTGACATACGATACGATCCCTGCGGAGGTGGTGAACCTGAATCCGATGGTCGACGGATCGTTATGAACGGATGGTGTGGCCTCCGTAAGGAGGTTGCCGATCCTGACCTTGTCCCCTGCCTCAAGTGAGAATATGTTCTGCGGGAGCGAGCTGTGGTACCGCGATATCGCCGGGCCCACGTCGCTCTTGCCGTCGATCACGCTGTGGCTTCCTACAAGAATGCCTCTCTTCTCCCAACCCCCCCGGGTCATGGCCTCTATGAGGACCTCAGCATCGTTGTAGTGGTCGGGATGGCAGTGGGAGATGAGGATCCCGTCTGTCCTGAACGGATCTAGCCCCATGGCCCAGGCGTTCCTCAATGCTCCAGGTCCGGGATCGATATGGACCCGGACATCGTCCTCGAGGTAGATCCCCCCGCTGTAGCGCATCTGTGTTATAGTGGCGAAACGGCCGCCAGCCGTCCCAAGGAACGTCAATCTTACCATTCGATATCACCGGAACGTTCTGGGCACTGGCCCTGTTCCGAAACGGTCGGATCACTCCGCTTCCGGCCTCTTGTGGATCAGGCTGTTCTCCCATGGCTGCCGGAGGGCGGCCTGGGCTGCGGCGATCCTCGCTACAGGTATCCTGAACGGCGAACAGCTGACGTAGTCGAAGCCGATCTCATGGACGAACCCGATGCTTCGCGGCTCGCCGCCGTGCTCACCGCAGATGCCTATCTTCAGGTCCTTCTTCGTCCTCCTGCCCCAGTCCACGGCGACCTCGATGAGTCGGCCTACCCCCTTCTGGTCCAGGATCTGGAACGGGTTGTCACGGAGGATCTTCGCCTCGTTGTAAAGCGGAAGGAACTTGTTCTCAGCGTCCTCCCTGCTGAAGCTGAACGTCGCCTGTGTGAGATCGTTGGTTCCGAAGGAGAAGAAGTCGACCTCCTCGGCGAGTCGGCCCGCCCTCATGCACGCCCTGACTACCTCGATCATGGTGCCGTAGTTGATGTCCAGTTCGACCTTGAGATCCTGGCAGACCTCGTCGATGACCCTCTTCATCACGTTGTTGACGAACCGCAGCTCCTCCCTGGTACAGACCTGGGGGACCATGATCTCGACGCAGGGGTCCTGCCCCTCCTTCTTGAGCTCCGCCGCCGCATGGACGACGGCCTTGACCTGCATCTCGTAGATCTCGGGGTAGGATATGCCGAGCCTGACGCCGCGATGTCCGAGCATCGGATTGACCTCGGTCATCTTGCGGACCTTCTCCAGCATGTCCTTCTTCTCGCCTATGAGCTCGTCGAGCTCATCCTCGGACAGGAGGTGCGAGACCTCGTTCATCATCGCCATGAGGTTGGGCGCCATCTGGACCTTCTTGGCCAGTTTGGACAGGTGCGGTGCCACGTTCAGGGATGATATGAGCTGCTTGAACTCCAGCAGCTCCTTCACCTCGTCGCTCTGCTCCTCCACAGTGGGAAGGAACTCGTGGAGCGG
>JANQNJ010000128.1 GCA_028279645.1 Thermoplasmatota archaeon
AATCGCAGTCCTTGCAGTGGTACATGAAGCCAGTGATGAGGCCTGTTTCGTAGTAGAGCTCGTTCCCGCCGCACTGCGGACACTCAAGAACCCTTAGTACCCTTTTTCTTGGCCTTCCGTCCCTTCCCCTTCCTGTCCTGGACCTTCTGAACATTCTCAACGTACCTCTTGGACCTCGGTCCGATGCCCTTGACCGGACCTTTATCCTTTCTGAACCGCACCAGGTTCCGTTCCGCCAGTATCTCCATGAGCCTCACGACGCGCTGGAAGACCGGCTCCACATCCTCCTTGAACTCGGCATACAGGACATCGCATATCTCCTTGACATCGTGCTCGCCATTGCACATCAGCCACACCCGGCTGCTCATGGCATCCATTGGCCGCCGGATGAACGATGGCCCCCCGATCACCCGGTAGATGATCCTCTCGAACCTCGTGAACCTCTTCTGGTAGACGAGGGTCACCATGTCGTCCTCGACATACCAGAGGATAGGCACCCGCACAGGGACGGCCTGCAGGATCTTCTCGATCCTCGCCCTCGGGATCGCCTTCCCCTTGAACTTCGCCATACTAAGGACCCCTCCATCTACCGTATTCGTCCAGCCGGCGTCTTCCGAGATCCTCTCCGCTTAGAAGCCGTTCAGAATCGAACACCGGTCCCTCGCGGCAGGTCCGCTGTCCGTCGAGAAGGCATGATCCGCAGACGCCGCGGCCGCACCACATCAGGCGCTCCATGCTGATCTGTCCCGGGACCCCGGCCTTCTCGGCGATCTCGGCCACTTTTACCAGCATAGGCTCAGGTCCGCAGGCATAGTACATGTCTATCTCGTTGGAGATCAACGCATCATGGAGGTGGTCCGTCACGAGACCATGCAGTCCAAGGCTCCCGTCCTCGGTGACCACGGTGGTCGGACAGGCCCTGGACAGGCCTTCCAGGAGCATGGCGGCCCCCTCGGAAGGATAACCGACGAGGGCGCGGGCCTCGGGCCCGTCGCCTGGACCATCGGTCTGGCAGGATGTACAGCTCCTGTCACCCGAGAGCGATCTCGCCAGGAGATGGATGGGTGCGATACCGACCCCTCCCCCCACCAGTAGGATCCGCTTGCCCTTGACCTCGAAGGAGTTGCCGAGCGGGCCGGTCATGCCGACCTTATCGCCCATGGCCAGATCGAGGATAGCATTGGTGGTGGGACCGACAGCCTTGACGGTGATCGCGATATAACCCTCGCCGGCATCCGAGATGCTCAGAGGGATCTCGTCGCTGGCGTCCCCGTCCGGGACCCAAAGCATGACGAAGTTCCCCGGCTCAGGCTCTATCCTGCTCCTCAGGTGCAGGGTCCTGACATCGGGGGCCTCGTCGATAATGCGGAGGACCTCGGCGGGTTCCGGTCTGAAAGCCATCGGATTGAATGTAAGGATAATGGCTATAAAAAGCAAAGGGGTGGGGGAGGGTGTTGATAATGGGGGTAGGAGCGTCGGGTGGGTCCAAGCATTGAGCTAGCATGGGGTGAGGAATCATTCATCAAATCAGGTAGCCAGTTAACTACAGATAAGACATGGTTTCTCGAATGAGAAGCCGATCCAATTGATGGCTAGCTTCGGCTTCTCACATAAGCATCTTACAGGAATGGGGATCGTGGTCGGAAGCGCGTCACTTCCCCTTCTTCTTCAGGTCAAGCTCGCCCTTGTCAAGGAGCAGCTTCAGGTCCTGCATGTTAAGCTTCTCGGCCTTCTCAACCTTCTTCTTCGCCTCCTTGAGGCGGTCCTTTTCGGTGAGGGCTTCAATGCGCTTGGGATGCATCCGGAGCTTCCGTCTCTCCTGGCGGAGCATGTCCCGGACCTTGCCGACGGCGAGCTTCTGCGCCGTGATCTCCAGCTCCAGGTCCTTGAGCTCCTTCACGCAGTCGATCATCTTGTGATGCTCGTCCTGGGCCCTGTTGCGAACGTCGTCCTTCTGGCTGAACGCGGTCATGGCGGCCTCGTGCTCGGTGTTCGACTCCATTATCAGTTCGCCCACCCGCTTGTATGTCTCGTCGAGCTGGCTCTGGATATCCTTGAGCTCGGAATAGCGCTCCTGGACCTTGGTATGGACCCCATCGGCCTCGATGCTGGCGCCGAGCCGTTCCTGGAGCTCCAGTATCATCTCCACCATGATCAGCTCGTTCTTGAGGGATAGGTCGGTCTCCATCAGCGTCCTCATGGAGCCCTCGAGCCTCTTCTTCAGCAGATCGGACCGTCCCTTCGCCACGATGTTCAGCTTGTCGCGCTCGGTCTTGGAGAGGCCGAGCTCGGAGGCCTTCCTGTCCATGGCCTTCCGGATGTCTGTCCTGCTGTCCTTAAGCGTCTTGATCTCCTTCTGGACGGCGTTCCGCCTCTCGATGTGGGCCTTTCCCTTGGTGACAAGGTCACGGGCCTCCTGATGGAGGTTGTCCCGCTCCTCCTTGGCCTCACGGATAGAGGCGTTGAGGGCGTCCTTGCGTTCGAAGTGCTTCTTTAGGGCGAAATCGAGGTCGCTCAGCCGCTCCTCCATCTCGCCGATCTTCTTCTGGACGAAGGACTTCATTTGGCACCGCCCTCCTTGGTATCGGCTGGAGCCGGCGCCGGTCCTTCCTTTGTGTCCTTGGAGGGTGCCTTCTCCTTTGGAGGGGGTGCTGAATCTTCCTTGGGCGGTGCAGCGGCCTTCTCCTTCGGCGTAGTTGAAGCCTTTTCCTTAGGCGTGGCAGCGGCCTTCTCCTTCGGCGTATTTGAAGCCTTTTCCTTGGGCGCGGCAGCGGCCTTCTCCTTCGGTGGTGGAGCTGGCTTCTTTCCTTTTCCACGCCCTTTTCCTTCCTTGGAGCCCTTTCCCTTCTTCGGCTTGTCACCGGTCTTCGGCTCCACCTTCTCCGGTGCAGAACGAAGCCTATCCAGCTCTCCCGTGTAATATTCAAGCGACTGCTTGTGGAGGTCGATCCTGTGCTTGAGCCAAGGGACCTTCCTCTGGGATTCCTGGAGAGGGATGTTCCCCTCGATATATCGCTGATGACGGTCCTGTGCGAGGATGGCGAGCTCCATCATCTTCTCGTGGACCTCCCGTGCGTTCGCCAGGTTCTTGCCGATCTCCTCCACCCTAGCCTCGATCTCCTCCTTGATCCCGAGCTTCTCCTGCTGGACCTTGGTCGCGTCCCGGAGCCTGTTGACGGTCTTCCGGATCTCGTCCATGTATGTCTTCTCCTCGTCCAGCTTGATCGCCTCGGTCTGGAGCTTCCACTCCATGTCCCCGATGTGCTTCTTGAGGAGTCCGATGTTCTCAGGGACCTGTTGCAGCTCGGAGGCTGCCTGGATCTGGGTGAAGAACTGTACGCGGGCGCGTCTCACATTGGCGTGGATCTCGTCCCGGAAAGTCTTGAGCTCCGCCACCTTCTCGTTGACCTTGTTCCTCTCCTTGAGGAACCGTTCAACGTCCCGCTCCAGGCGCTCGGCGGTCTTCCGATGGTCCTCGAGCTCGGTGGTGTGCTGCTTGATAAGACCGCTGTGCTTGTCGACAAGCATCTGTATCAGGTCGGTCTTCGAAACAAAGTTCCATTCCGCCTTTCGCTGGCTCTCTGGGTCCATCACCTCAACTCTCCGAACTGTTCAAAAGGGATCTTAATTCACATGTCGTTCAGGATCTCGCACTCTATCTCGGAGATTATCCTGAGGGCGTTCCCGTAGGCCCTGAGATCTATCAGGCAGGGGTCTGCGATCATCGAGGCGTCGGACCTGCCGACGAAGTTCACCACTCCCTCCATGATATGGAAGAATGGTACGAACATCTTCTCAGCGTATGCGGGACTGTAATTGTATCCGAACAGGGCTTCCACGATCTCGTCTGTCGTGATCTTCCGCTTGACGTTCTGATAGGTGAACTCGTGGGACAGCGGCGACTGCCGTTCGAAGTAGACCCCCTCGACCTTGCGCATCCTCTTCGAGCGCTTGCCGATCTTGTCGTGTTCGAGGATGTACTGGATGATAAGACCCTCGCGGTCCTGGAGCTTGTGTTCGATGATGTACTTGATGGCCTCCATCAGGATGACCTCGACCGTCCGGCTGACGGGGTAGCGAACGGTGCCGTGGCATCCGAGGGTCGTGTTGTCCCCGTAGGTCCTCTCCTGGACGTTGGCGTTGCAGCCGTAGCAGTGCTGTGCGTACTTCAACAGCGCTTCGACCTCGGCGCGAAGGTCCCCCACCTTGATATCGGTCTTCTTCCGGCCGTCGGCGGTGATGGTCACTGCCGTGTAGATGTCGGAGTCCTTGACCTCCCCCTTCTCCTTCTTGATCTCGGCCTCAATGTTGTTCAGCTGGTTGCGTTTCATTGCAAAGGCCGAGATATCCTTCAGATCGATCTGTTTTTTGACTGGACATTCAAAATCTAGTATGTATTCGAAGGTCATTGAAACGCCAACGAATGATAGTTCACACACACATATAAACATGTTGTTAGACCCCTGGGAAGGGCAGTTGGAACGCATATCCAGCCGGGACGTTATCGATAATATTAACTACGTAGAACCATCTTCTAACCCCATGATGAGGGTACTGGCATTCCTGCTGGTCCTATTTCTGATGGCCATGGCAGGGGGTGCCGTGGCCCAGGACCGGACCCCGTCGGAGATGGATGTGATCTGCGATATCGCAGTCGATCATTCCGATTTCGATGTTCAGGTCGTCACATTCGCTTTGCTGGTCCATGAATATGATATCAATGGCACGGGCCGGCCAGCCGACGACATCAGGAACTCCACCTCGCTACAGAACGAGGTCATAGCTGCAGCGGTCCAAAGGTCCGAAGGTATCCTCGACATCGCATTCCCCAATTCCGTTATCGATCAGGTGTCTGCGACCTACGACCAGAGCAGCCTCGACGAGGCACAGGACACCGACCCTAGCGAGTATCATCCAGTAGTGGCGATGGACCTGACCTTCGAGGTGAATTCCACCAAGGGCACCTACGACATGTTCGGCTTTGACATCAGGAGCATCGACGACCTGATAAGGGGAACCCTGAACATGGGAGGTTCGTTCGAGAGGGACATCCTGCTGGGCTCTCCAGAGGGATGGAACACGACCTATTACGTTTCCTTCGACACCGGCCATGTCCCCTCGGCGACCAGTCCCGTGCAGACAGGTTCGCCTCTCGTCTGGCACCTGGACAACACCATGGGCACCATCAGTTCGGCCATACTGGACCAGTACATGGTCATTCAGGACGACCCGACCGGGGACATCGCGACAAAGCAGGTCGAGGCGCCGAACCACATCGATATCATCGTGGACATGCCCGAGTACAGGACCCTGGACATAGGCGGCGAGGCCGTCATTTATGGGGAATCGGTGGACGAGCTTGGCATCACCCTACCGAACACCATATCCATCGACAGGCTGAACGCCGACGGTATGAGGCTGTATGTGGACAACGGGCTCACGACCTGGGACCAGATCGAGTTCGAGATAGATTCGGAGCTCGTTGGCGACGGTTCGGGCGGCGGGGTGGAAGATACCCTTTCGGAGACCTTCAACACCCAGATGACCCTGGGATTCCATCTCGATAACGCGACGACCAGAGGGGCCACGGATGACGATCGCTATAACGTCGACGATATGGACTCGCAGGTCCCGATCAGGGGTGTGATAACCGCACCGACCACCGAACCGGACATCTACGGCGACTTCGACGACCATACCATCCAGGGATTCATGAACGGCGGGGCGAAGAGCTATTTCGACTTTGAGATAGACCTGGACGGCTACACCTACCTCATCGAGTTCTCGCTCCCGAAGAAGCTGCGGTACGAATCGTCCACTGTGTCCTTCAATGAGACGGCGGGCGAGCGTTACAGATACGAGTTCTCGGGGGAGGATGGCGGGTTCTATCCGGGCTTCATGGTGGGTGCTGAAGCTCCGAACTACGATTCCAATCGGACCAAGCTCGATGTCGAGCTCGATATCTACGAGGTGAACCTCTGGGAGGGGCTTGCAGTATACTATCGATTGAAGGCGATAGGCAAGTTATACATAATGGAACCGCCGGAGGATGTGAAGGAGGAGATCCCGGACACCATGGTCCTGGAGTACATGAGCGCCGACCTGGTCAGGCTTGCCTACGAGAAGGACCTCTTGACCGATGAGGAGGTCGAGGCGATCGAGGACGACCTCCTTGAGGAGTTCACCAACCAGTCCGGCGACCTGATGGGGGATGAAGCCAACGTCACCCTGGGAAGCCTGAACCTCGGGTACGATATCAACGACATGGACGAGAATCCTCCTATAACGATCAAGCTCATCTCGAGCGGAAGCCAGAGCCTTCTCGGTGGGGGAGGGGGCGATAACGGCGGTAACGGCGACGAGCAGCTCATCGGAAAGACACTGAACATGTCGCTCGGATCGATCGAGGGCTGGAACACGACCTACAGGCTGACCATGCCTAAAGGTATAGAGTTCACCGAGGCCAGTTCCGAGGAAGCTGATATCAAGATCGTCAACGGAGGAAGGACCCTCGTTGTCAACCCTTACGAGGAGATCGATGAGGCGGAGTTCCAGTTCAGGATAGAGATCGGACCGCAGTTCTGCTACACTCTCTGCTGGCCGTTCATCCTGATCTTCCTCCTGATAGTCCTGGTCAAGATACTCCTCAAGTACAGGAAGTACCGGAAGGAGATGAAGCAGGAGAACAAGGAGGAGGAGCGCCGGGACCGGATCATCGCGGCGGCCAAGAGGCGGGGTCTGATCCCGAAGGACGGTACGGAGGAGGACGAACCAGAGGTTCCGCCGAGGGATCCGAGAATGAGAAGGAGACCACCGCCGGATGATGCTGCGCCCGCGGCTGCTGCGGCCGCGCCTCCGCCAAGGCGGCGAAGGATGTCCCGTGAGGAGGGGAGGCCCCGTCCAGAACGGAGGCCACCGATGGAGGAGCCTGAAGAGGAGGCTCCGCATGTGGAGGAGGGGCAGGAGGATGAGCTTGCCGGCACCGAGGAGGAGGAGATCGAGGACGAGGAGCCAGATATGGAGGAAGAGGAGGTCCCGTCGAGGGCGGAGGACGAAGGACCCGCCTCGGACGAGGAGGGTGACGGTGACTGGATCGACCTCTGAGGTGGTGCACCCTTGAAGCGCTGGGTCAAGATGACCCTGATAGGGCTGATACTGCTGTCGGTCCTGGTCCACCTCTACCCCCTGAACAACTACGCGATCTGGGGATCGGACACCGGGGAATACTACGCCCTATCGGAGGCCGCAGCCGAGGACGGCCGCCCCTGGCCCGCATCGGACAGAGGTGAGTACGAGGGGTGGGGGCACGCATATCCCTTTTTTCCGAGCACCTACCTCATGGCATCGGGCTTCTCATCGGTGGCCGATGTTCCGTTGCTGGACTGCCTGTTGTTGTTGATACCGGCCCTCGCGGCCCTTTCCACCATTGCGGTGTTCCTGATATCCAGAAGGGTCATCGGCCTCGATACGCCCGCGCTCGCCGCAGCAGCCTTCGTGACACTGGCGATGCCCAGGACCTATGCCACCTCCCATCCGATGATGGGAGCCCTCGCCGATCCGATATATCTCTTCGCGATCTTCTTCTTCCTCAAGAGCTACGACGACCGGAGGAACCTCCTGCCCGCTGCCATCCTGACAGCAGCTCTGATTCCAACCCATCACCTATCGTTCTACTTCCTGGTCATCTCGTTCCTCGGGATCGCCGCCGCCATGCGCGTGATCTACTCGGACAGATATCTGTCCCCGCCCCCCGAACGGACCCCTCCGAAGGAGTTCATGGCCGCGATCAAGGACCTGAAGGACTCTGTGAACAGGGAGACCATCGTGGATATGACCAGGGATGCGAGGCGTAAGGAGGGTTTCTTCCGGAGGGAGATCGAATGGTGGGACGCGGTCTTCATCTCCTGTGCGGTCCTGGCCAACATGCTCTACTGGACGCTGGCCGCAGAACCGTTCTTCAACAACGTGGTCTCGGCCACTGTGGGGCTCTCGGTGGTGCTTCTGGTACTCGGTCCTGTTATCAGCGTGCTCCTGTTCCTGTTGATCGTCGGTCGGTTCAGGTACAGGCCGAAGATAGCCTTCTTCGATCGGAAGGCCCTGTTCGGGGTCCAGTTCCTGATATTCATCGGGGCCCTGGCGGTGCTTTCATACATCGTGGTCGTCGGGGTCCCGGGGACGTCCATCGATATCGGACCGGTGATAATCCCGCTGTTCATGCCCTTTGTTGCGGTGATAACGTTCATGACACCCGGGACCATGGCCGCCCGGCGGTACAGGGACGGCATGGCCATCTTCTTCTGGGCGCTGATGATAACCGGCTCCCTACTGCTCGCATCGGCCACCAAGAGCACGGTACTGATCCCGTACAGGCACACCCAGTACCTGATCGTTCCGCTGGGGATCTTCTGCGGCCTCGGGCTCTGGGTGGTGTACAGCAACATATGGAACGACAAGAGGGGGCTGTTCACGATCTTCATCGTGATCCTGATCGCTATGACATCGATCTCGACCTACCCGTCCCAGGAGGTCATGTCCGGTTTCGAGGAGGGGACTTCTGAGGACGATATGAAGGCGGTGATATGGAGCCGTGACCACATCGACGGGACAGTGGCAACCGACCATCGGCTGTCATCGATGCTCTTCGGGTTCGGCGGGATCAATGCGACATGGGACTACGCCTACAACACTATCCATGGAGAGAACATCACCGAGTTCCAGGATGAGCTCGAGGAGGTTCAGACCCCGTCCGGAAAACGGCCTATCGATTTCGTCCTGATCACCGGGACCATGGAGAAAGGGGTCGCTCTCCTGCAATGGGAGTCCGCGGAGCCGATGTCCAAGGAGGCTATCGATAAGTTCGATGAGCCGCCGTTCATACAGCTCTACGATGACGGTAGCACGAGGATATATGCGGTAGCGGAAGGGTAGGATGATGAGCAGGTACGCGGTGTGGCAGGAAAAGAAGGCCGTTACCGGGGTTTTCCTCTTAATAGAACCATTACATGTCTTACCGAAATATATTTATTATAGAGACATTTTTATCCAACACATCTCGTATTCCGTAACACTGTTACAGAAAAATATATCAATCAAGATGGAGCAAGACACAGAAGGTGAAGTGTATGGTTAATTATAGGCGTACTGAAGCGCTATTTATCGGGGGTATCCTCGCACTGTTCCTCGTGATGGTCCTCATGGCAGGGAACACGACAGGAGCGAGCATGAACAACCACAACGACCCCCGGGACGTTAAGCTCTATTATCACAGCGATGCTGCCGACAGGGTGGAATGGAACATCAGCACCATCGGACCAGGCTCCGGGAACGGAGGGGCCATCGCGACGGCCTCCGAGACCATGGAGAACTTCAGCCACAGGCAGCCCTTCACCCATGAGATGGACGTTTACTCCGACAACGAGACGTTCTACACGAGGCTTGGCCTGGACGACAACGATATCGCCGTCTGGGACGGCAAGATGAGGGTCGAGATCTACAGGCTGTCCTACGACGGGACCGGGAACGTCTCCGAATCGGAGCTCCTTGCGAAATCGGCCTGGGACGGCAGCGGAGGGGAGAACTGGTTCTGCGATTTCGAGAACGGGATCGAGTCCCCGATCCACTTCGATAAGGGTCAGAACATCCAGGTAAGCGTCAGGGTGGAGACCGACGACGCCAGCTATGCCAGCGTCACAGTCGAGACCGCCGGTAACTACTACCTTCTGCTGAACTGCACCCCGGTGAAGGACAAGGGGCAGACGATCAACTTCGGCATCAAGGCCCTGGATTACGAGTCCAACATGAGCGTGAACAAGGAGAACGTCGAGCACTTCTACCCGAACATGCCATCGCACCTGCGCTTCATGAACATCACCGGGACCATCAAGTCGGCGTTCGGCTCCTACGATGTCGATTCGGTCTCGATCTATATCTATTACAAGGACGGCGGCGACAAGGTCGGCGTTCTCAACGCCACCGCCAACAGGACCTCCGAGAACGAGAACTCCCTGGATTCGTTCGAATACTACTTCTGGTGGGCCTACGACGCGAGTGACATGCCATCAACGCCTTCGGGCGAAGAGAACTACTTCCACCTGGCGGTCAGCTACGACTCCCCGGGGAACGATACATGGTCAGGCATGTCCTGGTTCGACGTACTCTCCAAGGGCGTTTACCTCGAATGGGACATCGTCGGGGAATCCGGGATCCGGGAGTACCAGGTGAAGCAGGCCAGGGGCGACACGAAGAACTACGAGGTCACTGTGCTCAACATCGGATCGGAGTCGGAGACCATCGACCTGTCCGCCTCCTCCCTGAGGAGCTGGGATGTCGGTATCAACGGGACCGACGAGTTCACCCTTAACGCCGCACAGTCGACCACCAAACTGGTCTCGGTCGTGGTGGATCAGAACGCGACCCATGTCGACACAGTCACGGTCCTCGCAGATGTTGACGATGCGGATGTACCGGTCAGCGACACGGTCAGGCTCCTGGTCGAGCCCGGTCTCGACTATTCCTTCGAGATAGAGGCACTCAACGACACGACCCTCTCCGTGAAGACGGGTGAGGAGGTGGAGTTCTGGTTCGAGCTCACGAACACTGGCTCGCAGGAGGGCAACTACTCCTTCAAGACCTTTGACACCGTCAGCGGCGGCTGGGACTACTCCTTCGTGCCGATCACACAGGAGCTGACCGTGGCCAAGGGCGCTTCCATGGTGTTCAAGCTCATCGTCGAGGCTCCCTCGACAGCGGGCGACGTCACCGATCTCTGGATCAACATCACCGTCGAGTCCGAGGAGGACAACGACAAGTGGGAGATCGTGAAGACGCACACGAACCTGATCACCTACGACATGCTAACCGTGATCGGAGCGACATCCAAGGAGTCCGACGCCACCGGGACCACACCGTGGTCCTACGCCCAGGTCTCCTTCACCGTCGAGGTCACCAACGGCGAGTCAGAGGACCAGACCGTAAGTGCGGAGCTGGTGGCCGCCGAGAGCGATATCGACGGGTTGTGGACATTCTCGGTATCGCCGAACAACTTCGTTCTGGCATCCGACGATACCCAGCAGCTGACGATCAATGTCAAGCCCCACTCCGGTGTCATGCCGGGCGAGTTCGACATAAAGGTGAAGTTCTCCTTCCAGGAGGCCGTCAAGGACGAGTTCCGGAACTTCGAGGTCGAGGTGGAGGAGGTCTACGACCTCGAGATAGACCTCGACGCGAAGGGCAGGTACAAGGTCGACGGCGGCGACAAGACGACCTTCACCGTGATGGTCGAGAACAAGGGGAACGTCGAGGACACCATAGACATCTCCGTCTCCTTCACTTGGAAGGTGTTGATCGACGGCGTGGAGACCAAGACCCATTCGATCACGCTCGATCCCGGCGATGATGCCGAGTTCGACATCGAGGTCTTCACCAAGGAGATCGACGATGACGAGAACTACAAGCTTACGATAACGGTCTCATCCTCCAGCAGCGATGTTGACGATGTTGAAGAGGATGTGATCTTCGAGGTCGGCAAGAAGACCTCCACCAATATCACCACGACCCTGCAGGACAACGCGCCGCTGATCATCATGCTGGTGTTCATCCTGGCCATCGGACTTGTCCTGATGGGCAAGAGGAAGAGAAGGCAGTACCCACCGGTACAACAGCTGTGATCCTAGAGGATCTCGGAGAAGCCTTCCGGTAAACGAACGTTAGAGCGTACCAGCCGATAGGCTGGAGCGTTAAGATAGGATCGATACCGGTATCCTGCTTCGGTCTTTGAATACAGAAAAGAGGCGGGGGACCGAGTTCAGCCCCTGACCCCGTCCTCGGATATCATTATCACGGCCTCCCCCTCGGGCATGTTGGGGGAGTCGATGAGCCTGCAGATCCTCTTGCCGCCCTTGCTCTTCCGGAGATAGACCCGGAAGGTGCAGGTGTGGCCAACGATGTGCCCGCCGATGGGCTTCGTCGGGTCGCCGAAGAAGACATCGGGCTTCGACATCACCTGGTTGGTGACGCAGACGGCTGCGTTGTTGAGGTCCGTGAACCGTTGAAGGTCGTGCATGTGCTTGTTCAGCTTCTGCTGCCTCTCGGCCAGCGCTCCTCTTCCAAGGAACTCGGCCCTGAAGTGGGCCGTGAGCGAGTCAACGATGAGAAGTCTAATGTTGTACTCCTTCGCGACGTCGAATGCCTTCTCGGTAAGAAGCATCTGATGATGGGAGTTGAACGCCCTTGCAACGTGTATCTTGGAGAGGACCTCCTCTGGATCGAGGTCGATAGCAGCGGACATCTGAACGATCCTCTCGGGCCTGAACGTGTTCTCCGTGTCGATGAAGATCACGTCAGCCTCGAGACCCCCCTCTTCCTTGGGGAGCTGTGCTGTGACGGCGAGCTGGTGTACGATCTGGGTCTTTCCCGATCCGAACTCGCCGAAGAACTCTGATATCGCCTGGGTCTCGACCCCGCCTCCCAGGAGGGAGTTGAGGGCCTTGGACATGGTGGTCAGCTTGGTGATCTCCTTGCGCTTCTCGAGGATGTCCATCCCCGTTATGAAGCCGCCGACGTCGGCCATATCCTTTGCGGCGTTTATTATCTTCGTGGCAGCCGATTCACCGATGTCCGCGGTGGATGAGAGCACCGACGGGGAGCAGACGGCTATCGCCATGATATCTGTGAATCCTGCCTCCATCAGCTTCTCTGCGGTGGTGGGTCCTACACCGGGTAGGTCTTCTATGCTTGGTTCTGCCATGCGTATCGTTCGAACGATTCCGTTCTAGTGATATAAGGCTATCTGCCGGGGTGTAGCGAAAGTACAGTAGATGCTAGAATATGCTAGAAGTCTATTTGCATAGATCATTATGTGGTGAGCATAACGAAGAGGGATGGACGTTCAATCGTCCTCTTCCAGCTCGAAGCTGTGGCTGAGGTCCTTGACCATCCCGTCCTTTCGTTTCTGGATAAGCTCGATCAGGTCCTCGCCGTCCATGAACCTGAGAGGGTTCTCCTGATGCAGCTTCCTGAGCATCAGCTGGTCCGGGGTGTACATCGTCAGGTTCATCATCGAACGTTCGATGCGGGCCGCGCCGCCGGTCTCCGTATGATTGCCATGGCCTGGATAAAGTGCATCGACCTCGAGCGTGGTCAGCAGGTCCACCGAGGCCACGAGCTCCTCGAAGTTGCCGGTAACTAGGTCCCAGCGGCCCACGCCGCCATCGGCGAAGACGGTATCGCCGGAGAAGAGGATGCGCTTGTTCGGATCGAAGAGGCAGACGCTGCCGACCGAGTGGCCAGGCGTGTGTATCACGATCATCTCCATCTCGCCGAATGAGAGGATCTCACCCCTCTTGATATCGGTGACCTGTATCGGCTCCATGTCGTCGCCGAAGTTGCGGGCCCCCGTGCTGACGCTATCGCCCACCACGAGGCATTTGGCATCGAGCTCGTGGCAGAAGGTCTCGGCGCCTGTGCGCTCCTGTAGCGTCTTGGCACCTCCGGTGTGGTCGTAGTGCCTGTGGGTGAGGATGATCCGCTCGATGGAGTCCAGCGGAACGCGGCGCTCGATCTCCTCTATCGTATGCTGTGTGTGATAGTTCGTTCCGCAGTCGATGAGGACGTTGATATCGTCCTCTACGAGATAGATGTTCGAGTCGTATCCGATCCCGCCGAGCGAGGTGATCTTCATTCGATTCGCCCCTCGGTTGGGGCGGTCCGCTCACTCAGCGGACTCTTCCTTGGGGGGTTCCTCTTCCTTTGCCGGGGCCTCGGCCTCTGGCTCCTCGGATGCGGGCTCCTCGGCCTTCGGGGCCTCGTCGGCGCCCTCTTTGGCCTCGCCCTCCTCGGAACCCTCCGCGGCCTCCTCCTCTGTGGGCTCGCGCTTCTCCCAGGTCTCCGTGAACACGATCTTTGTGATGTCGGTGGAATCGAAGACGCCGGTGGTGACCCTGAACTTGTTGAGCAGCCAGTTCTGATCGTACTTTGCGATGTCGGGGATGGCGATGGTGGCCAGCTCCTTCTTTACGTCGATCTCGAACGATTCGGCGTTCACGTAGTACATGCCGATGAAGGCCTTGATCCGATCGATGTCCGAATCGACCTTGCCCGTGATCTTGAACTTGTACTTGATCTCCTTGCCCGCATAGGGGTGGTTGAAATCGATCCGGACCCTGCTGCCGGTTACACGGGCGATGTAGCCCTGCTTGCCGTCGATCTCCACCTCCTTGCCCTCCTCCACCTCGATCCCCCTGCGCCTGAGCTTGGGCAGTGGATAGAGCGCGAGGTTCTTGGCTTCCCGCACTCCGTAGGCGTCCTCCGGCGGGATGAGAACCTCGTTCTCCTCGCCGATCTTCGCCTCCATGAGGGCCGTGTCCAGACCCTTGATCAGCTGGCCCTTCCCCAGTTCAACGGGGATGGGGCCGTACTCCTTCTTGTCGTCCACGATCTCGGCCTCCACTGCGTTATCCTTGCTAGTGGTCTCGATAAGCTCGTCTGAGTCGCCGAGATATACGTCATATTCGATCCAAACAATGTCTCCTTCCTTCAAGGAACCGCCTCCAGATCATTTACTCTGCGTTCCGGTCCTAGCTGCTCGCTAGCCCCTCTTGTCCCCGAACAGGAACTTCTTGATGCTCTGGATGAACCCGACCTTCTTCCGGCCGGTCACCATCTCGAACACGTCGAAGAGGAGCGGGACGCCGATCAGCAGGAAGAGTGTGATGCCCAGCCACATCCAGCTGTTCCTCGGAGCGTCGTCCGGCAGTGTCTTCGTGATCTTCAGCTTGATAAGTCCGAACCAGGGGATCTCGCCCTTGGCCACGCCGACCACCCAGTCCATCTTGACCGGGGTCTTCGATATCGGACGCTGGGGGTCCTGGTCGGCCACGGGCTGGCCCTGGATGTAGTTATTGTCGCCCCGGGTTATGTAGCCCGAGTGCATGGCGTCGCTGGCCTTGTAGTTGCTGATGCCGTACTCGGGGAGGTCGAGCTTCGACCTTGGCCCGATCCCGAGCTCGGGAACGGCGATGGTCCAGTCGGCGGGGTCCAGGGCGGTGGTGTTCACCTCGACCCAGAAGAGGGCCCGGTGGATGATGGGAGTGTAGTCCTCGTTACCGCCCTTGCGGTAGATGATCACGTCGCCGAAGTCGCCGTAACGTTCATAGTCGTCGGCGCGGCCCTCGACGTAGGTCGTGATATCGTCCCGACCGTCCACCTTCTTGACGAGCACCATGTCGCCGGTGTCGATGATGCCGATATGGCTGTCCTCGTCGTGCATCATACTGCCCGATTCTACAACTACGACGGGAGGCCAGTTCCCTGTGTAGCTGTAGAGCAGACCGACGACGATGAAGAGGATGAAGCCCGCTATGGCGATGTCCTTGCCGAGCTTGTACATCTCGGAATCCTTGAACGTCTTCGGCTTCTCCTCCTCTTCCTTGGACCTCTTCTTCTTCGCCATGTTCTTTGGCGATAAGGCCGCCAATATATAAGTTTTATCTGGTATGATTAACTAATTAATGAAGGAGATATCGGCCTGGAACAGTCTTGAACGTGGGTTCCAGGCCAAATTTGAGGGGCATCACCTATGGTGGCTCGGAGGACCTGAGAAAACTTCAAATCGTAACACCTTGATGCCGGAAAGCGTGTGGCACCTCGTCGATGAGAAGTTCAGGAAGAACCCCCGGCCGTTCATCGTCCAGTCGGCCCTGGCCTCCCTCATCGTCTTCCTGACCCTGTGGATACTCGAGTTCATGAGCCCGGTCATCATCGCGGCCATCGGTTCCACCGTTTTCATCGTGTTCGCCATGCCGAAAGCGGCTTCCGCAAGGCCGCGGGCGATCTTCGGAGGACATGTGCTCTGCATGCTGATAGGTCTGGCGTGTTCGGGGATCTTCTTCTACGTGATGCCTGACAAATGGGGTGAGATACTGGCCGGAAGCCTCGCGGTGGGGATAGCCATCTTCGTCATGGTGATCTTCGACTTCGAGCATCCGCCGGCCGCCGGTACGGCGCTTGGATTCGCCCTCGGCGGGTTCAATCCCTTCGCGATCACGTTCATCGTGGTGGCATCGATGGTGCTTTCCACCGTCCATGTCGGCCTCAGGCAATGGATGGAGAACCTGGTCTGATTCCTTGACCCGCGGACCGACCGGGCCTTCTGGCCATCTGTCCTTTTTTAAACCGCAATGGATAAAAAGGGGAGATCGCCTAGGGCTCATAACGGTGATCTCCCTTGAAGGACGCTCTTTTCTGGGCCCTGGTCTTCGAGAGCATGTTCCTGCTCGGTGCAGGCTTCCTAGTCAGGAACAGGATGAAGCACTTCTTCAGAGGGCTGGGCTGGGTCATTCAGGCCATCTTCTGGGCAAGGGAGACGGCCGGGTTCCTGGAGACCAATTTCACCAATGCCATCTTTACCGCTGGCGCAGTCGGGCTGTTCGGCTATGTTGCTTATCATGAATATCTGTGCTACGTCAGGAACGAGGAGCTGAGGCCGCTGCGGTTCCTGGCGGGGATAGCCTTCTTCGCCGGGACGGCCTATTACCTCATAGAGGGGATCCCGGAGATATCGGGCGCCCTGGTCCTGGTAACGGCCAAGGTCACGGTAGGGCTGATGAACGGCTTCGGCTTCGACTATCACCTTGGCTCACTAGGTTACGATTCGGTGAGGGGATCGTTCATCCCGGTACATCCAGGGGCGATATCGATCATCCTCGGCTGTACCGGCATTCAGGCCATGGTGATATTCGCCGCCGCCATCCTATCGGTCAAGGCCGACAGGAAGCGCAAGTACAAGGCGTTCCTGGGGACGGTACCGGTGATCTTCGTCCTGAACCAGGTGAGGAACATCGGAATCATCTACCTCGTCGACCACCAGGGCTTCAACTTCGAGTTCGTCCACAGCTACGTTGGGAAGTTCTTCAGCCTCATCGTCCTGATCTATCTGGCGATGTTCGTCTTCGACACGTTGCCGGAGGTGCATAACAACATACTGGGCCTATTCGATCTGCCCAAGCGAGACAAGCTCGGCGTCGTCGACGGATACGTTCCGTACAAGGGACAGAATGCCGGTAAGAAGGATGACGAGAGCAAGGAGAAGAAGGAAGGGGCGGCAGAAAAGAAGGACAGTGAGGTAGAGGAGCTCGAGAAGGAGGATGATGGGGGATCGGACGAAGGGTCCCAGGAGGACGTCAAGGAGGGGGCGAAGGAGGAGAAAGGACCAGAGGAAGTAGAGGAGAAAGACGGGGAGGAGGAAGGCGAAAAGGACGACCAGAAGGAAGGAGATGAGGAAAAGTGATCGCCGACTGGTTGGTTGACATCCTCTCGATCTTCCCCGACTGGCTCATCGTCTTCCTGCTGTCGATGATCCCGTTCACCGAGCTCAGGCTTTCAATTCCGATAGGCATGGCTACCTTCGGGATGGAATGGTACACCGTTCTCCCCATCGCCATCATAGGAAACATGGTTCCAGTGCCCTTCATCCTGGTCCTGTTCAAGAAGGTCGAGGCCTGGTTAAGGAGGTTCAACATCTTCGAGAGGATCTTCACCTGGCTGTTCGCACGGACCAGGAGCAAGGCGGCGCAGAAGATCAAGAAATGGGAGGAGGTCGGGTTGATCCTCTTCGTCGCGATACCGCTTCCGGGCACAGGGGCCTGGACGGGGTCGCTGATCGCCTACCTGTTCGGCCTTGAGAATAAGAGGTCCCTGATCTTCATATTCATCGGCGTGGCCATCGCCGGGCTGGCCGTTACCGGCATCATGCTGGCAGGTCTGTCTTTCCTTGGTATCTAGAACTGACGGAAAATGCTTTTAGCGAACAGGCTGGAACAACTACTTCAATAAAGGTAAGGTAACGAGACAGGTGTTGTTCACTCCTTGATCTCGACGGTGCTCTTGCAGTGGGGGCACATGGCCGTTATCGGAAGCGTCGGGAGGATGAGCTGGTTGCTGCACTGAGGGCAGTTCCTGAATATCATGGCCGGCCTGGGGGCACCCTTCGGCTTGGCCGCGTCCTCCTCGGCAGCGGCGTCCTCCTTCTGCTCCTCCTTTGAGGCCTCATCCCCTTCCTCGGCCGCGCCGTCCATCGCCCCGAACATTGCGCCCATTGCATCAGGGGAGGGAAGGTCCGCAGACCCCTCCACCTCCTTTACCTCCTCGGCCGGGGCCTTGTCGTCGCCGGCGTCGAAGATCACCTTCTCGGCCTCCACTATGGGAGATACCTCGACGGCGGCCTCTTCCGGAGCCTTGTCCTTCTGGACGAGCTCCAGCTCGACCTTCTTCTTCTGACGGACCTCTGTGACCACGATCAGGTCCTTGATGCCCAGGGTGACGGTGACGCAGTCCTCCTCCTCTGGTAGGCCGTTGAGGAATATCCTGAGGTTCTCAAGGACCTCGTCGAGGTTCTTTCCGGTGATCCTTCTAACGTTGTAGCGATGGCTCATCATATCACCCCTTGGCCCGTCAGGACCCGGGCCCTTCGGGGCCCGGTTCTGGAGATGGGTTATTCAATATAACTATCTTTTGCAGTGGAACGCCGTCACAGGCGGCCTCTGGCCGCCTCGACGGTGTTGGAAATGAGGCTCGATACCGTCATCGGGCCGACTCCCCCCGGAACGGGAGTGAGCAGCCTCGCCTTCTCAACGACAGAGTCGTGATCGGCGTCGCCAACGAGAGCACCGTCGACCCTGTTCATCCCCACATCGACGACGACGGCTCCGTCCTTGATCATGTCGCCCCTGACCAGGCCGGGAACGCCGGCAGCGACGACGACGATATCCGCCTTCGACGTGAAGGGTGCGATATCATCGGTGAACTCGTTCAGGACGGAGACGGTGGCATCCCTGGCAGCCATCAACAAGGCCAGCGGCCTGCCCACGACGACGCTGTGGTTGATGATGGCCGCATTAGCGCCCTTCAAGTGAACGTCGTAATGGTCAAGGAGCGTGATTATACCCTTTGGGGTGCACGGCCGCTGGCCGGGATCGCCCCTGGCAAGGCGCCCCAGGTTGACCGAAGTGAGTCCGTCGACGTCCTTGGACGGGTCGATGGTCTCGAGGACCGCCATGGCATTGAGGCCTGCAGGAAGCGGCATCTGGACAAGGATGCCGTGGACATCCGGATCGGCGTTCATCTCCGCTATCGCCGCGAGGAGGGCTTCCATCGCGATGTCCGCCTCGAGCTTCACCTCCTCCATGCGGATGCCGACCCGCTTGCAGGCGTTCCGCTTCATCCTGATGTAGACGTTGGAGGCCTCGTCGTCGCCCACCTGGACGGTCCCGAGGGTGGGGATGATACCTTGATCGCTAATCGCCAGGACCTCGACCTTCAGAGAGGCCTCTATATCTCGGGCGAGCTTCCTGCCGTTCATGATCTCCGCCGTCATCCGCTGCACTTCCGGAGCTTCGTTCTCCCGGCGTCATTCATTCTGGGCCAGGATCGACTTCAACCGCTGAATCGCCTCGACCGGGGACGGGTCGATCCCTCGGAGCAGGGCCAGATAGTAGCTGGTGAAATCGGCAAGCATGATATGGTGATAGATCTTGGTCAGTGTAGCTTCTCCTCCCGCCTCAACCTCGATGGTCCTCACACCCCCCTCCGAGAGCATCTCCTTGAGAGCGTCGAACCTGATCGACTCCCTGCGATTCTCCATGCCCCGTAGAAGGACGACGACCATCTCCTTCCCCCTGGGGTCGCCGTGCCACCCGACGATCTCGTTGTGGTTCATCTCGGGGATGCATCCCCAGGAAGCGAGGACCTTGGAGTTCTCGTTTAGCTGGGTCATCCACCGGAACGCGGCGCAGCCCAGTCCGGGCGAGGAGTAGATGAACGGGATATGGCCGGTAATGTCCACGGCCAGGTCGACGGCCCTGTTGCCGTTCTGCGAGGTGGGAACCAGGTCGTTCACCAGCTTGCGCAGGTGCTTGACGGTGGCGTCGACCTCGTCGGCGACGTCGATCAGGCCCATCCCCTGAAGAACGCCGGCGACGGGCAGGGTCGTATAGCCAACAGCGGCGCGGGGCTGCATGCCCGAGGGTATCTCGAAGAAAGGATGCCCGTTCCGCGCAAGGACCTCGGCCATCTTGCCGCCGGATGTCAGCCCGACGATCCTCGAGCCGCGTTCCACGGCCTGGTTCAGAAGGGTCAGCGTCTCCTCGGTGTTGCCGGAATAGCTTACAGTGAAGACAAGGGATCCCTCGTCCACGAACCTCGGGAGGGAGTATCCGTTGACCACGGTCACCGGGACCGGGAGCCTGTCGCTGAGCCAGGAGCTGATGATCCTCCCGCCGATCCCCGAGCCGCCCATTCCGCAGAACACGATGTTGGAAGGCCGTTCGACTCCGATATCCGGTACCCGGCCGAAGCCCTCCCGTATCTGGGACGGAAGCGTCCGCAGGTCGGATATCATGTCAGAAAGGTCTAGCTGGCCCTGGAGCTCGTTCATCCTGGTCATGTGAACCTTACTCCTTATCTCGGACCGCCATATGTAGTTTTCGTAGCAGGGTCGCAGTTGGGGCAGCCGCCCCTCCAGACCACGTGGGCGCGCTGTCCGCAGGCCGAGCACTTGAGCCCTCTCTCCTTCCTCTCGGGCTCCTCCTCGGCCCTCTCACGTATCGAGGAGGCAGGGGACCTGGAGGCCGTCGGGCGGCTCCTGGTCACCTTGTGGGT
>JANQNJ010000178.1 GCA_028279645.1 Thermoplasmatota archaeon
ACCCCGGCGACCGCGGCCGACCTCGACCTCGACGGCATCTTCGAGATCCTCTTCGGCGGGTCCGACGGAATACTCAGGGTGCTCAATTCGAACAACGGCACCCTTGACTGGCAGTTCGACTTCGGTTTCGCAATGGAGCAGCCCATCGTCGCCGAGATGGACGAGATCTACGGCGCCGAGATATTGGTCAGCTGCCAGGACGGATACCTATACTGTCTGGCCAACGTCAACAAGGCCGAGCTGGTGATCAACGAGCAGGATGTGACATCGCTCGTGAACCAGCCCGATGGAGAAGAGGTCGATATCACCGCCAAGATCAGGAACCTCGGCGGTATCGAGGCCGAGGATGTGACGGTGGTGTTCCTCGACAACGGGGATGTCTTCCACACCGACGTGATCGACGTTGCCGCCGGTGGATGGACCGAGGTCTCCGTGACCTGGACCGCATCACCGGTGGGGAACCACACAATCAACATCACCGTCGACCCGAACAACGACATCCTCGAGCTTGACGAGGACAACAACAACTTCGAGAGGGTCATCTATGTGTGGCCCGTGCCGGATATGGCGATCACGTACGACATCAACGATCCGAACACCATGAAGATCTACGACGAGGTCACCGGGATCGGTAACCCCGACGCGAAGTGGTCGTTCGGTCCGTTCTACGGCTTCAACAACACCCTGTCCGTCAGGGTGCACAACCTCGGGCCGGTGGCAGCGGAGAACTTCTACATCAACCTGTCCGATAACGGTCAGCCGGTGGACAGCTTGCTCATATCGCTTGGAGCAAATACCGCGTACTGGTACAACTTCACCTGGTATCCCATCGGCGACATCGAGGACTCCCACACACTGGAGATCGATATCGATCCGCCCGATTCCATCGCCGAGGCCAACGAGGACAACAACTTCCTCCGTCTAGGAGGGAAGGACATGGTCTTCATCAATCCTCCCGAGATCATCCTGGAGAAGCACAACATCAAGATGACCGGCGATGTGGACGTCGGCCCCGGACGGATCGGGGTCATCGAGGGAGACATCCTCCACGTGGAGATGAAGGTCGAGAACGAGGGCACGGCGAACTCCGCCTACACCGGCGTTCTGGTCTATATCGATGTCAACAGGGACAACAAGTTCGATGTAGACAACGACATCTACATCAACATCGATCCGAAGTACGATGTCAGGGACCGCTGGTCATTCCTCATGGACCTGATCTGGGCGCATAACACGACCACGAAGCAGTTCGAGATCGACACCTCACCGCTCCGGACGCTCCTGATGCAGAAGACCGGAAGCGACGCCATCGAGTCGTATCCGCTCATCATCCAGGTCGACCCGACCGACCTCATCCCCGAGAAGCACAACGACAACAGCGTCAACGTCGGCGACCTCCTGGTCGTACCGCTGCTTCCTGAGCTTGAGATCGAGAACAACGATATCAAGCCCTCTGTGGAGGCATTCACCATCATAAGAAGCCAGTTCCAGATCTACGTCGTGGTGCACAACCTCGGCGGGAGTGATGCGGACGGCGTCCTGGTTAAGCTCTGGGACAACAGCGAGTTCATCGGTCAGCAGACCGTGGACGTCCCCGCCGTCTCGCAGAGCCGGTCTTACGAGGACGCCTACGCGGTGGCCGTGTTCGACAACACGTTCTATACCACGGGCCAGCACACGCTGCTCGTCCAGATATCATGGGACAACGGCACCGAGGCCGTTGCCGACCAGAACAACAACGAGGCCGCCATAACGATCAAGGCCAACGGCAGGAACGAGAAGGTCGTCTCCTCATTCCAGGTGACGATGATGTCCCTGGCCGCGGTGGCCCTTCTGGGAGCAGCCCTGAGGGAGTGGCACGACAGGAAGCAGTGAGCGACAAGCCTTATCTACTCCTGTGAGCGATAGCCCGAGTCGATGGCAGAGACGAACTATACACTTGGAGCTTGTGGACTCTACTGCGGAGCCTGCGTCCACCTGAAGGACAACGTCGAGGAGGATCCATCCCTTTTCGAAAGGCGGGCGAAGCGCGGAACGACATTGGACGAGTTCGTCTGCGGCGGATGCAGTTCCGGCGATCTCTATATACACCCGGGATGTCGGGATTGTCCTACCCGGGTGTGTGTTTCGGAGCGCGGGATCGCTACTTGCGCGGAATGCGAGGATGTCCCGTGTTCGGAGATCCAGGAGTTCAACGACGACGGAAGGCCGCATCACGCCGATGTGATATCAAACCTTGACGCACTGAGGGAATTGAAGCCGGAAGAGTGGCTCAGGATGCAGGACAGGAGATGGCGATGCGAATGCGGGCGCCGGTTCACTTGGTACACGGAGGAGTGTTCGGGCTGCGGCAAGAAGGTCGATAGCTATACGCCTGATTGAACATACGTCTCATCAAGGGAACCACTCATTTTCGGGTTCGAAACGGAGGTCTGGCCATTACGAGAAGGATCTCTGAAAGGTAAAGAAGAAGATATGAGCAGGAGGGTGACATGATGAGGTTGATACGCCAAGGGGACCTCCTGCTCGACGTTCGGTGTTTTGTCTCTTGATGGGGGTTTGGTGTTCGGTCACTTCTTCTTGAGCAGTTTCTTCCGCTCCGCCAGGATGGATATGAGCAGTTCCCGCTTGAAGGCAAGAACTGTGATCTCGTCGTCGTCCGCCATACTAACTGCAAGTACAATTCGTCGTCGTCGTTTATAACCATTATTTGGTTAGTCCCTGGTTACTACCAATGACCCGGCTTCCTGCCCCCTAACATCAATAGAAAAAAAGGCAATGAGGCCGCCGTCCCCAACGGGTCGACGGCGGCCCTGTTCTTGTTCCCGTTCAGTTCCCGTTCAGCATCGCGGCGAGGTCCTCGTCGGGATCGCCTATGGGCATCACGTTGTAGTTCTCCACGAGCACGTTGAGGACGTTCGGCGTGACGAAGTCCGGGAGGCTCGGGCCGATCCTGATGTCCTTCACGCCGAGATGGAGCAGCGAGAGCAGGATGGCGACGGCCTTCTGCTCGTACCAGCTGAGAACGATGCTCAACGGGAGGTCGTTGACACCGCAGTCGAAGGCCTCTGCGAGGGCGACGGCGATCTTGATACCGCTGAGGGCGTTGTTGCACTGACCCAGATCGATGAGGCGAGGTATACCGTCGA
>JANQNJ010000035.1 GCA_028279645.1 Thermoplasmatota archaeon
GAGACAGGTCTCGGCCCTCTGGAGCTCCCTGCCGATGTAGGTACAGTGGTCGGGCAGGGTGGCAAGTCCCTCATCGATGATCGTATGGCACAGCGCCTCGGCGTCCTCGCCGTGGATCTCCACGTCGACCTCTCCGGTCACGAGGCGCCCGTCCTTCACGACGTTCTTGTAGTGTTCGGCGACGATCTCTCCCTTGCGGAGGTAGATCACGAAGAAACCCGCAGGGTCGAACTCCATCTTCTCGTTGCGGCGGGCGACGATGCGCTTCATCTTGATCTCGTTCATGGCCATCCGGTCCTTGTACCTTGTTCTCACCGCCGCTTCCGATAGGGGGCGAACAGATGATCATCGAGGGTCCGGGCGCGGTCCGGCCTCAGAGCCTCGATCTGATATCCTTAGCAGCTTCGCACATGTTCTTTAACTTTCCCATGGCGGACTCCAGCGGGAGATGCTTCATACCGCAGTCGGGATCGATGAACAGGCGTTCCGGTCCGACCGCATCGACAGCGTGCTCGATGTGAGCCGTGATCTCCTCGACGGTCTCAACCTCCACGGCGTCGGAGCGGACCGAGCCGTAACCGAGTAGTTTGTCATGATCGACGTCCTTGACCTCATCAAGCAGCGTCGGATGGGCGCTGAACTCGTGGTCCAGGAGGTCGACGTCGAAGTGAGCAAGTTCACCGAAGATCGGAGAGACATCGCCGCAGATGTGAAGAGCTCTTACCACGTCGATCCCGTCGAAGGTCCTTGCGACCAGATCGCGGCCATACTGCGGATATTCCACCGACATGAACGGCTCGTCGACCTGTATGAACGGTACGATCTCCTGGACCTCCCTCGCCTCCTCGTTGATCGCTGATGCGAGATCGAACGCTAGCCCTTTTACATCGCCGTAATGGTCGCCCTTCATCGACATGGCCAGTGTGTAGGGCCCTGTTAAAATGCCCTTCAATGATGTGTCTGGCCCTCCGTCGGAGCTGTCAACATCGAGGAGCTTTACGATGGCCCTGAGATCGTCCTGTACGATCGGCCCCTTCCGGGTGACCCTGTCCACGACCTTGGGCCGCGAGGCCATCTTCACACCGTTCATCCGGGAGGCGAATATCTCGATCATGCCGCCTCTGGTCTGACCGTCGGATACCAATTGGATCCCGTTCGATATCTGTGTCCGTACAGCCTCCTTGATGCTCGTCTCGAACGGGTCGTCCTGAGAGAAGTATGAGCCCATGAGGTCCTGCTTCGATGGCGCGATCGGAAGGCTTCCAACTATGGTCGTGGTCAGGAACGGCTCCCGGATCCACCTGGGAACGTCGGCCGTCAAGGCATGAGCCCCCTTGGGTGATCGTCATCCTGGGATATGCCGAAATAGTCGGATGCCCCCTCGGCCAGGAACTTGTCCACCATGGCAATGAAGGGGAATGCCCTTGGTGCATTGTCGATGGGTCCGTACACGAGATAGTCTGCACCCATGATCGCGGGTAGGCCGAGCGATCCAATATCGTTGATCGTGTACTGCTCCTTGTACTCCTTCCGGTTGTCCTTCATCCACAGCCACGACTCGACGGTGTTGTGGATGGCGCAGCCGGTGGGAAGGCCCCACCTGTTCTTCATGACCGGGATAGACCTGATCGGTTCGGCCGCCATGTGCTCGAACGGCGTGGCTGCGGTGTCGAGCAGCTGGGCCTTGATACCGCAGTCGCTGGCGATCTCCATCAGACCCTTCTCCGTGAAGCCGGCTCCGGTCTCGAGTATGTCGATCTTGCCGTCGGTGGACATATCCTTCGGATTGAAGGCCAGGACGATGGCGGAGGCCGGTGTGTGCTCCAATAGGGCATCCAGCTCCTCCGGGGTCAGGCCCAGGTTGATGGAGTTGTAGATCGTCCTTTCAAGCAGGCCGCCGGCATCGAGATGCTCCAGTACCTTGACCTTGAGGTCCGGGTCGGGAATGTCCACAGAGATCGGTCCGGAGACCATGTCGGCGACCGTATCGATCCGGGTTGCGAGGTCGTCCTCGTCGTCGATGAAGATGTCGACAACTGCGGGCACCCCCGTTATACCGGTCATCTCCTCCTGAGCAGATACCAGCTCCTGGACCCTCTTGATGGCAGAGGCATCCACGTCCGAGAACTGCTTCCTGTAGAAGACGGTCCCGAAGAGGACCCTCGGTAGCTCGCCAGGCTGTCCGCCTATCTTGAGACCAGCGATCTCGAACCTTGTCTGTTCCTTGGAGAAGTTGAGCATTAGGCATCACCTCCTGACGACGCTTCAGCATCGGAGCCCGAAGCGACCCCTACGATGCGGAGGTCGTCGTGGAGCATGATCTCGGAGTGAAGCGCGATTGCGCCTTCGAACACCGCCGCCGACCGCTCCCTCTCGATCTTGACAACGATGAGCGGTTCCCCGAAGGAAGGCAGTCCCAGAACGAGACGTTCGTCGATAACGGTCTCGATGACGGCGGGATCGACCTCACCGATCAGATCCATGATCTCGACCTGATCCCGGAACCGTTCGACCGCCTCCTCGGGCAGGTTCTCGATGTACGGCACGGCGCCCCTGGCCTCGATGATCCTTCCATTGGCGTCCACTCCGTAGCGGTGGAAGGCGAGAAGACTGTCCCCTGATCGATGACCCCGTACCTCGCGCCCGCAGACGACGAGCGTCCTGATGTTCGGATTTGACACCACGTTGGCAACAACCTTCTCGATGCCGAGGTTCTCGGTCTTGAGGGGGCCCCAGATCGCCACCTTCTCCTCCGGCAGCTGGACCTTGTCCCCCAGGGTGACCACGGCCACAGAACTGGAGGGATCTCCGACCCTGAACTCGCCGCCCCAGGGATACCATTCGTACATCTTCCGCAAGAGAAACCTAGGCGTATTTATAGCTAATCGGTGTTCGGGACCAGGGGTCCCCGGTGACCGACGGTCCCCGGCGGGGTCTGAGGTAAAGTTTATGAAAGGTGTGTACTTTCGTGAGGCCGGTGACGATAATATGGACCTCTCAGATATCAAGAGGATCGGAGTCATAGGGGCCGGGACCATGGGCAGCGGCATCGCCCAGGTCGCCGCAGCCTCAGGGTATGAGGTCGTGATGCGGGACATAGAGGACAAGTTCGTGGAGAACGGGTTCAACATCATAAACAGGTCCCTCGGGCGGCTGGTTAAGAAGGAGAAGATCACCCAGGAGGAGATGGACACCATCGTCGGCAGGGTCCAGGGGACCACCGACCTCAACGATCTGGCCGGATGCCAGGTTATCGTGGAGGCTGTCATAGAGAACGCCCAGCTCAAGAAGGACGTCTTCAAGGAGCTGGACGGGATCTGCCCGCCGGAGACGATATTCGCATCCAACACCTCGTCTATCTCCATCACCGAGATCGGAGCGGCAACGTCGCGGCCCGATCGGTTCGTGGGAATGCACTTCATGAACCCGGTGCCCTTGATGAGCTCCACCA
>JANQNJ010000082.1 GCA_028279645.1 Thermoplasmatota archaeon
GACGGGACCCATACAATCGCGGCAAGAGCGTACGATGGGACGGATTGGTCCCTACCCGACTCGGTCCTCATCAGTATCAACACGACCAAGACTGACGACCCGGATGATGAAAACGGGAATGGAGGCATTCCCGGTTTCAATGCAGGCATGGTCCTCGGTGTGCTTTGCTTTATAGGGGTGCTGGCAACGATAACCAGATCTGGTTCCAAAGGTTATTAATCGTTAGACCGGCATATCCATTCCCGGTCGCATGGTCAAGTGCAGTTCCTGCGGCGCACCGATCCCCGAGGGGGTGGCCATGTGCGCCCTGTGCGGAGCCCGTTTCCGGGAGGGTCCAAGGAAGGATGAGTCTGCTTATTCGACACCACCACCCGGAGCGACGCCTCAAAGCAGGTTCCCCTCGATCCCGAAGCCGCCGGAGATCCACCACGACGATGATCAGATACCGGAAGGAGGGCCGTCACACGACGATACTGCAAATTCACCGCCCCCTGTGCAGCCATCTGTCGATGCCGAGGGCTCACGACCGGCCCCGGTGGAAGGGCCTGTGCACCCAGCACCAGGTCCTGAACATCGTCCTCCGGAGGCCCCTGCAGGAGCAAGGCCTTTACCGAGGCCTTACTCGCCCGGCAAGGATGATGTTCCAGTCGTGAAGCATGAGCCCGCCCCGGCTGCACAGGAGCGTCGTAGATCACCTTCTAGCCCGGTCCGGCATGACCGATCCGAGAAGGATCCGGCTCAAGGACCTCAGAGGAGCTATCCAGAGAAAAAGACTTTCGAACAGGGGGAGCCGAACGTCCAGGAGAGACCGCCAACCAACTGGGAAGGGGAAAGTGGTCAAGGTTATGGGCCGCCCGGCCAGGTGAGATCCAGGCCCCGCAAGTTCACACCTTCAAGGAGCGGGGACCTGCACACCGCCGCTCCCGGACCAGGACGGCAGGACCAGCCGAGCCCCCGCGAACACCGTCCATACCGCGAACGCCAATGGGACGAACGCCATGACGATGAGAGGGACCTGGAGAACATGGGTTCAAGGAGGTTGAGCTTCTCCGAAAGCTTCAACGGGAGGTTCGCCGCCTTCGTCCTCGTGGTGGCAGTGATCGGGCTGGTGCTGGTGATCGTCCTTCCCTGGATCACGGTCTGGGAGGATTCGAACGATGGGACGGACAGGGCCACGTACAACGTCATGATCGACCCGATGGAGAACGGGACCACGGAGCTTCGAAACGAGGTCAAAGAAGGGTACCTTAGCTGGAGCATCACCGGAATGGCGGGTCTCCTATGTACAGCACTGATAGCAGGTATCATGGTACCGATCGGCCTTATCACCGACTGTCGCAAGGAGTACTCATCGAGGTTCGTCCTTGGGATCCAAGGCTGCATCTACTCTTTCATCGGAACGATCGTAGCACAATCCGGAGCCGTGTTCACGGGCGGCATGCTCTCGGATATGCTTACTAGGAAACAGCTGGATATTACCGATCAAGGTGCATATTCGATCGGAGGGGCAGTTGCATTGATCACGGGTGTCATTCTGATCATCATGGGTATCTATGTCATCAGGATCGCGTACAAGGAGGTCAGGACCAAGGCCCTTACGTTCGACCTCTTGGGAGGTGAGGACCTCTGAGGCAGAAGGCTCATCTCCTGGTGCAGGTCCTGTTGATGCTATCGATCATGGGACTGATCGTGACACCGCTCATACCTTGGTCGACCTGGGAGTTCAAGTATTTCGATTCGGATGTCGAGATCACGGCATACGGGAACAAGACAGTGCAGAAGTTCGATCCAGTTGTGAAAGGGGTCCGGATATGCTTCGTGTTGTGCCTTTCAGGCTCGCTCCTGGCATACGCCGGTCTGCTGATGATCAATACCGATCAATACAAACGGTTTGGGATGACGTTGAGTAACACCGTTTATCTTGTCCTTATCGGTGGAGTGGTGGTGATATTCCTAAACCTCTTGATGTTCCAACAGATGATGGGATTGAGACACGACGATCTTCCGATAATGCTGTTGAACTTCCTCCCGTTGATACTATCTCTGGCCATCATGATGTATTCGGTACCGTATTTCTCGGCGTTGAAGTACCTCAAGAAGCGTGAGACAAGATCTAGATCGAACCGGCCTCCGGACTCACCTGGCAGGATGTTCTGATCCGACCGTTCACCTTCGGCCCGATCGGTATGCATTGAATGAAGCTGCTCAGTCGCGCTTTCTCCTTATGATCACGACGAAGGCGAAACAGATGACCGCTCCGAAGAAAAGGTGGAATTCGGGTGCCTTGACCGGGGCGTCGTTGTCGACATCGTCCATGAGCGGATATTCGTCCTGCGCACCGGAGCCACCTATCAGCGAATACGGGGTATCGCCAACTCCATCCTTGTTGGAATCGGAACCGGTGTAATCGGACCAGTAGTTCCCCTCGTCAGAGGTGTTCCACATGTTATCCCCCGTGTTGTCCCGACCCTGCGTCGATCCGTCGTTGTTGCTGACGAAGTTGTTGTGATGGATCCAGTTGTCATCCGCACCATGGTCCAGGAAGACACCGAAGTAAGTGCTGTTCATGATCTCGTTGTATGTCACGTTGTTCCCGGTTGCGCTCTGAAGCTTGATCCCGTAGTAGTTGTAGTAGATGCTGTTGTTGCTGATATCCGTATAGGAGCAGTTGGTGAAGCCCAGGATACCTGACTTGATCGAATGGTTGAATATCCTGTTGCCCCGGACGTTGTTGTGCCATGTGTTGGAGTAGAAGTAGACACCGTACCAAGAATTGTTGTAGATCCAGTTGCTCCTGACGTTGTTGTCATCACCGTCATGGACCATGATGCCCAGGTAGTTGAACGAGATGTTGTTCCTGCTGAAGTAGCAGCCGTTGGCCTCATACGAATATATTCCGTCGTATGTGTTGTCCACGAGCCGTGAGTCGATCACCTCGTGACCGTCGCCGTTCTGGATCTCGATGCCGCGGCCCGAATTGTTGTGGACCCAAACATCCTCCACGACGGTATTGTCGCAGCCATTGATCATGATACCGGTATAGGAATCGGTTATCTCGCAATTAAGCACCGTGACACCGTCGGCATCGTCGATACGGACGCCGCTGCGGCTGTCGTTGAGCGACCCGTTGATGATAAGACAGTCCTCGACCGAGGCGCCGCCGGAACCAGTGGTGAACTCGAGGGTATAACCGCTCTCGTTCCCGTCGATCACGGTCAGATCTGTGCCGTTGCCGATGATCGAGATCGCAACATCGATCACGACGTTCTCGGTATAATGTCCCTCGTAGACGAATATCTGATCGGTTGCTGCAGCTGCATCCACAGCATCCTGGATCTTATCGTAATCTGCCTTCGGCCAGTCGTCATCGACGATGTATCCGTCGCCGGAGACGGCTCCCGCGATGAGGAACGTGCCAGCTATCATAAGGGCTAGGACCAATATCGAACGGCTCATGTTCATGCAAACCACCCTTCGGGTAAGTATTCGCATGGCGTTATTTAGAGTTTCTGGCCGATCTGTCACAGCTCGAGCCATTCTCTCAGCGGATCGTCACCACCCGAGAAGGCACCACGTGCACCGTCCGGGTCCCGATCGAGAAGGAGCTTGTACCGCTCGACCATGTATCTCTCATGGCCTACCCAGCTGTTGAGACCGATGGAGAACATCGCGATCGAGACGATGATCATCGGCAGGATGAAGCGGAACTCGATATCGACAGCATATAGGTACATCATTAACACGGTGCTTGTTCCAAGGAACATCAGTCCGAACACGGCGAGGAACACCGACCAGCTCGGCATGGGCAGACCCTCGACATGGTCCTTGTATATGTTCCCGTATATCTGCCAGTTCCTGATCCGCTCCCTTTCGATGCGCAGACGCCTCATCTCCTCCCCTTGAGCCGATCGGACCTCAGCGGCTTCATCTGGCTCCATGCTGGCCTTTATCATGTCAAGGTCGGTACGGATGTTGCACATCGCAGAACGGACCTCGTCCTGGAACGAGCCCGGGGCAGAGGGCCGCTTGTCATCGGTGGGACCGCTGGCTCTGTGGATCCTTTTTCGGCCGGTCCCGCCGCTAGCGGACGATCCCCCTTCCTCTGCACCCGGGCCACCCCTGAGATCCCTTTTCTTCCTCCCTTTGACCTCTCCAGCAGCCTTCGGAGAGCTCCCTTCTAATTCCAGCTCGAGCTCTTGCTCTAACTGTTCCAGTAGGATGTCGTTGTCCTCCATGTTACGAAATACCTCCTAGCGATATTGGTAGTGAAATAGACCCTTAAGTAGATTCTAGTACGATATTTTGATAAAAAAAGAAAGTTGGAGGTCGGACGAAGGAATCGTTGCCGTGGCTCGAACTATCGACGTCGTCTTGAGCACCGGCCCCGGGCATCGGATCTCAGGGGGATTTCCAAATACCCTAGATAAGAATGGGGCTAACAGATCATTTCAGGACCGGAACAAGCTTACCGTTGAGGAGTGTGTACCTTTTCACGGTCTTGACGTCGAAGTCAAGGTATCTGAACTTCTCTTTGTCGCTCATCGTACCAACCTCTCGGAGCGCTCCACAACGCGCTCCCAACAATATCTATTATGTAAGAAGGGTATATTAAGCAGTTTGGTACAGTTTTTTGATATACTTTATATACTGTTCGCCCCTCCAAGGCGTTTCGGCTAGTTTCGAAACCAGCTCTATCGGTCCTGGAAGGGCCGTTTACGGGGGTTTAGGGCTTCAAGAATGTGCGAGCGGGGCGCCTTTCTGATATCAAAATGTCGCTCTAATGTACACCGTACCGATTAACACGTTGATATCGATCTAACGCACGAACTCGTCTTTCTCGCCTTGGTTCAAAGCTGCGCGCCGCAGCTGTTGCAGAACTTCGAACCTGCAGGTAGCTGGGCGTTGCACTTCGGGCATGCCGCCGACTGGGCCGATCCGCACTGGTTGCAGAACTGCGATCCCGGAGCGAGTGGGGCCTGGCATTTGACGCAACCAGCGTCAGCCGGTCCCATAGGTGCGCCGCAGCTGTTGCAGAACTTCGATCCAGGGGCCTGCTGGGCGTTGCACTTCGGGCATGCGACGGCCTGGCTCGGGATCGGTGGTGCGCCCTGTGCACCTCCCTGCATCCCGCCCTGCTGGTTTATCATACCGGGCATTGCCATTCCCATCCCGGCGCCAACTCCGAGGCCAAGACCGGCTGCCGCTGCATCTCCCGTCCCTCCGCCCTGGCCGCCGGACCCTGGAATGTCCCGGATCGCCTTTCCGGCCTGGTACTGCATGTAGTTGGTACCGAGTATCCCCATGGACGCCCTTGCATCCACGGCCTCCTGGACCTCGTCGGGAAGGTTGATGTTGATGCCGACGATCTTCATGACCTCGAGGCCGTACCTGGCGACCTCGTCCTTGAGCCGTGTTAGGAGGACCTGCTCGAGCTCCTCCAGATAGGCGGGAAGGTCAGCCACACCGATCCCCTTGTCCCTCTTCAGTTCGCCCAGAGCGTCGTTAAGGTTCTGTACGATCTGGTCCTTTGCCCAGTCGATGATCTCCTGGCTGTTCGCGTAGCCCTTGGCCCCGACGAACTGCGTTATGCAGAGCATGGGATCGATGACCTTGTAGGAGAACTGGCCGAACATCCGGAGGCGTACCATTCCGAAATCGACGTCCCTGAAGGTCAGGGGTTCCTTCGTCCCGAACTTGCCCCTCATCTCCCGCTTCTGAAGATAGTAGATCTCGCCGACCTGGACGACGCCGCCGACCTTCTTCATGATGGTGCCCAGGATCGGTATGTTCTGGGATGTCAGAGCATATCGTCCCGGCCTGTCGAAGAGGTGTAATGCCTTCCCGTCCCTGAAGAACACGACGTACTCGTCCTCTCGGACCACGACATTGTCGTTGTACTTCACGTTCCGGGGGACCTTGTACATGACGTTCTCGCCCTTGGCTGCGTGCTCCCATTCGAATGTATCTGCTCCGATCAGGCTCATCGTTTCACCACCATGCCGGCTATGGTCTCCGTCCTCATGTTGAAGGCCTCGTTCATTCCGCGTATGGTCTCGCGGACCTCCTCCACATGTCTGTCGAAATCCTCGGCTCCCGCCTTGGCAGATAGACCCTTGATCGCCTTGTTCAGGGTATCCACCCAGTCGAAAAGCCTTAGATCGTAATTGTACAATCGTTCAAGCTCATCCTCGAGGATGCGGTAATCGGCCGAAACGCCCGAGTACTCCTGCTCCGCATGGCGGATCCGGTTCCTCAGGGTCTCTAAATCTGAGACTACACCCTTGATATCGTTCAGCTTGTCCAGCTCCATATCCTCGGACAGGCGCTTCCTTATCAGCTTCGCCTCGGTCTCCACAGGCAGGAGCCGCTTCTGGACCTCATCCCTGAGGAGGCTGTCCGCGATCCTCAGGTCCTCCCTCTTCCGGTATCCCCTGTAGCCGGGAATGATCATCTGAAGCTTCTTAAGTAGACCTCTGTCCTCTTCCACTCTGTCCCTCAGGTCGGGCATGGAATGACCTCCATTCGGTCTATCTATGTCATCCTATTTCAATATTGGCGAACCGCTCCCTGGGGGGTTTATATCGTATGTGACGCATCACTGATAGCAGTAGCATGAAGCGCCTCACTGCAAAACGGTCCAAGCTCCACTTCGCCGAGGACCTGACGGTCACCTTCTTCATCGGTGTCATCATCCTATCCCCGGGTTTCTTCTTCCCGATCTACTGGCGCCTGTTCTCCACCTTCTTCGTTTTCTTCGCACTGGCAGGGACCCTCAGGTACTACCTGTCGGTGTTCACATCGATCAAGCGGATAGAGGAACCTCCAGAGATCGGTACAGAGGAGCTGCCGACCCTGTCAATTATTGTCCCTGTCCTCAACGAGGAGAAGGTCCTCGAGAGGAACATCGATTCCCTGCTCGCGTTGGACTATCCCGAGGAGAAGGTCGACCTGGTGTACGTCTACTGCGGGGAG
>JANQNJ010000152.1 GCA_028279645.1 Thermoplasmatota archaeon
ATCTCCCTCTGGGGCTTTTGCTGATGACCCCATCGGTCGAGCTTCCGTAGCTCTCGGTCCACACTGTCGTCGACGTCCATCGTCGCAAGTATTGGTTCCCAGTATAAAGCAGTTGCTGGAAACGACTGGACCTTTCGAAATATGTCGCATCCTGGTTGTTGGATCCATATTGGAGAAAGGCGTCCTTGTCGGAAGAGGAGGCCCCCTCCGTCGATAAGGGGGCCTCGTCCTGACCATAGCGCGAGCTAGGGAGTTAAGCTCGGCCTTGTAGGCCGAGAAATCGCTATCGTGCCGTGCTTACTGGGACATTCCGTCGATGAGGGTGTCGACCACGGAGGGATCGGCCAGGGTCGATGTGTCGCCGAGCTGGTCGAGCTCGTTGGCGGCGATCTTCCTGAGGATCCTTCGCATGATCTTTCCGGACCTGGTCTTCGGAAGGCCGGGGGCCCAGTGGATGACGTCGGGGGTGGCGATGGGGCCGATCTCCTTCCGCACATGGTTCCTGAGCTCCTTGCGCAGTTCGTCGGTGTACTCGAACCCGGTCTTGAGGGTCACGTAGGCGTAGATGCCCTGGCCCTTGATCTCGTGGGGGTATCCGACCACTGCGGCCTCGGCCACTGCGGGGTGGGCCACAAGGGCGGACTCGACCTCGGCGGTTCCCATCCGGTGTCCGGAGACGTTGATGACGTCGTCGATCCTGCCGGTGATCCAGTAGTAACCGTCCTCGTCCCTCTTGGCTCCGTCGCCGGTGAAGTAGTAGCCGGGGTACATGGAGAAGTAGACGTCCTTGAAGCGCTGGTGGTGGCCGTACACCGTCCTCATCATTCCGGGCCAGGCAGCCTTGATGACCAGGGAGCCGGATGTGGCGCCCTCGAGCTCGTTGCCCTTGTCGTCAAGGATCGCGGGCTCGATGCCGAAGAATGGCAGTGTAGCGGACCCGGGCTTGGTCGGGATGGCGGCAGGTAGAGGCGTGATCAGGATCCCGCCGGTCTCGGTCTGCCACCAGGTGTCGACGATGGGGCACTTGCAGTTGCCCACGACCTCGTGGTACCATCTCCAGGCCTCGGGGTTGATGGGCTCACCAACGGTCCCGAGGAGCCTGAGGCTCTCGCGGGAGGTCTTGGTGACCCACTCGTCGCCCTCCTTCATCAGGGCGCGAATTGCGGTGGGTGCGGTGTAGAACTGGTTCACCTGGTACTTGTCAACGATCTGCCAGAAACGGCTGGGATCGGGATAGTTGGGGACGCCTTCGAACATCACCGAGGTGGCCCCGTTGAGCAGCGGGCCGTAGACGATGTAGGAGTGGCCGGTGATCCAGCCGATATCGGCCGTACACCAGTAGATGTCGCCGTCATGGTAGTCGAAGACGTACTTGTGAGTGAGAGAAGCATATATCATATAGCCGCCGGTGGTGTGGAGCACGCCCTTGGGCTTGCCGGTGGAGCCGGAGGTGTAGAGGATGAAGAGGGGGTCCTCGGAATCCATCTCCTCGACCGGGCACTCGCCGGCCACGTCGTCGGCCGCCATCTCTTCCTCCCACCAGAGGTCCCGGCCGTCGGCCATGGGTACTTCGTTGCCCGTCCTCTTGACCACGAACACGGTCTCGATGCTCGGGGTCTCGTTCAGGGCGCGGTCGGCGTTGGTCTTCATGGGGATGTCGTTCTTCTTCCCCCTGAGTGCGGTGTCCTGTGTGATCAGGACCTTGCACTCGGAATCGTTGATCCTGTCCTTCAGCGAATCCGACGAGAATGCGCCGAAGACGATGGAGTGGATGGCGCCGATCCTGGCGCATGCGAGCATGGCGACGGGCAGCTGCGGGATCATCTGCAGGTAGAGGCAGACCCTGTCGCCCTTCTTCACGCCGTGCTTCTTGAGGACGTTGGCGAACTTGCAGACCTCCTCGTGGAGCTCCTTGTAAGTGATCTTCCGGCTGTCCTCTGGGTCGTTGCCCTCCCAGATCAGGGCGATCTGGTCGCCCCTGGTATCGAGCTGCCGGTCGAGACAGTTGTAGGTCATGTTGGTCCTTCCGTTGAGGTAGAACTTGATGTTCCCCTCGTGGAAGTCGAACTCCCGGATCTTGTCCCATCTCTGGAACCAGGTGAAGTTCTCGGCCTGTTCCGTCCAGAAGCCGTCGGGGTCGTCGATGGACCGCTTGTACATCTCGTAGTAGTCGTCGAGGCACTTCACGTGCGCGCCGTCGCAGAAGTCCTGGGGCGGCAGGAAGCACTCGCGTCCTTCGTCCTTGGTCACCAGTTCTTTATCGGCCATTTTTGATCCTCCTGATGTCACGATCATAGGGGGGATTTTTTCATATTTTATCGTGTTATTTAAACGTTTTGCGCCTCGACGCCCTCTAACACAATTGCCGAAGGCGAATACTGCTATTTTGCATGCGCTCAGCGTTCATTATTCTCAAAATCCCGGTTCTTAATAAGATTTTTCCTTAAATGGAGAAATCGCACATTCGTAATCGCCCTTTGTCGAACCCCCTGCCCGGGTCGATATTTCATGGCGGCTACGTCCACGTGAGGCGGAGTCGCTGAACCCCCCGTATCGGCCATTGGATGAAGGGCCGATCTGATCCCGTTGGGCGATGATAGTAAGTAGTTATAAGAAAGACCAACGGCGTTACCATCAACCTTGAGCGGAAACGGCAAGAAGGTCAGGACCACCCGCAAGAAGGTGAAGGCCGAGGGTAAATTGGACGAGATCTCGTCTGAAAGGCTGTTCGCGCCCCCGCCTTACAGCAGGATCGTCGTGATCTGCCTCGTCGTGGCCCTTCTGGCCGTTGCCATCACGGAGAGAGGCGCCTGGAACGTCAGGAAAGGCGGTATCTCGACGAAGGATGACGATAATGGCGGCCCGGGACCGGATATCAACGGCACGAACATGTCGAACGCGACCTGGTTCTCTCCATATCGACTGGGCTTCAACGGAACTCTTGCCAACTTCTCTGTCCATGAACAGGTCGACTTCGGTTACAGGATACCCAATACCACCGGTTCCCTGAACTGTACCCTCTGGATCGCTGACCTGCTCGAGCAATACGGCTTCAACGTATCCTGGCAGAACTTCACCGGCGATTACGGCGTTGGCGACGGAGTTAACTTCTCCAACGTCATCGGCCGGCTTGAGCCGCCGCCGGGGACCGGGAACTTCACTCCGGGCTCTAACGATACCATCCTGCTCCTTGGAGCGCATTACGATACAAGGCCGTTCGCCGATATGGACACCTCTGAGAACCAGTCAAAACCCATAGACGGAGCCAACGACGGAGGAAGCGGCGTGGCCGTCCTTCTGGAGCTGGCAAGGATACTGGCCCTGGAGGGCAACTTCTCCGATGGAGGAGTGATGGCCGATATCAACGGCACCTCTCCTCTGGACCCGTTCTTTCCGCTCAACGTGACCATCGAGCTGGTCTTCTTCGACGGGGAGGACTATGGAAAGGGCGCCGAGAACATGTTCTACGGCTCGAACCATTTCGCGGACCTCGTCACTGAACACAATCGATCGGGGGAGTACATCGGCGCCGTGATCGTGGATATGATAGGCGATGCGGACCTGCAGATCTACAAGGAGAGGAACTCCGACATCTCCGCCCCCTGGCTCAACGACATGGTCTGGGAGATCGCCGAAAAGCTTGGCCACAACGCGTCGTTCATCAACAGGACCAAGTGGGCCGTTATCGACGACCATATCCCCCTGGCCCTGGCAGGTATCCCGTCGATAGACATCATAGATATCGAGTATCGCTTCTGGCACACGATAAGGGATACCATCGACAAGGTCTCAGCGGAGAGCCTGGGACAGGTCGGAGAGGTCGTCGAGTCGCTGGTCTACTACATCTCGGACATGGTGCCAAAGGTCGTTGAGAAGCCGTAATCCAGTGAAAAACGTCAAATAGACGAAGGGTTTTCCTATGTTGCTATCCACGGGCCTGTGGTCTAGCTGGTTATGACGTCGCCTTCACACGGCGGAGGTCCCCGGTTCGAATCCGGGCAGGCCCACTAAGCATCTTTTCTGTTCTAATTCGTGGGCCTGCCCGTTTCCTCGGGTTATGCTTGGAAAACGCCTCAGCCGGTACCGCAGGAGATACTTCTTAATCCCTCGGAACCCGGGCAATATAGTGCGGATATCAGGGCCTGCCCTTCTCCGAGGGTTATGCTTGGAAAACGCCTCAGCTTGCACTTCAGGATATTCTTCTTACTCCCTCGGATCCGTGCAGGCTTGATGCGGATATCATTGCCGTTACATTGCTGATGATAATATGCTAATCTAGGAGCCTTCGACCAGCATAGTTATTTATATGAACGGGTTTTACCGCATACTACTGCGGAGGCAGAACCATGGCCAAGGTCACACTTGTCATACCCACACTGAACGAGGAGAAGTCCATCGGCGGGACGATCGATTCCGTCCCTGAGGGGACCTTCGACGAGATACTGATCGTAGATGGGATGTCAAAGGACGAGACCGTCTCGATAGCCGAGTCCAAGGGCGCTAGGGTGGTCCTGGAGGCCCGCAGGGGTTACGGACGTGCCTACAAGACCGGTTTCGCCAACGCCGAGGGCGACATCATCTGTACCATGGACGGCGACATGACCTATCCGGGCGAGTCGTTCCCGGAGCTCCTGAAGATGCTCGACGACGAGGAGCTGGACTTCATCACCTGCGACAGGATCTCCAAGCTCGATCCCAAGGCGATGTCGTTCTCGCACAAGCTGGGCAACTGGATCCTGACCACGACCCTCAACGTCCTCTTCAGGATGAAGATCAAGGACTCCCAGACAGGGATGTGGGTCTTCAGGAAGAAGGTCCTGGACAAGATACGCCTCGAGTCCGACGGCATGCCGCTTTCCGAGGAGATCAAGATCGAGGCCTACAAGAAGGGCTTCAAGTTCAAAGAGGTCAAGGTGGATTATCGCATCAGGGTGGGCGACGTCAAGCTCAACACCTGGGGCGACGGTTTCAAGAACCTCCGGTTCCTCTTCAAGAAGCGCTTCTTCCCGGCGAAGTAAGCTGTTCTTAATTCCATTATTTTCCCGACTACCTAGCGGGACCGCCGTACGGCCGGTCCCGCGCGCTGCACGTCTATGATCAGAGAATCGATCATCAAGGTTATTTGAGTCCTGTACCAATGGACAACAGTTTAATATCCTGAATTCAACTCGGTTCCGATGAAGGTCCTGGTCCATGCCTGCTGTGCGCCCTGTCTGGCCTATCCCAGGGAGGCGCTTGTACAGGAGGGGTATGAGCCGATAGGGTTCTGGTACAGCCCCAATATCCATCCGTATCAAGAATATCAGAAGCGGCTGCATGAGATACAACGATTCTCGGCGTTGACGGATATGAAGTTCGAGTACGACAGAACATATCCCCTCCAGGAATGGATCGATAAAGCGATATCGGAGATGAAGAACGGTAGGTCCAGATGCGAGATGTGTTATCGAGATCGTCTTCTGGCCACTGCAAGGAAGGCGAAGGAGATGGATATAAAGACCATCACGACGTCGATGTTGTTCTCTCCTCATATGGACCATGAAGCTGTTGCCAGGATCGGAAGGGATATCGCTGAAGCTGAGTGCCTGGACTTCCTGTACAGGGATTTCAGGGAGGGAAAGAAACGGGGATACGATATCAGCAAGGAGATGGAGCTGTACAGACAGGGATATTGCGGCTGCATCTTTTCAGAGAAAGAGAGATATTGTAAAGACTGAGAGTTCTTCTTTGGGTATTATCAAGCTTTAAATAATGGAGCGGGATTGACTGAACGCTCATTTTCCATTCAGAACGGTTCATTGGTTTGGAAATTGATAGATATCAACGATCCTGTCCGGCATTTCATCGAAAATTTCTTCATTTTTTGATAAAAGGAGAATATCGATGATGAAAAAGTGGTGAATCAGCCGTACCCCTTGTTTTCCACTGGAAGGTAACTTCGTTCCCGAGGTGTAAATGAGGTTAGATCGACAAGATCACCGGCTCATTCTACCCGACCCCCATTATTTCCTCTCCGTAAGAACCGTCAAACCACCAAAAACCTTACTTTTAACATTTTATATTTAAATTTTTAATAAATTTTTTATAGAAATAGTTAAATAAAATTACTTTAATACGTTTTCAGGTATGTTTTCACTTTATTTTTGTTATTCAAACAAAGGTATCTCTATCTATCTACTCCAGTGGAAAAACAGGGGTCCCCCGCATCTCAAGGTTCTTTAACATCCTCAACATACGATTACAGTGGAAGGGAAATGAAGGGGAACAGGCCTAAAGGCAGTGAAGATCAGGGAAAGAGCTCCAAAAACGACCTTTCCAACGGTCAGAAGCAGCGTAATCGCTATATCCTCTTCCAGCTCGGCACTTGCGAACATATTTCCAGAAAGGACATGATCAGGGGGATCCGCGATTCCTTCAGAGATGCTCCTGTTGAACCTCCCTGGCTGATGCGGTTCAACGGCAGATTCGGTATAGTTCGCTGCAGCCATCTGTTAAAGGATGATACCGTCAGATCGATGTCAGGGGAGATGACACTGAACGGTACCGCAGTGAACGTCGAGACGCATCTGACCAGCGGCACCATCAAGGCCCTTCTTTCAAAGGCTGATGCAAGGGATATCGAACACGGCCTGCACGAGAGCAGGAAGAGATGACCTTACGACCAATCGCCTTCTATTCCTTCTTTTCACCGTGAAGAGCTCTCGTTCGTGATCCACACTCCTACATCGTACCGATGATCATCGAGATATCTCCCACCCATCATCTTCCCTAGTTTCATCGACCCGGCCTCAACTTATAGTACCATATTGTCCTTTATCCAGCCTGCAGACCTCGCCAGGGATCGTGACTTGACCATGGACCTCTTCCCCTACCCGCCCAGAGGCGGACAGAAGGATATCTACAAAGCCATAACCAAGACTCTGGAGGAGGAGGCCAACCTTGTTCTCGAATCGGGTACCGGCAGCGGCAAGACCGTCGTTTCGCTCTCGGCCATACTGAACCACATCAAGGACGAGGACATGAAGCTGATCTACATCACCAGGACCAACTCCCAGTCCAAACAGGTCATACACGAGCTGAGGCAGATCAACCAGGTAGAACGGATCCCCGGCATCGCCCTGCAGGGCAGGAAGAACCTCTGCCCCCTCGTCAAGACCGATCCCAACTTCACAGAGTCCAATGCCGAGGAGCTGTCGGTCCTCTGCGCCGACAGGAAGACGGAGACCCTGAAGCAGATCGCCGATGAGGCGGGCGAGGAGCAGGGTCGGGAACCGGACGATCCCCTTGTGACGAAACCCTCTGCATCCGATAACACCGACCGCGGACCCGAAGGACCTAATGCGGCGGGTATATCGCCATCCCCGGCAAAGGACGGCGTGACCATCGACCTTACCGGACCCGACGGCCCCCGGGAAGCGACCTCTATCGAGGATGCCGCCATCGGAGGCACAGGGACCCCGGGGGACCCGTATATAATCGATGTTACTCCCAGCAACCTGAGATCCGCGAAGGAGGACCTCGCCACCGAGATGGAGATACTCTACAGGGAGAAGGGCTGGGGGCCGCTGGTCCCCATGACCGACGACAGGTCCCCGAAGAAGGGGAAGAAGGCTCCGCCCACCTGCAAGCACTTCAAGCGGTACATGACCTCGGAGAGGGAGGAGCTCCTCGAATACGTCAGGACCGAGATCCCTACGGCGGAGGAGTTCACCGAGTACTGCCACGAACGAGGATTCTGCGCCTACGAGGCGGCCAAGTTCGTGATCCCGCACATGAAGGTGATCTGCGTCCCATACATCTACGTCTTCATGCCGTTCATCCGGAACCATCTGCTGACCTGGCTCAAGACACCCATCTCACAGATCGTCCTCGTCGTGGACGAGGCCCACAACCTCCCCGCCTTCGGGCGGGACCTGGCGACCACGGCGCTGGGCGAGACCACCATCGAGCGAGCCATCAACGAATCGACCTATCTCGGAACGCCTCAACTGACCGAGAACATCGACGCCACCGACATGTGCAACGCGATGTCGGAGGTGATGCAGGAGTTGATCACCGACTTCGTCATGAGCGAGGACGGCATAGTGCCCAGGGGCGAGGTAAGCGTCGCTCTGATGCACTACTTTTCAACCACCAGCCAGGAGGTGGAGGCCGCCGTGGAGGAGATGATCCAGGTCGGTACCGCCTACAGAGAGCGAAGGAGAAAGGAGGGCCGCCTCCCGCGCTCCTATCTGAAGACGGTGGGCGAATTCCTATGGGGCTGGTTCGAGGGGCAGACCCCCGACTACATACCTCTCGTAGTTTCCCATCCTAGAAGGCGGATGGAGCTCTACTGCCTTAACCCGGCCAGGAGCACCGCCGTGATCAACGCCTTCCATTCATCGGTCCACATGTCCGGCACCCTTCGCCCCCTGGACGAGTATGTCGACACGATCGGTCTGCCCAATGACACACCGGCCAACGTCTACCCGTCGCCGTTCCCGCCTGAGAACCTCAAGGTATCATATCTGAACGACGTGACAACGAAGTATGAAGAGATCGTCATGGACCGGGGGATCGTTCAACGGATGATCGACCACGTCATCCAGGTGGTCAACCGCGAGAACCGGAACGCCGTGATATTCTTCCCTAGCTACAACCTGATGAACTCCTTCCTGGACAGCGGCCTGCGAACCGCTCTGAAGCGACCCATCTATATCGAGGCACAGGGCATGGACCAGCGGGAGCTGATGGCCACCATCAACCGGTTCAAGAAGCACTCCAAGAAGGAGCAGAGGGCGGTCCTATTTTCCGTCATGTCCGGCCGCGTCAGCGAGGGCATCGACTTTCCGGGAGCCGAGCTCGAGCTGGCACTTCTGATCGGCCTCCCTTATCCCAAGCCCAACGCCCGGCAACGAGCCTTACAGTATTACTACGATATCAAGTTCGGAAAGGGCTGGGAGTACACGGTCAAGGCGCCGACCGTCAGGAAGGTCCTCCAATCGGTTGGCAGGCTGATCCGTAGCGAGGAGGACCGGGGCCTGGTCGTGATCCTTGACCATAGGGCGCCCCACTTCAAGGAGTTCATCCCATCGATGACCCTGACAGCGGATCCGCTGTACGAGATGGCGACCTTCTGGCCGAACCCGACGCGGTAGCTTTCGACCTCGACCTACCCCTGCCTGATCATTTATAATATTAGGGTGGCCTGGCCCGTTAGACCCAGGCCCTCGTGACAGTCTTTTAGTACGCTTTTCTCACAATCCTTAAATCGGAGTCCCACGATGGAGATTCATGAGCCCTCCGATCAAGCAGGCCCACGTGCTCGCAATAGTAGGCATCCTGATCATCGCATCACTGGCCTACGTCATCAACGACAGGATGTCCGACGATGACGGCAATGGAGGGGGCAACGGAAGCGATACCCTCGGCTACATGATAGACGAGGAGTTCGGCAACGTCAGGGTAACGAACGAGCCCGAGAACCAGAACGAGGCCCACATCGGCATCAACCCCGCCAACCACGACAACATCGTCGGCGGCGGCAACGACTACTCCGGTCCTCTCGGAGATGCCTGGTGCGGCTATTACACCAGCATGGACGGGGGCGAATCATGGGAGACGGGGCTCTTGCCCGGTTACCCGGGCGACCTGAGCTTCGATGGGCTTCTTTCCCCGCTGAATATCTACGGCGGAACAGGTGACCCCGTTATCGCATGGGGCCCGGGGGGCGAATGCTACATGGCCGGCATCGGTTTCTCGAGGACCATGGGCTCCTCCGGGATCTTCGTAGCTAGGTCCGACGACGGCGGCGAATCCTGGCCCTGGTCCGGTATCAGCATCATCGCACAGGGGGACGGGATCACGGCGTTCCACGACAAGGAGTGGCTGACCACAGATCCGAACAACGGGAACGTCTACTGCACATGGTCGGTGTTCCACGGCCTGAGCGTCGCACAGATCGTCTTTGCCAAGTCAACTGATAGAGGCGCGACGTGGTCCGATTATCAGATAATCTCCGAGTTCACCGATGTCGAACTTGGAGTCCAGGGCTCCCAGGTCGTTGTGGACAACGACGGAACGATCCACGTCATCTGGATCGATTACGACCGGGAGGTATTGAGATACTCGCGCTCCACGGACCAGGGCGACAGCT
>JANQNJ010000020.1 GCA_028279645.1 Thermoplasmatota archaeon
ATGCATCAAGCTTCATTGCCGGCTGGGAGATGTACGATAACCTGTCCCTGCCTGCAGGCGACGACAACGTCACCGACTACGAGGCCGCACTCATCGTCAGGAACGAGATCAACGACGACGACGACGACGGCAACGTCGACAGCAACGTCACCGTGGTCTGGGGCCACTCGGTCTGGAACAGGGTCCAGGACGGCAGCACCGACGACGATATCACCGCACAGCATCAGGTGGGCGTGATAGCCGCCCACGTCGAGTACGATAACAACTCCGACGGGAAGGCCGACTTCGTCGGCGGCCGCGTCGGCGTCTACGAGAGCTATGACAACGATACCAACGGTGAACTGAACTACGAGGCCGTCTTCGGCGCCGAGTCGTTCACCTGGGACAACGACACCGACGGAAACTTCGAGACCAATTACACCGGCGCCCTCGGCGTGGCGGTGGCGGACGATGACGAGGACGGTAACCCAGAGAGGCAGTACATCCTCGGCGGGATGTCATACGCCAACGACACCGACGACGACGGCGACTACGACACCGTCGAGGCGCGCTTCGGCGGATACGGCGCTGTGGACGATGATAGCGACGGGATCATCGACTACGATACCAACTGGACCGGCGAGGTCTCCGCCTCATACCAGGAGAGCGAGTACTACAACGATATAATGGATAACAACGACGAGCCGGTGGACATCATGGGCACCTTCGACATCGACGGCGACGGAGATCCGGAGCACGACGACGGCGCCATCATGGGCTTCGAGGAGGACGACATCCAGGGCCTGCTCGATCCCGACGGCGACGAGGCGCCCGACTTCGATGAAGTTGGACAGGAGGGGACCCCTCTGGACGACCTGAGCGGCAGCCCCGAGGGCTCGGAGATGCTTGACCTGGAGAGCCCCGATGTGGGCGGCGTCCTTGACGAGTACGAATACAAGGGCGGCGACCCCGGCGACGAGCCGATCAACAACACCGAGCTGCCCAACAACCTGACCGATATCGACGACTCCGGCGCACGGGACTTCGACGAGACCATGACCCAGCCGGTGAACATCGAGGAGGACATACTCTGGTTCGAGGACGGGGCGGTGCAGATCCCCGAGGGCGGAATAGGCGGGATCATGACCCAGGGCCAGGAGCTTTGGTATAACGACACCGGCGAGCCCGTCGCCTACAAGGCCTACCACTGGGAGCTCAATGCCGAGTTCGACGGAAAGGGCGACATCACCCACGTCGAGGCGGTGGCAATGGCCCAGGAGATCTATAACAACGACACCGACGAGGACTACGAATACATGTCGACCTTCATGGCAGGCTACGAAGCCTACGACAACGACACCGACGGCGAACCGAGCTACATCGCAATAATAATCCTTGGAACGGTGCATTGGGAGGAGGACCTGGGCGGCGGCAACTATGCCATCCACAACAACACCTGGATCTGGGCCTTCGAGGCGGAGGACAAGGACGAGGACGGGAACGCCGAGCGCTTCTCTGCCATCGTGGTCGGCGCAGAGTGGCACGACAACAACTCCGACGGGAACAAGGAGTACCAGGGAGCCTTCATCGGGACCTACAGGTACCTCGATCTCAACGACGACGGCAACAAGGGCTTCGAGCACGCCATGATCCTGGGCTTCCAGGACTGGGACAACAACTCCGACGGCAACGTCGACTACAACCAGTCGTTCATCTGGTCGATGAGGCGCTGGAACGAGTCCGACGACGGCCATGAGGAGAAGAAGTCGGCGCAGATCATCGGACTGGGCTGGGTTGACGAGGACTCCGACGGGTACAAGGAGAAGCAGACCGCCTTCTACGCCGGCTACGAGTCCGAGGACCACGACCAGGACGGTGAGGCCAATAACGAGAACGTGCTGATAATCTCCGCCGAGTTCGACGACCACGACGACGACGGCAACGTCGACAGGAACGCTACCTTCACCTACGCGGTCCGGTCCACGGACGACGACCAGGACGGGAACGCCGAGGAGCGCAAGTTCATGGTCTCCGGGACCGAGGCCGTTGACGACGACGACGACGGCGTCGCCGACAACTTCACCATGATCTGGGGCTTCTACGCCTCCCACGACGAGGATAGCGACGGGCACAACGAATCAGAATCCGCCCTGTTCGCATACGTCAGGATGTGGGACCACAACAACGACGGAGAGATAGACAGCAACACCACCGTGTTCTGGGTCTACGAGGCAAAGGACGACGACGCCGACGGCAACAACGAGTACGTTGCCGGCCTGGTATACTCCATCACGTCATACGACAACGACACTGACGGCGTGGCCGACTACACGGCGACCATCGGAGCGGGCTACGAGTCATACGACGAGAACGACGACGGCACCCCGGAGACGCAGGCCATAACGATCATGATCCTGCAGGCATGGGGCCACAATAAGACCACGGGACACATCCAGCATGTCAAGAGCTTCGGCTGGTCGATGAAGGCCACCGATCCGGACCAGGACGGCAACGAGTCCGAGGTCCACGCCTTCGTCGGCGTACAGGAGTACTACGACAACAACACCAACGGGATCAACGAGTACGACCACTCCATAGTCGGCGGCGTGGTCTACAAGGACAACAACACCGACGGCGACCCCGAATATCTCGCTGTGCTTCTGGTCGACATCGAGAAGACCGACACCGACGAGGACGGCGAGATGACGGTGGAGAGCAACGTCACCAGGAAGGCCTGGTTCGACGAGTGATGCCGAAAACGAAATGATGATAGAGCGATAGCTAATCCCCCGAAGGGCGGGGCCGTCCTGCGGCGGCCCCGCCCGTTTTTTCCCTTTCGGGAAGAGCGAGGAAACCCCTTAGAAAAGTAGAACGGACTAGCGATGACAAGGAGAGGATGACCATGAGAACGACGACGGTTGTGAACAAGGGAAAGCTTGTCGACCTGAACAAGGACGTCAAGCGCTGGACCCCGATACTGTTCCAGCTTGTGAACTGAGCACGATCACTGGCATGCAAATCTGAGTAGGAAGCGGAGCGCGCCGGCCGTACGGCCCGGCGCGCTCGCATTATCTATTTCTTTCGATATCCGAACTTCCGATCGTATTCCCTGTGGTCGAGCAATTCAAGGATCAGGGCGATCGATTCTTGACCAGAAAACCACTGGCCAAGGGAATATGGCATTCGCCAGTAATTTGAGAGGTCGACAACATAGAGGTTGGTTACACTGTATCGATCACGATAGACTTTAGGTATCAATTTCTTTGAGACAGGGGCACCGTACATCGGGTTGGTTTTTATCAGATCGGTCTTCTCATTGATCGACCTGAAGACCGAGCGCTCGATCTTTGAAACATTGGCGTGATCTGAGAGCCGATCATATGAGGCCTTGGCAGTCGGAGTAAAGAAAACACGGACCGTCTTCATATCTCATATCCCGATCGTATCGCTTCCTGAAAGGCAGGATTAGGATTGTATGTCCATGTGATCCCCCTCATCCCCACGTAGATCTTGTTACTTTCCTCAAGATATTGTAAGATCGTTTTCAGCTTGTTATGGTTGACCTTCCGTGGTAGCAGGCGCTTGAGCTCCGCAACAGTGATCACGCTCTCGTCCATGTTCTTGAGGGTCTCCTCGACCATGCGAATGGTGTTGAGAGTTGGCGAGTGTTCGAGCTTCGTAGCAGCTTCAGTAGATACCATAACATCACCTATTGATACCAACCCGTATCAATTATGTACATTTCCGTATATGAACGTTGCGGCTTCTGCCTTTCTATCGAATGTAAGAAGAAGCTGCTTCATTGAATAATGGAGCGTGATAACTCCCACATGGATGGTTCACTGGATCGACAGCGCGCCGGGCCGTACGGCCGGCGCGCTCGCTAAGACGAAGAAATGGAAATGATCGATGATCGTCACTCAGTCGACTCGGCGATCCACTCCAGGTAAGGGAGATGTCCGTCCTTGATCGGGTGCGCGATGACCTCGGGAACGTCGTACGGATGGAGCTCCTGCACCTTCCTGGTGATGTCAAGGACCAGGCTGCTCCTGGTCTTCATGATGAGCAGGACCTCGTCGGCAGATTCGATCTGGTCCTTCCACCAGTAGCGCGACGTCACCGACATCGAATTGATGCAGGCGACCATGCGCTCGTTGAGCAGGGCGTCGGATATCTTGGCGGCAGTGTCAGAATCCGGGCAGGTGCAGTATACGACGGAGAACATCGTTCCTCGAATCCGATTGATCGATTAAATATCTACCTATACAAAGAACATCCTTCGTCAACGTAGGGTGGGTCCAAGCTGAATGTCGGCATGGGTGCAATTATTTTCCCGGCGTGGGCCACGTCGTCGAAAGATATCTATCTAGGATGATGCGGGTGCCCCGGCGGCCCGTCGTAGTAGACCTTGGGCTTCTTCACGACGTAGGTCCTGGCGATGTAGTCGCCTATCTTCTGCCTCCCGACCCAGACCATGACGCAGTCGATGATCAGGAAGATCACGGGGACCGGGAAGAAGTACAGTATCTGGGGCAGCGCCCGCAGGCCGCACTGGGCGGGGGAGGCCTTCGACAGGTCCTCCTTGCGGACCACTGTCAGCCCTAACATTCGTTTACCCGGCGTCCAGCCCTTCACGCTCTCGAAGATGAAGAAGTAGAAGATCAGGAACGAGTAGAAGAATGCCAACACCAGGAATATCGTACTTCCCTGCGATTCCATGAAGTTGTTGAGCTCCTTGTCCGAGAACCCGATGTCCTCGGTGACATCGGCCCACAAGTAGGCGGCGATGAGGTTCGTTATCATGAAGACGATGATGAAGTCGATGAAGTATCCGACGATGCGGTATCCGAGCCCTGCATGCGGGATGAACTTCCCGTCCCTGGTGAAGTCCTGCTTCTTGAGCCCGGGCGGGGGCGGTATCTCGAACCCGGGCGGGGCTCCGTGCGGATATCCGGCCGGGGGCTGGTCTTGGGGGCCGCCGGGGCCGCCGTAGTAGTGGGGCGGCACCTGCGGGTAGGGGCCGTATCCCGGATAATGCTGGGTGGGGTAGTCGAAGGGCGGGGGCACGTATTCGTCGCCCATGGGCCCTTCGGGGGGAGCGCCCTTCTTCGCCTTCACTGGGCGTTTATCCTTCCTGTGGTCGGGATCAGCCTTCGGATGAACAGTTTCCTTCCGATCTTCCTTCGGAGGTTCTTCCTCCTTCTCGGCCTCTTTCTCTGGCGGCCCGTCCTTCTTGCTCTCGTCAGGCGCGGATTCGTCTTTGGCAGGAGCGTCGTCCTTCGACGGTTCTTCCTTCGGAGGCTCCTGGCCTTTATCAGCTTCATCCTTGCTCCCGGCAGGAGCATCGGGGACGGGCGGGGTGGCGTCAGTGTCCTCGGACGGCTTATCCTCGGAGGGCGGTACTTCCGCTGGTCCAGCGTCCTTGATATCGTCGCCGGCGGTCGGACCGTCCCCGGACGGACTCCCATCTGGTCCGGGAGCCTTCTCGCTGGCTTCCTCCCTGTTATACTCGTTATCCTCCATTGAGATGTAATAGTGTTTCGATTTTATTTAACGTTGTTCGCTGATAGACAGCCTGTACGGCATTGATAGTACCCTCCCGGCGGTGATATTCGCTGGATACCGGCATTTTCCCGGCTGAACATGCTCCCGGAAAGATATTTATAGCCTTTAGCGGATTGGAACGGCGATAACATGAGGTTCAGAGGGATACTACTTGTTACGATAGCACTGATGGCATTACTGGCCCTGGTCGGAACCGCCTCCGCTGAGACCTACGACGGGGAGCTTGTGACCACCGGCAAGATCCATCCAGGCGATGAGTTCACGATCAAGATCTACATCAACGATGCCGATGGCGGCAATTACACCATCGAGCTGAACCAGAACCTTGTCGAGTACTTCAACTTCGTGACCCCGTCCAACGGGACCTGGAACGGAGATCTTGCCGCGGCCGAGGACACCGGACGCCCGTTCCTCCTGAACGTGGACGAGGCCGCCGCGGACACCGTCTACGGCGACCACAACATCCAGTACGCGATCAAGCGCGGGAACAACACCGTCAAGTCCGATCAGATCGTGGTCAAGGTCTCCAAGATCCCCAAGGATGACGGTGACGACGACGCTCCAGGTTTCGACGCGGTCCTACTGACCATCGCGCTTCCCGCTGCTATCGCGGTAGGGATCTACCGAAGGCGCTGATCGATAACGGATCGTTCACGTACGGGTGCGGGGCCGGAGGTATATATCTTGCAGAAACGGATCGATGACGTCCTGATCGTCGGGACCGCCCATGTCTCACCTGAGAGCGTAGCCGAGGTGCGGAAAGCGATCGAGGAGTTCCAACCCGACGTCGTCGTCGTCGAGCTGTGTCAGCGCAGATACGATTCACTTACTGGCGCGGTCAAGTGGGAGGACCTCCCGGTGACCTCGCTGATCAAGGGAGGCAACGCCTACTTCTTCCTGCTCCAGTCGTTCCTTGGCACCATACAGCAGAGGATGGGCGAGAAGTTCGGTGCCCAGCCCGGCGCCGAGATGGTGGAGGCGATCAGGGCGGCTGAGGAACACAATACGGACATCGTTCTGGGAGACAGGGATATAGCCATCACGCTGAAGCGCGCCTGGGCCCACATGAGCCTCAGGGAGAAGACCAGGCTTGGATGGAACCTGATTAAAGCGCTATTACCTGCAGACTCCGACGAGGAGGAGGAGCTCGATCTCGAGGAGCTCATGAAGGAGGATGCGATAACGGCGGTGATGGAGGAGATCCGCGGGATCGCACCGGGTGCGACGGGCGTGCTCTTGGATGAACGGGACATGTACCTGGCCCAGAGGATCTTCGAATCCAGGAAGAAAGGGAAGGTACTGGCCGTTGTCGGTGCGGGACATCTGAGCGGGATCACGGCATTGCTCGAGGGAGCGACCGGAAAGGAAGTGACCACGCCGACGCCCGAAGGCGAACCGGCTCCCGTCGAGGCCAAGAAGGCGACCCCGCCTCCGTTCAAGGACGGCAGGTCGGATCAGGCCGCCATCGAGAGGAAGAAGAAGAGGATCGCGAAGAAGGCCGTGAAGCAGAAGGGCCATATCGTTAACACTTCTAACCTCGAGGTCATACCGAAGAAGATCAGCATCCTCAAGACCGTGGCGTATTCGATTCCGATCCTGATCGGAGTTGTGGTCGCCTGGCTGGTCTACAATGGTGAATGGGACAAGCTCCAGGACATCGCCCTGCTGTGGATCCTGATCAACGGTATATGTTCCGCGATCGGCGCGGCGATCGCCCGTGGTCATCCGTTGACCATACTGGGAGCGTTCGTAGCGGCGCCCGTTACGTCGTTGATACCCACAATAGGGGCGGGGTGGGTCGCGGGGCTTATAGAGCTGAAGATGAGGACTCCCCAGATGAAGGACTTCACCTCGCTGAAGAAGATGACGTCGATGAAGGACTTCTTCGCCAACAAGGTCGTGAGGGTGTTGATGGTGGCTGCACTGGCTAATCTAGGCAGTGTGATTGGGACCTTTATTGCGACGTATTATATCGTTGATATCGGGATCTAGATATCGTCTATCTCGGTCGGTAAAAGCTTTATTGATATCGGCTATATTCCTCCAAGCTGTATCGTTACAAGCAATCTTCAAGCGGGGGTACCCGAGCTTGGTCAAAGGGGCAGGGCTTAGGACCCTGTTGCGAAGGCATTCGAGCGTTCAAATCGCTCCCCCCGCACCATCTCTTCACGTCAGATTATTTAAATCTCGGAGATGGCGCTGGAGAATGTTGGTATACGCTGTGCTCTCAGATCCAGATCGTCTCATCCGAACACAGCTCGACCGAATCACTTGTTGGTCGTCGTCGAAGGTGTTCTTCGGTCCCTCCCCCCGCACCATCCATTTCTCAACGATGGCTTATCGGGGTCGAAGAGCTAGCCCTTTCAAATGGGACGTCACATAATCGGAATTAAAAAGAGAAGGGCCGACGATATCTGGCCGGCCTCATTCGTAGCTCAGCTCCGAAGCCCGAAGGGGCATCGCGCCGATCAGTTCTTCTATCTATCTATCCCTGTTCAGTACCTTTGGGGTTTGCGCTTCGCAAAGCAATCCCGGCAGTACACAGGACGGTCTCCGTCGGGCTTGAAGGGCACTTCGCTCTCCTGGCCGCACTCGGAACACGTGATCTTGTGCATCTCGCGATCTCCGTACATTTCTTTCCTCCTTTGTTATTCCCCATCCATTGAAGACGAAGGTTGGACAAAGATGCGCAGAGGCACCAGGTTGAACCGATGATGCTACGAGCATGTTTGACTCTCTCCCCACTAAATGGGTAGATTCTGCTTAGGTTACTGGTATATAAATGCTTTCCCGTTGGTGAATTGTGATCAGGATTTTGATACACAAGGGTACGATATTTCGTTCGTCTTCGGTCCTTAACGGCAACATTTCACTCTGTGAGTGATCTGAAAGACCAATCTTTAAGCCACAGGACCGTTCCAGTGTCTTCAGGATGGGAGAACCATGATCACAGCAGTCATCGAGATGAACAGGGGCGAGATCGTTCCGGATATCAAACACGAGGCCGGGGTCATCGCAATGGCGCATGCGGGCTCCTGCCAGCACGACCGTCGATCCGGAGGCAAGATATCGGGAAGATGTTCGAACGGGTTGCAGTTCTATATCACCCACCGGGCAACTCCGCACCTCGATGGTGTTCACACCGTCTTCGGAAAGGTGACCTCGGGAAAGGACGTCGTCAACTCGATCATGCAGGGCGACACGATGGTCCGGGTCATTATAGAGTGAGCATTATCTCATCCATCGTTCCGACGTGTCCTGGTTCAAACTCGTAACCGAACGCAGCAATAAGATCAAGCTAAATTCCAGTCCATTTTGGTCCCATCCCTCAATACTCTTTCAATACCTTTTTCATTGAAAGGAGCGATTCGGATGCATGGAGGGTGTGCTTGATATTTATCTGGGTTTCTTTGATGAATTATCCAAGAAATCGCATTATCTGATCCCTTATCTTGATAGAACGGCAAGTTGTGAGAAATGGGTCCAAGGTGAGTTCATCGCTTACCTTTATGATCTTATGGCATCCAACAGCATTAATAATGCAAGTCTTGAGAAGTCCTATGGGAGGGGGAAGGGTCGATGTGATATCTGGTTCAATACCAACAAGGGTGAGATCTGGTGTGAAATGCAGGTGATTGTTACCAAGTATCATGGTAGGAAGAAGCCCATGAAACATAGAGTGCAGCATGTGATCAACGATAGTGAGAAACTTGGGGAGTGTCCAATCCCGGATGCACAGAGGCATCTTTTATTCCTTACTTATCCTCTTGCCATAAGTGGCATCAACGATGGCGTTTGGGAGAGCAGACATCTCATTCGGATCCTTGATGTGGCGACCTTGATCTTGGAACCGTATTGTATTCCAATAAATGATGAATATGAAGCCCGGATCTTCCTAGCAAAGCCGATATAATGTTGGATAGTGATTCCAGAACCCTTTTATCCCCTGAGACCACTTGACACGGCAAGGTGGCTGCGATGAGCTTCATGGACAAGATGATGGAATCAAAGGTCCGGAGGATGTCCAAGGAACAGAAGATGGACATGATGAAGAAGATGATGCCCGTCATGATGGAGGACATGGAGCCCGAGGACCTCATGGACATGATGTCGGTCATGATGCCCGAGATGATGGGAAAGATGGGCAAGGGCGATCCCGACAGGATGATGGAGAAGATGCACGAGATGATGCCTCAGATGATGGAGAGGTGCATGGCCGGTATGGACCAGGAGAAGAAACAGCAGATGTTCACCATGTGCAGGGATATGCTGGATAAGATGGAGAAGCCTTCGGCTTCAGAGTGAACACTACTGTACGCTAAGATCGGATAGGAATAAATCCTTGATTGTACGAACGAATGAAGCGGCACCTGAGGGTGTCGTTGTGAAACTTGACTACGACTCGAAGACGGGCGTCCTCTTGTTGGTCTCCATCACCCTCGTGATGCCGTTCTTGACGCTCGCCTTTGTCTTGTAACCCTCTCCGCATGCGGCGATCTGCTTCCCGTTGTCGGCAATGAGCCTCCATCGGAACTCGCCGGCCTTGTCCTGGTATATCTCAAATTTTGGCATGAGGCCTCACTGGTGGTCGATGGGATTGATACATAATAAATTAATCGCCTAGGCGGGGTCACAACATGCCGGGTTTCTTGCCTTCTTCCAATCGTTTGATGACCTTTTCGATCCGGTCTTTTTTCGTGCTGGAGCGCTTCGCGTCGTTGATCCACCAGAGGTAGTGCTTCTTGTAACTAGGTGCGAGCCCGTCGAAGAACTCCTTTGCCTTCTTGTTCCTGTCGAGGGCATCGAGGAACTCCTTAGGCGGTTGAGGATCTCTTGTTGCCGGTGGGTCCCATGTGCCGTCCTCCTTCGCCTCATCGACCTTGACCATGCCGACCGGTGTCATCTTGCCTTCCTTGATCAGTTTGGCAACCCGCTTCCTGTTGGATTCCGACCAATTGCTTCGTCGACGACGTGGTGTGTATCTCTGCATGTATCTCTCGTCGTCGATCCGTTTCACCTGGCCGTCGATCCAGCCGAAGCAGAGGGCTTCCTCGACGGCGTCGTTGTAGGCGACTGTAGGTTTCTTCGTGTGTTTCTTGTAGTAGATGAGCCAGATCCTTTCGGCTGTGTCGTGGTGTTCTTCGAGCCATGAGCGCCATTCGTCGCGGGTCTTGAGGTAGAGGGTTTCGAGATCTTCCACGGTCAAGCCCCCTCTTGATCCGATTGTTTTATCTTACTAACGATCTCGACGATATCCTCCGCCTTCCACGCTGTGAAATCCGGCTCCCACTCCCACTTCTCGTAGTTATAGTCGCCGTATCTCGCATGGATCGTGATCATACCAAGCTCTCTGGCCGGTGTAAGGTCCCGGCGCATACTGTCCCCGATGAAGACCGTATCACAGGGCCGAACATCCATCTCCTGAACGGCATAGATGAACGGTTCGTGGTCCGGCTTCTTCCTGCCCGTGTCCTCGTAGGTGATCACAGCGTCGAAGAAACGGGCCAGATCGGTCCGCGCGAGACGTCTTTCGGTATTGAGCCTGTCGGCGTCGGTGAGAATGCCCATCTTCACGCCCAGATCGCGTATCTCCATCAACGCGTCCTTCATCCCCGGATAGCAGTCGATGTTGTCGATCTTGACCCTCTCGTAGATCTCGCAGCAGTCGTTGAACGTCTCCTCGTCGAAGGCGTTCCTGTCGCGGAGGTAGTCCTCGATGTTCTCCAGGGTCTCTATTCCCTTGCCGTTCTTGATGAAATATCCCAGCAGCTCCCAGCCGTCGTCCCTGCCGATATGGGCTGTGACTGCGTCACAGCTACGGATCTTGGCATCTATGAAATCGAAAAGGGTGTTGTCCATGTCGAAGAGGACGGCGGAGATGCTGGGAGCGGGGTGGTTCATCTGGATGGACCTATCTGTATCTGGATTGATAAGGGTTGTTCATTGATGATCATGACCGGGACTCTCGCTTTCGATGTCCGAGATCTCTGCCCGCAGGACCATCAATTCACCATGGATCCGTTCTGCCTCTACTTCGATATCGATACCCCTCGGTCGTTCAGGGATCAGTAGGTCGGTCATCATTTCATCGCTCATGAGGGGATCTTTGTCATGGGATAGCCGATCCCTGTAACGTTGATATCGTTCCGTGGCAAAGAGCGTTTTCTTGATGATCTCCTGCCGGAACGTGGATATCGTATGACCGAACCACTTTTCCATCATCATGATATCGATGATGTCCCGGGATCGGAAGCCGGCCCTTGTTAGAGCGGCCCGGCATTTCTCGATGAAGATCTCCCTTCGATCATAACAGGGAAAGGAAAATGTTGTCTCATGAGCTTGGAGGTTTTTCCTGTAGGTGAATCTTAGATCGTCTCCAATGTGTAATGCCCCGATCAGGTTCCGCATGGTTCGATCAACAGAAGGATATTGAAGGTGTTCGTGGAAGTTGATCTGTATCTTGAGCATCGCATCGGTGCCATCGATCACCGAGCTGTATCTGAAGAAATATGTTACCATCCTTCCACCACTGCTGATCTTGATATATCGTTCGTTGGATTTTTCCGGTTCGAATTCGAGGTCGAGGGAGGACGCGATGACCCCTAAAGAGGTTCCGATCTCATCGATCAAGCCTGAGCATTGCCTGGTCACCTGCCCCTTGGTGGCGCCGATCCACCGGGCTTGATCGCGCCACGTGTAATCAAGGTCCTCGGAGAACCGATAATATCCAAGATAGGCCTTGATCAGGCAGGTTCCGCCCTTGAAGAGCAGGGTCGATCTCAGATCCGTGTCCTCTGAGGCCTTTTTCAATACCTGATGGAGGATCAGATCTTTCTCGATCAGATCGGGCCTAAGGTCCGGCATCGATCCAAGCAGTATCCGGAGAATGTCCTTCATGAACGCCCCTGAGGTATCGCTGGAACCTCAACGGATACCTCTGGAGGTAACGAAGGAACACTTCCTTTTCAAGCCTCTCCTGAAACTCTAATATGGGAGAAAGGATCTGCCGGTCCGAGCTCGCTCGCCTGTAGTTCCGGTAAGTCAGGTCCAATACCGTCCTTTCGGGGCCTGTGAAGCGTATCCCGTCCTTTTCCACAAGGCCTTCCATGAAGAATGAAGGCTTCCACTTCAGGAACTGCACCTTTCCGGTGATCATCTGGACCGGGGCAGAGGTCCAGTAGGAATCGGTTATCACGAAATCGATGAAGAAGTATTCATGGGTCATGAGATTGAGCTTGAGAGCGGTCTCGAGACCGAAGAACCAGTTCCTGACCCCTTTCAGCTCCAGGCCCTTGATCATCAGATGACGTGGGGAGGCATCGATGAAGCCGCGCATCCTCTCGTCCGCATTCCTGACGTAGTATATGCCGCGGAAGATCCTAAGGATGTAGCCGTGCCTCTGAAGGTACTGGACGGTCCTGGGACCGTCCTTTCCGAGCTCCTTTGCCAGTTCGTGGATCTCGGCAGAGGTGACGATCCGATGGTCTTCGATCAGTAACCTCCTCCAGACGAGCGTTGTCTTCATTTATTGCACAACCAGTCAATATTTGACGTATTGTGCAATAGATTACTTAATGATTACGCCGATGTTCCACCTTTCATTCCTCCCCCTCGTTCATCCTCTTGACCTGTCCGGGAGCTCTCCGACCTTGATGGAAGGTACACTGATCGATCTGGGTGAACATCAGATAGAGATACTGAACGATGTAATGGAGGAGAACGGGCTCAAGGATATCTCCGAGGCACTGGACCACATTATCTCCTGGTTCGAGGAGAACATCCTCGAAAGCTAGAAAATTCCAGTCGATACCGAGAATAGTTAAGAGGTCAGTTCAGAGCCAACGGTAGCGATAAAGGATTCCAGAGAATGCTTCAAGGCAGCCCAGGACCGAACGCGCATATATCTACTACGCGCTCGAGCCCCGGGCTACCCGTCCGATCGTAAAGATCGGAGTGTTCAACCTCGTTAAAGGATGACCTTGTTCGTTCATGCTGCGTAGACGTCGGTCGTGCACCCGCTGTAGGTGTTGTACAGCAGGTCCAGGTCGACGACGTCCTTGTGCCAGATCCCCGTGCCGCAGTCGGTGAGCTCGGCCTTCTTGATCTCGATGGTGTCGCCGCCCTTGATCTTGATCCCGATCGTGCAGCTGGAGATATCGTTCTTGTACGAGTCCAGGTCCTCGCAGTCCACCAGGAAGATCCCGATGCCGGCGCTGGAGATCGTGTTCCTGTCGACGTCGGTCGTGCCGCACTCGGACACGGTTATGCCCTTGCCGACGCTGGAGATCTCGTTCTTCTTGATGTCGACCTTGCAGGAGTTGTAGAACCGGATGGCGGTGGCGAGGTTCTCGAGGCTGTTGTACCTGACCTTGACGCTGGTCGTGTACCCGACCTCGATGCCGACGCTGCCGCTCATCAGAGTGTTCTTGTAGATGTCCACGCAGGACGACTTGGACACGATGATCCCGAACGTCTTGTGTGCGACGCAGTTCTTCTTGATGTAGACGGAGGAGACGCCGGAGACGTACACGCCCTTGTCGACGTGGGCGATCGTGTTGTACTGGAACCTGATCGTCTTCCCGCCGATGGCGTAGAGGCCGTAGTCAAGGTCGCCGAAGTAGCACTTCTCGATCTTGATGTTCCAGTTGTAGATCGACTGGACCCCCCTGTTCATCGTCTCGAAGACACAGTCCTTGATCTTCGTGTACTTCGACCTCATCACGGTGATGCCGTTGGTCGAGTTGTTGAAGAGGCAGTCCTCCACGTACAGCTTCTTCACGCACTTGGCGAAGATGTTGTGGGTGGCCTGGAAGATCCGCATATCCTTCAGCTTGACGTTGTCCGCCTTGACGTGGATCGTTATGGCCTGTCCGTTCCCGTCGACCTCGGTGAACTCCGTGCCGTTGCCGTAGATCTTGACCGAGTGGTTTATGACGATGTTCTCGAAATAGATCCCCTCGTAGACCAGGATCTTGGATGCCTTTGGTGTTGCATCCAAAGCGTCCTGGATGTTGGCGAAGTCCCGCCAGTCGCCCTCGGTGTCGTCGACGATGTACGTTCTGCCGCACGCTGATGCGGTGGTCGTTAGTGCTAGAATGGCGAGTACGCCAGCTATCAATAGTATTGCTATCCTTGTGCTTGCTCTCATCTTACAGTCACCTCGTCCTATTGGATTATCGTTAGGTTCCTCTGTGTGGAATTGGTATCTTTTATGACCACGTTCCGGCTCTCAACGGACCGTGGTCTACTCTGGATAGCACTGAGTATAACAATGGATCTTGGAGCAAATCTCAGTAGGTCTCAACTTATTTAAGTGTTTTGGGGGGGTTGAGGGCGTTTCCCGGCGAGGGGGGTCTGTGGGCGG
>JANQNJ010000021.1 GCA_028279645.1 Thermoplasmatota archaeon
CCGGCACGGCTGCGTCGCAGTCCTGCTTGGCCCGGCCGCAGCGGGGCGCGAAGTCGCAGCCCGGCGGCAGGTCCGAGGGCGGCGGTGTGGACCAGTTCCCCTTGATATCGGCGAAGTAGCCGGCAGTGTTGTTGAAGCCGGCAGAATAGCCAGTGATCGTGTGACCGACGTTCACGAGCGTTCCGAGGATGTCCTCTGTACCGACGCCGGCGGTGTCCACGATCCGGACCTCGTCCAGACCTGGAGGGGTGATCATGAGCTCGACACTGTGATTGTACCAGAGGCCGTCCTCCCAGAACGACGCGTTCCAGATGGCGGTACCGCCGGTATAGCTGGCGTTGAACTGGCTCGATTGCCCCTGGGCCGCGGAGTTTGTGGAGGTGGCTCCGCCCGTATTAACGACCGACCAGTTGGCGACGACGTCGTACATGTAGTTCGAAGTGACATTGAAGGCCGCTGAATATCCGGTCTGGAGGTGTCCGACCTCCACGGTGGAGTTGGGAACAATGGCGATACCCGAACCGCTGGTGTCCACTATCCGCAGGTAATCGATCGTCGGCGGGAGCACTACTATTACCACAGTATGGTTGAACCATGAACCGTCATAGTACGAGACGTTCCAGAGGACCGTCCCGGCCGATGTACCGGCAGTGATATCGCTGAAAAGATCGAAGGCGGGATCGGTGGTCGCACCTGACCCTGTGTTATGGACCGTCCAGTTCGATATGTAGTCCTCGATGAAACCCGACGTCGTGTTGAAGGCGGCCGCATAGCCCTTGGCGGTGTATCCGACAGGTACCGACATGTTATCGTACAACCCGGTCCCCGACGCTGCGTCCGCGGCGATCCGTATGTGATCGATGACCGGGTCCCTGATAGTTATGTAGACCGAGTGGTAGTACCAGTCATCACCGTCGAAGTGGGATATGTTCCACCATGCGGACCCTCCTTTGAGCCCGGCGTCGAAACTGCTGTTCCCGCCAGAACCAGGATCGGTCGTGGCGTTGGCGTTCGTTTCCACCACCCAGTTGGCATCGACGTCGCCAAGATAACCGGAGGAAAGGTTGAACGAGGCGGCATATCCCTTCACGGACCAACCTACATTCACGGTCGGGTCGGTGATGTTGTCGCCGCCGGTACCTTCGGTATCAACGATCCGGATGATATCGATGGTCGGAGGAACGATCTCGATGGATATCGAATCGTTGTACCAGATCCCGGCCATCCAGACGGAGGCGTTCCAGAGGACATCTCCGTAGCTGGTCCCTGCATTGAAGGTGCTGTTGTCAGTACTGGTATCCGGGGATGTCGAGGCTGCCGAACCTCCGCTGTTGAACACGGTCCAGTTTGCCTCCACATCCTCTATGAATCCAGACGTATCGTTGAACGAGGCGGCATAACCATTGCGCTCGTACCCGACGCCGACGCTCTTGTTCTGGATGATGGTGTTTCCCTGATCGGCTGTGTTCACGATCTCGATATAGTCCATGGTAGGTGGATCGACGGTGAACTTGACAGAATCGTTGAAGATGGCATCGACGCCGACATATGAAGCGTTCCACCAGAAGTATCCCGCCTGGAGCCCGACGTCGAGAAGCATGCTGTCGCCATTGCCCGATCCGTCGGGGTCGGCTCCCGATATATTGATCAGGGACCATGAGGCGATATCGGTCCCGAGATATCCGTAGGTGTCGTTGAACAGGCCGAGATATCCGATCATGACATCACCGACCGGGTACGAACCATCGAGATAGGGTGTACCGTTATGGGCATCGAGTATCTCGATCCTGTCAACGCCTGGCTTCGTGATGTTCACCATGTAGTAACCACCCCAGCCGGATCCGTCCCGGCCGTGGATGTTGTAGGTGTATGTCTCCCCGAGGTCCCAGCCGCTTACATTGATAATATGGTAGACCTCCTCGAGAGAGGAGTCGAAGGAACCGTCGCCTGCGGTCATCGACTGACCGGCGCCGGGCGAGCCAGGAATACCTTCGAAGTACTCGGCCTCGAGGATCCACTGGTCCCCTCCGAGCTGATCGCTCACTGTCGCGTTCAGCGGGACCTCGTGGAACGGGTAGGAGAGAATATGGTCCTCGTCGTAGTAGGCTCCTCCGTCCGTGACCTCGGGCGGGACATCGTCGTAGACGGTCACGTTCACCATCGTGAGGTCGCCCCAGTTCGTTCCATCGTAACCGTGGACATGGAGCTGGATGGTGGCGCCGACATACCATACCGTCTTGTTCGTCGTGTTCACTTGGTCTACAACCCATTCGGTGTCCGAATCGTAGGCGCCGTCGGTGGCGTTCATTGGGATCCCGCTGCCATCAGGCCCGACGATGTCGATGAAGTATTCCGCCTGCGTGATGTCCTCGCCTGCTGTGTCGGTGTCGGATATCAAGGTGGTCAGATTGAACCATTCAGAGCTCCATGGCATGCTCCAGTTCCCTACGGTGTCGTTCGCCCTTACGCTCCCGGCCGAGGGGTCGAGATCGTCGTACACTGTGACCATGACGGTCTCGTAGGCGCCCCAAGTGTCGCCGTCGAAGGCCCAGATATAATAGGTAACTGAATGGCCGACGGTCCAGACACCGGTATCGGTGGTGTCGATCGTCACAGCGGCCTCCTCGTCGAGGGATTCGTTGTACGATCCGTCGATCGCGTTCATGAAGGTGGCGTTCGCTGGATCGGAGCCGTCGGTGTCGTACCTCACCTCCACGATGTTGTCGGTGGCATCGGACACGTTGGCCCTGAGCTCGAACGAATCATGCGACCATGGAAGGGAGTACGGGTTGGCGGCACCCGCTGTCACCCAGTTGACGTATGCGGGGCTCTGCATGGATATGGTGAGCGACCTGCTCCTGTTCAGCATCACCGAGGAGACCGATTCCAGGGTCGCGTTCCACAGGTAGATCTCGTATGGGATGTAGGTCTTTGCCCCCTGTCCGAAGACCTCCTCCGGGAGGATGGTCCAATTCAGGTATCCGTTCGCATCGTTCACCTCGGTGGTATACACATCCGAGGAGGTGTCGTTGAACTGGATGTTCACGGGCTGGACCGGTAGCATGTCCTGGGTGGTGTTCACAACGAGGATGCTGCAGAACCAGGAGACCGTTATGTTCGACGATCCAGGTTGGGATATCGAGTCAGATGCCGTATTGTCCAGTGTCGTGTTCAAGCTCGTTATATGCTCGTTCGAACCAGATAGATGGTAGTTGTATGTACCGATACCACTGAAGGTGCTGTTCACGATCCATGTGTCATCGATCGACCCGGTGAACAGCATCGCACCGTACACATTGGTAATGATCGAGTCGGTGATGGTCACCTTTCCGCCGGTCTGGTCCCCAAGCTCCAGACCGTAGGATGCCGAACCGTTGAGATCCGATATGGTCAGACCGGATATCGAGCCGTTGCCTGAGACGTCGGCCGCCACGCCGTTCCCGTCGGTCATGTTCATGATCGTAACACCGTTCAGGTTGACATTGATATCGGGGGAGATATCGACCCCGAAGGAGGATGCGTTCCCGTCGATATCCCTGATCACGATATCCGTGGCGTTCAGCCATCCTCCGTCATTTCCGGCGATCAGAAGCCCGACAACATCATCGTTGTCGGCCAGATCGTGGACCTCCACGACATCCATTTCGATGGAAGGAGAGTACGTGTCCTTGAGGAGGAACCGCATCCCATCCTCATAACCCGATACCTCGATGTTGGAAAGGTCGAGGGCAGATACTATCCCCTCTCGGGATGCACCTGTACCGCTCCCGATCCTGATAGCCGCTCCTAGGCCGTCGCCGTCGGGATCCACGAAGGTGGATCGCGTTATGGTAAGATCGTCGATGTCCCCGTCGATCAGAATGGCCGATGAAGCGGAGGCTCCCGTCATGGATGAGATAGTACAGTCGTCCATTATGAGGGTGGAGGCTGGAAGCCCATCATCGGCGTAGAGACCCATCGTGGTGAAGTTCAGTATATCGACACCGTCGAGATCGATGGTGCCAGCGTCGAGGTCGCCCTCGAGAACGACCCCGAACTCGCCGTTGTCCTCCAGGATGAGGTTCATCAATGTAATATCGGCCATCGGTCCCGCGGACCTGTTGAGCCGGATACCAGCGAAGGATCCTGTGCCATAGATGCCGTTACCGGTGATGGTCGCTCCGTCAATTGTCACGTTCTGTACGTCCTTGAGAACGAGCCCGTCCCCGGTATTGGCCGAGATGTTTACCGTGCTATCAAGGACAACGTCATCGAAGCCCGTGAGGAATAGGCCATAGTCGTCCTCTGTGCCGTGGTTCGTGACCGTGAAACCGTCAGGAGCAAAGGTCCCGCTTCCGTTGATATACACACCTGACTGATCTGAGCCATCTATCACGATAGGGTCCATTGTGACGTTGACGCCGTTGCCTAGATACATGGCATGTGACCAATTGCCCCAGGTCAGGTCCTCGATGGTGACATCGACCATGTCAACATCACCCCCATCCTGCGACATGACATAGATGCCATTCCCGTAGGAGACCGTGGCGTCGAGATCCCTGATGTCGACCGTATCGAAGTTGAAGGTTGGATATCGGCCATTGGTACCGAGAAGATATAATCCACCGTGATGATTGCGGACGTATACGTTCTTGAAGGCGGCGGTCCCATAGATGCCGAGGTCGCCGAAGACAGGCGAGCCCATGTACTGTCCCACCCTGATCCCGTACTCGCTGGTGAGAGTGTCTGGATTTCCCACCGTGGTATTGTCCACGGTAAGGTTCCCGATCCCGTAGTGGACCTGGACACCGAACTCGGTACCGACGACGTCCTTTGCCGAGATCGTCGTGTTGGCAATGGTCAGATCGGTATACGGAAGATCGTCCCCGAGGAATATTCCGACGGAGGTGTAGTTCATGAGCTGTACGTCCTCGATCGAGATGGCGCCATCGTCGAACGTCCCCTCACTGCAGATCCCGTATGGGCCGTTCCCCTCGAGGACCAGGTTCCTGACCGTTACATTGTACAACGATGAGCCGGACCTATGTAGATAGATCCCCGCCTGGAACGACGAGGTCGTGAGACCGTTCCCCTCGATGACGGCTCCGTCCACTACTGTGTCCTCCACGTTCTCAATGTATAGACCGCTTCCATAGTTGTCCGTGATCGAAACGGTGTCGTCGATCGTGACGGAGTCGAATGATGCAAGGTGAACGCCGTGATGCTTTTCCGATCCGTGATCGGTCACGGTCAGACCGTTCGGCTGGAAGGTGCCGGAACCGTTGATGTACAGACCGGCGACGTTGGTATCGTTGATTCGTACCGTGTCCATGCCGGCAACGATCCCGTCGCCGATGTACACAGCATGCGCTCCGGACCCTAGGACCAGATCGTAGACATCAACGTTCGTCAGGTTCGCCCAGCCTCCCGACGGGGAGTCGATGATCAGGCCGTAGTACGTGCCGCTGCCTGGCTGTATATCATGAATGTCGACGAGCTGGAGCTCAAGAGATGGTGTGTATCCATTTGATCCGTAGATCCGGATACCGCCGTCATATCCGAAGACCTCGACGTTCTTGATGATCGCATCCTCCATGAGACCCTGGTAGCCCCCTGAAGGTGTGCCGATGGACACAGCATGTTCATCGGCATCGGCTGCCGGATTACCGAAAGTGACGTTATCGAGGACCAGCGACCCGAGATCCGAGTCGAGTAGCATTGCAAGCTCGGACCCCGACCCTGTCTTCTTGGAGAAGGTGCAATTGCTCAACAATAGGCCCGATTGACCCAATGATCCGTCCGCATAGATCCCGAACAGGGTGTAATTGACGATGTCGACGTTGTCCAGGGTGATGTTCCCTTCATCAAGGTCGCCCTCTAGGAATATCTGATACTCGCCGGCGTCGTCCAGCGTCAGGTCGATCAAGGTGATGTTAGCAAGTACAGGGTCCGACCTTTCAAGGCGGATGCCTGCCTGCTGGCCTGTCCCGTAGGTCCCTGTATCAGTGATGGATGTTCCGTTGACAACGATGTTCTCGATATTGCTGAGGTGGAGTCCGTCCCCGGATATTCCAGATACTGCCACAGTGTCGTTCAGTGTCACGTTCGATGCTCCGGCTATGTACATACCGTAATGGTCTGCAAGGCCGTGGTCTGTGATGGTCAGGTTGTAGGGAGTGAGGTTGCCGTCGGCGTGAAGGTGGACGCCGTGAGCGTTGGAACCGTCCACCAGGATATGCTTCAGCGTCGTGAAGAAGGCGTCCCCGATGAACAATGCCACAGAATCGGAACCATGGTCGAGATCGGTGATATCGATACGGGTAAGGTTGGCCCATCCTCCCATGTTGGATCCGTTGATCCTGATTCCGTAATATGTACCGGTCCCGCTCCCGATATCGTGGACATCAACATCCGTCATCTCGAAGGCAGGCATGTGGTTCTGCCTCGCGAATATGTTGAGGCCGCCCTCGTGGTTGAAGATCTCGACGTTGTTGATTGTAGCATGCTCCCTGACGCCGTGGTTCTGATCGGGCGGGAAACCACCTGGGACGAACTGTCCGATGCGGACACCGTAACCGTCGTTGGTCTCGGAGGAGTGTCCGATGGTGACGTTGTCCAGAACGAAACCCTTGATGTTATATTCCAGAAGGATGGTGTCTGTCGCGGAGGATCCAAGCTCGGCAGCGAGCATCGAGTCCCTGAGTGTCAGGTTCGTGTCCCAAAGGGAATCGGAGGCATAGACCGCATGGGTCGTGAAGTTGCGGATATCGACGTTGTCGAGGGTGACATCCCCCTCGCCGAACTCGCTCTGTAGATAGATGCCGTAAGCGCCGTTGTCCTCGAGCACGAGATCGGTCAGGCTTATGTTGGCCACGGAGTTGGTGAAGTTGTCGAAGGCGTGGATACCGGCCTGAGGACCGCCTCCATACCAGCCGTTGCCGTTCACAACGGAACCGGTCATGATCAGGTTCTCCACATCGAGCGTGTATAGGCCGTCGCCGCTGTTCCCGGTTATCGTCGTGGTCCCGTCAAGCGTCAGGCTGTCAAGGTTCTGGATCCATGCACCCTTGTGTGTCGTGGTCCCTTGGTCGGTGATCGTGAGGTCCTTCGGGGAGAGGGAGCCTTCTCCGTCAAGGAACAGACCAAAAGCGTTGGAATCATCAATGGTCAGGCCGTCGATGGACGACACTATCGAATTCCCAACGTGGACGGCATATGAGCTCGAATGCCAGCTCAGGTCTTCCACCGTGACATCGGTGATATTCGCCCAACCGCCCATGGTCTGGCTGTGAAGCATGATACCGTAGTATGCTTTAGATGAGCCGGTCACAAGGTCGTGAACATGCACCGTCTCGAGATCGAATGACGGTGCGAACGACTGGTCCCCGAAGATGGAGATCCCTCCGTCGTAGTTGAAGACCTCGATGTTCTTGAGGAGGACCGATCCGCGGACGCCGAGATCGGGGCTGGAATCCTGACCGATCAGGATGCCGTATTCGTCCCCTGCCTCGCCTGTGTTGCCTACCGTCACGTTGTCAAGCACCAGATCGAGGAGCTCGAAGGGGATGTAGATCCCGTCCTCGGCGGAGGAAGAGGCCTTGTTGGATATCGTCATGTTGGAGAGGGACACGTTGGTGCCCGGGTTCGAGCTGTCGATGTAGATGCCGTAGGTGGTGAAGTTGAGGGCGTCGACCCCGTCCATGGTGATGGAGCTTCCATCGAGGTTGCCCTGAACGTGAACGCCGTACTCTCCGTTGTCCTCGAGGACCACGTCCTCGACAGTTATGTCCGACATCGGTCCGTTCTCCCTGAACAGATGGATCCCCGAGTAGGACCCTGTCCCGTACTGTCCGTTACCCTCGACGGTCGAGCCGTGGACGACGGCCGTAACCACATCAACGATGTAGATGCCGTCGCCGGAGTTGTCGTTCACGGTGACGGAGCTGTCAAGGGTCACCGAGCTGAAGCCGGTGGCAAGGAGGCCGTAGTGAGCTCCCGTCCCATGGTCTAGCACGGTGAGGTTGGTCGGAGCGAAAGAGCCGTCCCCGTTGATGTAGCATCCGTAGGAGTTTGTATCGTTCACCCGGACGTTGGTCATGGTCGTCTCGATCGAATCGCCGATGTAGAGGGCGTAGGAATCGGAGGTGCCGTAGAGGAGGTCGTGGATATCGACGTTCGTGAGGTTGACCCATGCCCCTGAGTCCGGGCTGAAGATGTAGAGCCCATTCCATGTTCCGCTTCCAGGGCCGCAATCGTGTATGTCGATGCCGTCGAGTTCGTTGGATGTCTTCGAACCGTTGGCGGCGTTGACCCAGATCCCGCCGCGATGGTTGAACACCTCGATATCGGTCATCGATAGATGGTAGAGAACGCCGGTATACGGACCGGTCCCTGTCCCGACCCTGATACCGTACTGATTGGCCATCTGCGACGGGTTGCCGATGGTCACGGTGTCCAGGGTCAGGTTGGCGACGTTGTCCGTGAAGTAGATACCGTACGACGCTGAGCTTCCCACCTTCATCGATATGGTCAGGTCATCGACGAAGAGGTCGAGCAGCGGGAGAGCCTGGTCCGAATAGATCCCGAACGTTATGTAATCGGTAATATCGGTGGAGTTCAGGTAGATCTCCCCGTCCCAGGAGTTGATCTTGACGGCCTCCTCGCAGCCGTCGAAGGTGGTATTGAACAGGGCGAGGTACCCGGAACCGTCGGTGTAAAGGGCACCGTAAGATCCGGTCTGGTTCATGAACCTCGAGTTCGTCACATCGTAATCGCTTCCCTCGACCCATAGACCCTGGCCGCTCATATTCGAGAAAAGGGTGTCGTTCGCGCTGAAGAGGGCTCCGTCCCTCAGGCGGATGTGGTCAACACCGTGGATGGTGCAGCCATCCAATGAGAGATCACCGCCGCTCTGGACATCGACGGTGGGATCGTACGAATCGTTGTCCGACGTTATCTCCCCGCCGAGGTGGATGACGAGCTTGCCGCCGTTCTCCACGGTCAGGACCTCGCTGGCATTGAAATCCAGCGTTCCGTTGATGGTGAGCGTCCCGCCGTTCTGTACCGTGACCGCATGGGCCGTGTTCACGCCGTCGCCGGCGTCGATGTACTCGTCTCCCGAGATCGTCCAGGGGCCCGACTTCATGGTCCATGCTCCGGTGGCGTCGTTCATGGCGAACGTCGCCACTCCACAAAGGAGCAGGACGAAAAGTACGATAATGCCGAACCTATGGATAGGGTAGGGGCCGCTATCGGCCCTCTCGTTTCCCGTCATTTTCACAACTCCGGATCTCTCAAGCGGTGAATGGGAACCTTCCCCTGACTGGAGATGGACATCCCATGGTACCGTCCCGTGCCCCGCCGTTCGGCGTGATCACTGCCGCACGGAAGCGGCCGGATATCCTTCCCATCACCATTTGGTTACTGAATTAGAACGGCTTTTGCTTATATAATTATTGTTGTTATAATCATTATAGGGGTAGAACAACCAGTTCTGGAGGTCTCGGCAAGGATCACTCCAGGTCGTCATCCTCAGGCGCTATCACGATCCCGCCTGAGTCGTTTTCCGTGTCGGCCTCCTCGTCCTCCTCTTTCACCTCGACCCTCTCCCAGCCCGAGGACTCCTTCGTCTGCTCGTCGTGGGAGTGCTCGATCCCTTCGTACTCCGGTTCCTCGCAGGCCTCGCCATCATCTTCAGGGGCCTCGGCCGTGGTTGCGGCGGCAGCGGCCTCTGCCTTTCTCTTCAGATCCCAGTTCGCCCAGACCCTGAGGAATATCGGCAGTGTGAAAACGCCGAGGAAGAAGCTGTAGACCATTGTGAGCGAGGTAATGAGGCCGAAGTGCTGGGTGATCGGCATCGGTGACGCCAGCAGGATGATGAAGCCCGCAAAGGTGGTGAGGACCGAGACGAAGATGGCGCTGCCGGAAGTGACGATGGTCGTGTGTATCGAAGCACGGACGTCGCCGCATGCCATCTCCTCCCGGAAGCGCTCGATTATGTGGATACTGTAGTCTACGCCTAGACCTATGGTTAGGGCGGTCACCATCACGGTGAGAACGTTGAGGCTCACGTCGGGGACGCCGGTCATTCCCAGGTCGTTGTGCATGTACTGGGTAAGGGACATCGTTCCGAGGATCCACATGGCGGATATGGCCACGGGGATGATGGAGAGGATGCCGAGGATGAAGCTGCGGAAGATGAACATCAGGATGATCGCGGCCATGATGATAGATAGCTGCGTCGATTGGATCTGGCTCTCCTGTATCGATTTTATGGTGGTCCAGGTGGAGATCACATATCCGGCCACATTCACCTTGCCCTTGAAGCCGGAACCCTTGATGTCCTCCTTGAGATCGACGTAGACGGCGTTGGCATCCGAGGTCTCGGACCTCGCGTTCACAAAGATCTTGATGGCTGCCGCCCGGTACTCGTACTCCCCGTCGATGAGCTTCCTCTGGAGGACCGTGCGTGCCCTGTACCGGACTATCGTGTCGTTGAAGACGATCTCGAACATATCCCTGACGTCGCTGTTGCTGCAGCCTGAATCGGGGGTTCCATCGAGGTTGAAGTTGTAGATCTCGATGTAATGTGTGAAGTTCTCCCTTTCGGTATCGTTGAGGCCTTCCCACTGATCGTGGTTGGAACCCAGGACCTCGGAGATATAGTTTATGATCGAGAATATCTTGGGGATCTCCTCTTCATCGCTGTCGCCCGGAGGTTTGATGGAGACCAGTCTACTGTCATCCTCGATATTGGTCGCTACGCTGTCTATGGCCTCGAGGGCATCGACGGTTCCGATATCTCCCTCGAACAGGACATAGACCCTGCTCTGGCTGGCAGCCTCGAAATCGGCACTGATATATTCATAGGTCTTGACTGTCTCCCAGTCATCGGGGAGGAAGTCCTCGACCCTGAAATCGGTACGGACGTACATCGATCCATAGATCGATCCCATCAGGAGAATGATGACAAGGGCTACGATAGGCGCTGGCCTCTTGTCGATGAGGTTTGCACCCTTCTCCATGAACGCGTCGAGCTTGGGAGCCCCCTTGGATTGGAGCTTGTCATCGTCCTTCTTGCGCCGGTCCAGCTCGTACCTCAAGGCTGCCTGGAAGGTCACGGTGAGAACAAAAGCGAAGGTGATCCCGGCGGCGCAGATGAGGCCGAAGTCGCGGATCGGGCCCACCGCGGAGAACATGTTCGACATGAAGGCGACCACCGTGGTCAGCGATGTAAGGAAGATGGCGGCGCCGATCTTGTCGATGGTCTTGACCAGGGCATATGCCGGTTTGTGGCCCTTGGCAAGCTCCTCCTGGTATCGACGAGCAAGGTGGACGGAATCGTCTACACCAAGGCCGACGATCAGAGGGACAACGGCAACATCTATCGCGTTGAACACGACACCGGCCATGATCATCGCGCCGACCGTCCAGATGATGGCGAGGAACACTGTGATGATCGGAAGCAGGACGTAGGATTTCTTCTTGAACGTGATGTATAGGATCAGGCAGATGAGGCCCAGGATACCGGCACCGAGGATCGAATTGCTGGTGAACGTGATCTCGTCGACATCGGCTGCCAGCAGGTCTGCACTCGTTTGGTGTATCTCTATCTCGAAGAGGTCAAGATCGTTCAACTTGCTCTGCACCTCGAGTGCGATCTCCTGCCGGATCGGTGGTTCAAAGCTCCCATTGACCCAGATGAGGATCAACGTTGAGTTGGCCGATTTCTCGAACCAGTCGAAGTCCTTGGGAAGAAGACCGCTGCTGATGAGAGAGAGGTCCTCGGGGTTCATCCTGTTCGCCTGAATCGCGATCTCCGGATTCGAGTTGTTGGCGATCTCCTGGCGTATCCACTCGGCCAGTTCAGGGTTGAGAAGGACCGTGGCCGTCATGTTGATGGCCTTGTTGATCTCGTCATCCGTTGCATTGTCCAGGTCCTTTTCCTCTTGATACTCGATAGGCGTCGGGAGGGTTCCGCTCTCATCCATCATCCTGTAGACGTTCTCGACAATGAGGGCAAAGGAGATGCTCCCGTCGATCCCTGAGATATCTTCGATCGCCTTCGAGATCAATAGCTCCTCCTTCAAGGCATCGGGGGCCAGGACATTGTCGCCATTCTTCGGCCGGACATACACGAAATACGTCGACGGGTCATGTCCGAAGTTCTCCATCACCCGATCATGGGCCGAAGTCTCATCGGTATCTGGGAAGAACTTGTTCAGATCGCTCTCGAACTTGAAATGGCTGGGGATGTTGATCACGAGAAGAAGGGTGATGAAGATCTCTACGACGAGTATCTCCCTCGAGTTCCTCTGAACGATCAATCCCAGCTTTTCGAACATCAGCAACTACCTCAGACATACCGGACGGTTATCATGGTGGATCCGGATTCAACCGTTGAGAAGCGTCATGATCGCCTCGGCCGGATTACCGTCGGCGTTGCGTAGCGCTTCGAGGGCCACGTCCTCGGAGACGCCCGCCTGCTGGGCCACCAGTGCGATGTCCTCCGGCGGGATGCGGGGGCCGGTATCCTCAGGTTCTCCGGCTTCCTCTTCGGAACCCTCCGACGCGCTTCTCTGGACCACCTTCACGTCTCCCATGATCTGGTAGGTCCTCTGACCCTTTACATCCATGATGGTCACCGACGGTTCCAATATCACGAGGTCCTCTCCAGACTTACGTATAATGACCTCGAGGACATCTTCCATCTCGTCGATGTTCATGCCCATGCGCTTCATCATCTGACGCATCTGCCTGGGATTCTGCCTGCCTAGACCGGGCATCATTGAACTTCACCCTGATTCTGTTATTGAAGGTCGAATATATATAATCAATTGAAAGGGGGTGACCCTCGATGTTCATTGCAGGTGATCCTAGGTACAAGATACAGATCGGAACGGAAGGTTTCAGGGGGGCATGAGGTAACTTTCATCGATCTTAAGGGGTCAACTTATTAAATCACCGGAGGAATCCGAAGTTGAGGTGATATCTTGCCAAGACCAGTACATTTTGAGATCAGTGCAGAGAATCCCGAGGAGCTGATCGAGTTCTACTCGAAGACCTTCGGTTGGAAGTTCGAGAAATGGGAGGGGCCCATGGAATATTGGATGATCTCTACAGGAGAGGGACCCGGGATCGACGGAGGCCTCTCGAAACGCGGTCCGGAGACGCAGGACTTCAACACACTCGGTGTCGAGGACCTGGACGCGGAGACCGAGAAGGTCGTCGCCGGAGGCGCGACAATGATCATGCCGAAGATGGCGATACCCGGCATCGGCTGGTTCGCAGCGTTCCAGGACGCCGAGGGGAACAAGTTCGGCATGATGCAGAGCGATATGGAAGCCAAGTAAGTGCGGCTTCAAGAAGACCACGGACGCGAGGAGCGATGAACGCGCTCCTCGCGATCCTGCTTTTTCTATCGACCATTTCGGAGCGGCGGATAAGCTTTAGTCGTCGCAGCTCATTGGGCATACCATGACCGAGGTAGGTATCTCCCTCGATGCATATCGTAAAGCTACCGAACCTGCTGACGGGATCCGCCGGTTGGCGGAGATCGGTTTCGACGCCATCGATCTCAACCTATCCGATTGGTGCAATGAAAGGTCCCCGTTCGCATCGGATGACTGGATGGACTGGATCGATGAGATCGGTGAGGCAGCAAGTTCAGCTGGTGTTCGGTTCTGTCAGGTCCATGCGCCGATCTTTGACCCGCTGGGGAATCACGGTAGGGACAGGTTCCTGGCGAAGTTGACAGAGAGGACCCTGGAGACTTGCGGGATGTTGGATATCCCGTACGCCGTGTTCCACAGACGTTCATATCCCAAAAGGCACCCTCATCGCGATTCTGAAAAAGTGTTCTCCCATAACGTGAAATGGCTCCGAGGGTGGGCGGAGGTGTGCGATGAGCATGGGGCCTCCATGGCCATCGAGAACCTCTGGGAGCCGAAGGCATCGGAGATCATCAGGACCATCGATGAAATTGGACGTGACAACATCCATGTTTGCCTGGATACCGGACATGCATATCTCGCGAGAATCGAACCTGCCGCTATGGTAAAGGAGCTTGGCGATCGCCTGAAGGTCCTTCACATCCATGACAACGATGGAGCCAGCGATCAACATGTGCTCCCGTACGTGGGCCGGATCGACTGGCCCGGGTTCGTATCATCATTGAGAGCGATTGGATTCGAAGGGATCATGTCGCTCGAGGTCCACTGCCAGGTGCAAAGGATGCCTGAAGATGTCATAGATGACGCTGTAAGATTGGCATTGAAGGTCGGCAGGCATCTGGCCGAATTGTTGGATGATGATCAGAATTGATCCTCTTGGAGTGGTCGGATCAACGTGAGGGTTTTCGATAT
>JANQNJ010000025.1 GCA_028279645.1 Thermoplasmatota archaeon
CCGAGATCGACGCGAACCCCATCTTCGCCAGGCCGAAAGGGGCGATTTCTGTGGATGCCCGGATCGTGCTTGAGAGGCCGGAAGATGTTCAGCCGGTCACATCTACTGTCCCTTCGACCTCGGATGAAGGAGGATCGACCAGCGAAGAGGACCCGATCTCTGCGGGAACACCCCGGATCAAGGGGATCTTCGAACCCACGGATGTGGCTGTCATCGGATCCAGGACCATAGTGGAGGAGGTCGGAATGACCTCTCCCGAGCTGGTGGACGGTGTGCTTCACAACCTGGAGAAGTTCTTCGAAGGAGAGGTTCGTTTCGTCGATTACCCCACTGTTGAGATCACGGCCACATCAATGGCCATCATCATTCTCCCTCCCGAGGAGTCGCTTGCCGCAGCAGAAGCATGCGCGAAGGCCGGTACCAGGAACATCATCCAGATCACAGGCGGATTCACTCAGGAACAGCGGTCGCAATACCTCGAGCTCCGCGACGTGAACGATCTTAACCTTCTAGGACCGAACACGATCATGGGCGTTCTCAATACCGACAACGGCCTCAACACGACCTTCGAGCGGGACCTCATGCCCAAGCCGGGGGGGATCACGGTCCTATCTCAGAGCGGCGGGGTGGGGGCGGCCCTTCTCGACTGGGCCGCATGCAACGACATCGGGATCGGCAAGTTCACGTTCATGGGGGACAAGCTCGATATCGACGATATCGAGGTCCTTGAATATCTTGAGAACGACGAGAGCACCCGTGTGATCGCGATGTACATGGAGGGGATCAAGGACGGCCGCCGGTTCGTGGAGACTGCCGGACGGATAGTGAAGAAGAAGCCGATCGTCGTCCTGAAGGGCGGTATCGGCGAGGAGGGCGCCCAGAGAGCGGTCTCGCATACCGCCTCTGTCTCCGGAAGCGATGACATCTTCGACGCTGCGTTCCAGGATGCCGGAATCATCAGGGTGGAGACCATCGAGGACCTGTTCCTTGCCGCCGTGGCACTGGAAAAACAGCCTCCGATGAAGGGGAACCGGATCGCCATAGTGAGCAATGTCGGCGGCCCCGCCATACTCACAGCGGATGCCGTCGAGCGTTCGGACCTTGTACTTGCCAAGATCCCCGAGGATATCCGCCACGAACTGATGGAGCGATATCCAGGCGTCGATCCTCTCAATCCCATCGACCTTATAGCGGATGCCCGCAGCGACAGGTTCGCCGACGTTCTCGAGACCGTCCTTGCCGACGACGGCGTGGACGGCGCCCTGGTCATCAACATGATGAAATCATGCTTCTTCAAGCCGGAGGATCTGAAGGGCATCCTCGATGTGGTGGAGAAGAGCGACAAGCCCGTGGTCGACGTGGTTCCCGGCGGCGAGGACTACAACATTCTCGCCGAGGAACTGAAGGGCACCTCGCTTCCCATCGACGACCTCCCCGAGCGAGGCGTGAAAGCGCTCGAAATACTCCATCATCGAGGACGGACGCTCGAGCGATGGTCGAAGTGAGCGCGTTTAGACCTCCACACGGGCGGGCCGACCCGCCATGTTTAAACGACCTGCAGATGTTCTACCTGTAGGTGTGAACCTTTGGATGATAAGCATCGAGGAGCGGTCATGTCCGTCGGTACAGATGTCGGCGGTACCTTCACGGATATCATAGTCCAGATGACCGATGGTTCGGTTCACACCTCAAAGGTTCCAACGACATCCTCACCCGAGCAGGGTATCCTGGATGCACTGATGGAGATGGATATCGTACAGGTGGGGGATATGTCGCACGGGACCACTGTCTGCACCAATGCACTGATCCAACGGACCGGAACGAGGACCGCGTTCATCACCACAAAGGGCTTTGGATCACTTCTGTTCATCGGCAGGCAGGACCGTCCTTCTCTGTACGATTGGTCGGTGGCCAGACCCCGGCATTTCGTTGAGAAGGAGGATATCTTCGAGATCGATGAACGCATCGGACCTGGAGGGGAGATCCTACGCCCGATCGATGAGGACGAAGTCGATGCTTTAGCAGACATGATCAAGAAGAAGGGCTTCGGCTCGGTTGCTGTTTGCCTCCTCAATTCATACATCGAGCCATCGCACGAGACCTCTCTGGGCGACGCTCTTTTATCGAGGAAGATAGAGCATTCGCTGTCCCACGTCATCGACCGAGAGTTCCGAGAGTACGAGCGGTTCTCGACCACTGTGATCAACGCCTACGTCTCTCCGCTCCTTTCTGATTATATTCAAAGGCTGCGTTCGGGCATGGCATGTGGATCGTTCCACCTGATGCTCTCCAATGGCGGCGTTCTCTCACCGGAACATGTCAGCGATATCGGTGTGAGGACGATCCTGTCCGGGCCCGCAGGCGGCGTATCTGCCACAGCCTCGTTCTGCGCCACTGCCGGGATCAGAGATGCGATCACACTTGATATGGGCGGCACGAGCGCCGATGTCGCCACCATCGTTGAAGGTACACCGACGTTCAGATCGGAGTCCGATGTTCACGGCCTCCCAGTGAGGACGCCCATGGTGGACATCGAGACCGTGGGGGCGGGTGGAGGTTCGTTGGTATGGCTGGACGACGGTGGAGCGTTACGTGTCGGTCCGATGAGCGCGGGAGCTGATCCAGGTCCTGCCTGTTACGGAAAGGGGGGGAATGAACTGACCATAACCGATTGCAACCTCCTCGCGGGCCGAATTCCGGATGGGATCACCTTCGGCAGCTCAATAGACCTCGAGATCGGACTAGCGGAGGCTGCGGCGGCATCAATCGCCGAGGTCTCTGGTCTGGAGATCGACCTGCTGATAACCGGAGCGCTTTCCATCGTAGATTCGAACATGGTCAAACCGATCAGGACCCTGACAGTGTCAAGGGGCATTGACCCTGCGGATTTCACACTGATCCCATTTGGAGGTTCGGGGCCGCTGCATGCTGCCGGGGTCGCGGAGGAGATCGGAATTTCGATGGTCGTCATCCCGCCCTCGCCCGGAACCTTCTCGGCCTTCGGTGTGATGTCATCACCGGTGATGTTCGACGATGTCGTTCCTTTGCCGCATGATGCGACCATGAATCATATTACTGAGCAGCTCAACGATTCCAAGACACGATGCGCAAGACGCGTCGATCCGGACGGAGCCGCCGAAGGTGACGGGATCAAGTATGAGGCATGGGTCGAGATGTGCTACCACGGGCAGAGCTACGAGCTCAGGGTTCCTGTCGCAAAGGGCGAGGACCTCGGGACCCTCCGAACACGTTTTCACAGGATGCACGAACGGCTCTATGGACATTCGAACGACGAGCTGATCGTTGAGACCGTGAACCTGAGGACGAGGGCGTCCGTTGACCGCCCGCTCGTGGAATTTGGTTCATTGCCGGAGACGACCTACACCAGTGCTATAGATATCGCTTCGAGCCCAGAGGTCCTCTTCGGAGCCAGACAGCGGACGAAGGTCCTCTATCGGGGTTCATTGAAGGCAGGAAAGAAGGGCAAGGGACCAGCCGTGATCTACGAGGAGAATTCGACCACACTCGTCCCACCCGGATGGAAGTATACCATCGGCGATCTCGGAGAGATCAGGATGGTGAGGTCGTGAGGTCCTCGATCCGGAAGAAGGAGATCGAGATCGACCCGGTCCGCCTCGAGATCGTCCGGAACTCGTTCGTATCCCTCTGTGAGGAGATGGGTGCAAGCCTGCGCCGAACTGCTTACTCACCGAACATCAAGGAGCGGATGGATGCTTCCTGTGCGGCCTTCGGACCTATGGGCAAGTTGATCGCGCAGGCGGAGCACATCCCTGTTCACCTCGGGGCCATGGATGTCGGTCTTGTAGAAGCCGTCAGGAACCTCGGCAAGCAGCTGGGTCCCGGCGACCAGGTCGTGTGCAACGATCCCTACATGGGCGGGACCCATCTTCCGGACATCTCCATCTATGCACCTTTGATCGTTGAAGATCGGGTTATCGGCTATGTTGCCAACCGCGCTCATCATGCCGATATCGGTGGCAGATTTCCCGGATCGATGCCGGCCGGGAGCGAGACGCTCGAGGAAGAGGGCCTGGTGATACGACCGACCTTGATAATGGAAGCGAACAAGGAGACAGAACTGCTTGAACGGATCGCTGAGGCAAGCAACACGCCATGGGAGAGGAAAGGCGACCTTAGAGCCCAGATCGCGGCGAACCGGCTTGGATGCAAACGGCTGCTCGAGATAAACGAACGGTTCGGGAGCGTTAGGAAGATCGCAGCCGAGATCGAGGAATACTCACACAGAAGGATGAAGGCGGGCCTTGTCGGATTCAATAAGGTCTCCAGGCATTCACAAAAGGGAGCCAAGGTTCACAGCGCGACCGCGGACAAGGTCGTCGAAAAGGTCGTTGAGACCGATCAGGGACGGATCAAGTTTTGGGTCAAGGTATTGGTCAACGAACAGAGCATCTACTTCAATCTCTCCCGATCATCGGACGAGCACCATGGCAACCTGAACGCGCCAAGACCAGTGGTATTGGCGACGGCCTATTACGTCGTCCGGTCCTTGCTCGATCCGGATATCACTCCAAATTCAGGGATGTACAGATCCATCGCCGTCAAGACCCGGAAGGGGTCGGTCCTCGACCCCATCCCGGGAGCTGCCGTTGCCGCTGGCAACGTGGAGACCTCGCAGATGCTCGTCGACCTGATGCTGGACGCCCTCAAGGATATCTATCCTGACAGGGTTCCGGCAATGTCGCAGGGTACCATGAACAACATCACCTTCAGCGGAAAGTGGCCCGATACCGGCGAGGTGTTCACGTACTACGAGACGCTCGGAGGTGGAGAAGGTGCACTGCCATACCGCGACGGGATGAGCGGGGTCCACACGCACATGACCAACACAATGAACACTCCCATCGAGGCACTTGAAAGACGCTATCCACTAAGACTCATCGAATACAGATTGAGAGAAGGATCGGGTGGAAAAGGCAAGTTCAACGGTGGTGACGGCCTTGTCCGGACCTACGAGTTCCTCGGTGTCGATGGGCATCTATCCATCATGTCCGGTAACAGGAAGAAAGGGCCGAAAGGGCTGAACGGAGGAGAGCCTGGCTTCCCCGGAGAGAACTGTCTTATCAGGGACGGAGAGGAGGCAGTACTTCCAGGCTTTATCTATCTCGATCTGCTGCGCGGCGACATTATCAGGATCAGCACGCCGGGGGGTGGGGGG
>JANQNJ010000039.1 GCA_028279645.1 Thermoplasmatota archaeon
GCCCCATTTCTATTCAAGCATGGGTGCAAGAATATTCCCGGCGTGGGCCGTCGTGGGTGGGCCCCATTTCTATTCAAGCATGGGTGCAAGAATATTCCCGGCGTGGGCCGTCGTCCGTTTGATATTCGTATTAAGTTCAATCTCCGGTCATCGCCCGTTTGATGTTCCCGAAGAAACCCTTCATCGATGTATCGGGCGGAGGGACCTCGCCCTTGATGATCGCCTTCGAACCGCCGTCCACGAGGACGTTGTAGCCCTTCCCTTTGAACTCGTAACGGACCTCCCATACCGGAGCGTGCAGGAACTCGATCTCGTCTACGTCGAAGGTGGTATCGACCCTATCTACACTGTCGACGTCCTGTTCCAGGAGGAAGCGGTGATGCGACTCGATCTCCTGTCTCGCAACACTAACGGCCTCAGACTCGTCGAGCTCGGTGTTGTGGAACTCGCTTCCCTGAGGGACCTTCGACATGTCGAAGTTGACCTTAGTGGATATGGGTATGTCGTACTCTCTGGTTGGGAACCGGGTAGCTCTGCGACCGAGCACCTTCCAGAAGTACTCCTTGTCCATGACGCCTTCACGTGGTATCCAACCACCGGTCCGGGTCATGCCGCCCTTGAACTCGGTCTTCGCCTTGACATCGATCACGAAGAACGGAAGATATGTGAGCTTAATGTCATGGAACTTCGAGGCCTTGGCCAGGTTAGGGGGCTTGGTATCGCCCCTCATCCATCGTTTGACCAGTGCCTTGACATCGTCCTTTGACATCGAGTTGGGGACGATGCTGTGCTTCAGGACGAAGGCCTTGTCGGAGGACTGGTTGAATGTCGTTCCGCAGAACTCGCATGTTATCAGGATCTCGCCAGGCGCGAGCTCGAGCGGGGCGCCGCAGTTCCTGCAGTTGACGTTGGAGACCACCTCGGTCATGTGGATATGATCGCGGTGGACGTAAATAACGTTTGTGTGGTCCGAGCGACCTTCAGGTCTTCTTTCCCTTGGATGTGAACATCGGATAGATCTCCTCCATCGCCTCCATGCTGTCCTTCGAGTAGAGGAAGAACAACAACAGGACCATGAAGAAGCTGAACACGGTCTCAAGCGCCCCGATCTGTGTGAAATCGGAGGGCCCGAACTTGATGGACAGGACCGAGGTGAAGATAGCCCACATCAGGATCACTGAAACGGTGCCGTACAACCCCTGGAGAGCGCTCGATATCAAACGCTCAACGGCCGCCCTGGGCAGATATTGCGCTGCCTTAAGGTACCTGGTCCACCACAACGGGTTCAGCAGCGTCAGCCTGATCAGATTGTGCAGGCTGATGAAGATCACAGCGGTCAGCAACACCAGGACGGTATCGCGGGTGTCAGCGTAGTATCCGATGTTGATGGACGACACTGTCATGAACCCCATGATGAACGCAATGGCGCAGAATACTCCCTCAAGCGCCAGAACGCTCCGACCGATGTGCAGCTTGTCGTTCCTTGGCGAGCAATGTCCTCCGTACCAGTACATTGGCTTTAGGAACTGTAGACATCTGCTGCAGTACCAGTCGTTCAAGCTGGCCCGATACGAGAGCGGATGACCACATCGCGGACATGGGACCCGTTTCTTCTTTGCCTTGGACGCAGGTTTCGTAGCCTCCTTGTCCTTGACATCCTCCTCCTCCAGAGAGGTTACTTCGACAGGTTCCCCCTTTTCCGAAGTAGCCCCATCTACTTCATCTTCTTCCATATATACCACCTCTCAGCGTGTGATATGATAACGTCTGTTGGATGTGGTATTTAGCTTTTCTCGTTGTTCCGTTTTACTTGAGTTATCAAACGGATCTCCTCTCGATGAGGATGAGGATCCCAATCGATATAACTATTAAAAACGGTTCGAAACCCGGGATCCCGTCGTCGTCCTCACCGATATCTCCCGAGTGGACATTTTCCTTACCGTTGAGGTGGACACGAAAAGTACCGTCAAGGGTGGCATTCAAGGGATCTGTCTCAGAATAGATCTTGTATTCGATCCAGCACGTGAATCCGCCGCCGATCTCCCAGACGTCATCCCATCGCGGATGGGTAACGTCGAAACAGAACTTCACCGACTCACGAGCTCCGACCTCAGCCTCGATCTTCCAGGTCGAGATATTGAATTCACTCTGCTTCAGGTCGTAATAATTGGTGACCTCGAACCAGATGGTGTCAACATCGTTCCCGGTGTTCTGGACACTTATCACAGCCTCAGCCGGTGTGGTGTTGTATGCCTCGAGGTCCTCGGTGGGAAGATTCAGGTCGATCTCGTAGTAAGGAAGGATGTTTGTAAATGCAGAAGCCGGATTCACGTTACCGGCCATTCCCGCTTCGTTCTGCCATGTTCCGGCGATCTCAAGGCTGGAGCTGGAATCCACCAAGGTCCGGAGGGGGAAATTTACATCCAGGATGAACTCGATGTCATCGTCACCCCGAACGGTGAAGCTTGACGGGGTGAGGACAGCAGGCCACATGAAATTCACATGTAAGGAGGCTGTGGTCTCCTCCATTGGATAATCAGATCGGACCTCGAACACCCCGGTGAATCGACCTGTTCCGTTCGTTGGACTGTCCGGTGAAACATCGATATCCATCGATACCTCGTCGAATAGAACGTCAATGTTGCTCCCACACGATATTGAACTGATTCCGATGAGACCTACCATCATAATAAACATGACCAGATATCTGCCTCTTCTTCCCATGAGCTCGCCAATCCCTAATCTATCTCGCCATATATTATGGATACGATTCGTCTGAGAGTGATATTCACCATGACCTAACTAATGGAAAAGCGTCCGCCACGGGGAGTTGTAGAAAACTATATCAATACTGACAATATGATAACGGTCCAATGGCATCAATGGCCGCCTTGCGGATCAACAGCTCGCTTGCAGTTAGCCTGATGTTCGGACTCCTGCTGATAATACTCCTGGCGTTTGCGCTGTTCTTTCAGCTCGATATGTACTGGGGCCTGATCATCGGGATCATCATCACAGCGACGATCATGCTGATGCAGTGGGCCATCAGCCCGTGGATCGTGGAGAAGGCCACGAGGGTGAAGTACCTTAAGCCTGGTGAGAACGTCTTCCTCGAGAGGATGGTCTCCGAGCTCTGTATGGAGGCCGACGTGAAGCTTCCGAGGCTTGGGATCGTCCACACAAAGACGCCCAACGCCTTCGTCTGGGGCAGGTCGAAGAACGACATGCGGCTCGCAGTTCATACAGGACTCCTGGAGCAGTTGAACAAGGACGAGATCAGGGCTGTCCTCGGGCACGAGATCGGCCATATCAAGCACAAGGATGCCATCGTGATGACGTTCATCAGCGTTATTCCGCTCATCGCCTACATGGGGGCCCACATGCTCTGGTTCGGGGGCGGCCGCTCCCGTGACAGCGGCGGCATCGTGGCCTTCGGACTTCTTTGCCTGGTGATCTATCTGATCTCCCAGCTGATCGTTCTGAGGATCTCGAGGATCAGGGAATACTATTCCGACGCATATTCCGCCGAGATAACCAAGAACCCACACGCGCTAGCATCGGCCCTTGTCAAGATAACCTACGGGCTCTCACTGGCGCCAAAGAACGACAAGGGACAGGCAAGGTCGTTCTACATCGCCGACGGCATCAGTGCCGCAGCCGAGATGAAGGGCATCAGCCAGAGGCAGAGCGAGTACGACCTGAACGGCGACGGCGTCCTCGACGAGAGGGAGCTGGAGCTCGCCCTGGAGAAGGAGTCGAAGAGGGGCAGGTTCAGCTCCATCGCGGAGATCTACTCCACCCACCCGCCGACCCACAAGAGGGTCCAGGCCCTCAGGGAGATCGAGAGGGAGATGAGGTCTGGAACCTTTGGAGAGTAGGCCATCGTAGTCATCTGGAATCCGTATAATTAGATCATCTATCAGCGACAGCGCCACAGGATAATGGCCATCGATGCAGCCTAGTATCTGGAAAGAAGAGGTATGGGGGATTGTGAACGGGAAAGCGATGTTAGGCTGCATGGGAGATATAAAATAATACCACTTTCCCGCTCGATTTATACAGTTCTCGTCACCCTAGATAAGGCTTTGCTCGAATATGTTAACAATTGTAGAACAATGTCGCCTATTGTCGGAATTTGGTAGCATATTGTTAGGATCGCCGGGCGCGAAGATCGGTGATCTAGATGAACAACTGAGCCCCGATCCTTAGTTTCATCAGACCCGGGTCATCTTTTAATCCGGGCAGATGTTTCGTACCGAAGATGATCCATGGAGCGGTCGAGGGACCGATGCTCGCCCTGGAGGAGCTACCGCTCCCGGTGGTTCATTATCCCGGACCGATGGGGGCCTTCTTTGCATTCGCTGAGTCGCCGGAATCGGTACCCCTCCTGTGTTCGTGCGCAGAGACCGCCTTCGGCAACCATCTCATCTTCCGTTCCGCCCAACGGATGGATGATGATGAGAAAGAGGGGGCCAATCCCCTCGATAGGATGGCCCTTCCGGAGGCGATCATCACGATGCTCGAACAGAATGCCCGTCCCGGATTCAGGGGGGACCTGTGCCATGAATGCAACAGGCTCCGGCCTGCGATGTCCGTGGTGAAGGGCAACTCGGAATCAGCTTTTCGAAGAAGCCACGGCTGGTACATCAGGAAGGCGTTCTTCGAGGTGGGGATCTCTCCGTACAGCCACGAGCTCCTACGGGACCGTCTAGCTCCCGAGATCGCACCCCTGGTGACCATCGACGAGGTCTCGATCGAACATCGCGTCCACGAACTGATGGCAACGGACATCGTCGAGGCTAAGCGACTGCACAGGTCCCTGTCCCAGCAGAGACGGGAAATAAACACCGCCATTGAGAACATGGTCAGGAAGCGGTTCGCCAAGAAGGCCATCGAGGACCGGTGGGACCGGGAAACGGAGCTGTACCGTAACGTCGTCGTTCTCTTTCCAGACAACACGATACTGCGCCATCATCGGCCCCCTTTCCTCATGGGACTCGAGCTGGACATATTCATAGAGGACCTCGACCTCGCCATCGAGTACCAAGGGGAGCAGCATTCGATCCCGATGGACCACTGGGACGGCGAGAGCGGGCTCCGTCGACAGCAGGCCAGGGACAGGATGAAGGCCGATATCTGCGCCTCGCTGGGCATAGAGCTGATCACCTTCGATTTCGACGAGGACATTGGCGAGAAGGCCGTGAGGGAGCGTTTGAAGCGGTATCTCGACTTAGGTCAATAGGTATAGAAGCTTCAAGAACGAGCGGTTCAGGGGATTATTTCGCACCCGCCCTGAGCGAAAGGTTTATAAATCATTCCCAAGAGCCCACCAATCTCAATATATATGCACGATAAGATAGAATAGTAGTAGAAGAAAAGGGCATCGCGCCCTTGGAGGTAGGTACTATGTCGAGGTATGTATGGAGAGGTAAGGTAATCGGGATGGTGTTGTTCGGATTGTTCATCCTTTCAGCACTAGTTCCGATGATATCCGTCGGAGAAGGAACGGAAGATGATGAAAGTGGATTGGTCCTCGAACGCTACGAGGTAACGATCTCCATCGAGGATAACTACGCCGTGACCGAGATAGCTTACACATACAACAACACCGAGGACGAAGCCCAGGTCGTTGCCGTCCCATTCAGGATCCCGGTCCGGGCGTTCATCTCGAACCTGACGATCGAGACCGGGAACGGGACCCTGTACGGCAGCATCGTCGCCAAGGAGAAGGCGAAGAAAGAGTTCGAGAATGCATCGAAGAAGGGATTGAACGCGGGCCTGACAGAGGTCGGAGACGACGAGGTATACTACGTATCGACATCGGTCTCTGCCAACTCCTCAGCGACGATCATGCTCAGGTACGAGGACCTCCTATTGAGGGAGCAGGGTCAGTATCGGTACAGGATGCACTGGCACAACGTGAGCACGGCCGAAGAATACTCGATCAACGCCACAATATGCTCCAGAATGGGTATCGACGATCTCGATATCTCGGACTATGTCGATCGGAAGAGCCTCTCCTTCAAGAACGATACACTTACGATTGGTCAGATCTTCGATGAGCTGCCGGGGAGCCTGCTCGAGATCAACATAACGACACTCGAGACCGATGAGTACGGGCAGTTCATGTTCTCGACCCACGACAATGAGACATACTTCCTGCACACGATCGCGCCCGGTGTTAGCGATGTCGCCACGGGGGCCATGTCGAAGGATATCGTGTTCGTCATCGACAAGTCGGGTTCGATGAGCGGGAGCGGCAAGATCGAGCATGTGAAGGATGCGTTCAAGGAGATCATCGGCCAGTTGCCTGACGATGATAACTTCGAGCTGATCCTATTCGATAACAACTACAAGAACTATGCGGGCAAGCTCATCCAGGCAACATCGGATAACAGGGATGACGCGATCGATCATGTTCGAGCGGTCACTGCCGGAGGCAGCACGAATATCTATGACAGTCTGGAGAGGGCCCTTGGATTGGTCGGAACGGATATCGAGCGTGCTCCTATCGTCGTCCTGCTGACCGACGGGCGACCTAACACGGGACAGTACGCGAGCCCCGATGCGATCCGCACGAACATCGTTCGGATAAACGAGGACGAGGTCCCCATCTATTCGCTTGGGTTCGGATATAATCTGAACTTCGAGTTCCTTCAGGCACTGAGCATAGAGAACAACGGCTGGTGCCGCCGCATCGAGGTGGACAGGGATGCATCGGACCAGCTGATCGACTTCCATAGGACCATATCAACGCCGATGATGAGGAACGTGACCCTGAACTACTCCGAGAACGTCTACGACCTGACCGTCCATGACTCCGAATATCTGTTCCACGGCTCCGAGATATACTCGGTGGGAAAGGTCGATGGCGATTCGATCGAGTTCGTCATCGAGGCGATGACGAAGGATGGGAGGTCTAAGGTAAGCAAGGATTTCAATATCACCAACGGCACATCCAATCCGTACGTCCATCGATTATGGGCCTATACGCGGATCAGCGAGCTCCTCGATCTCATCAAGGTAGAGGGCGAATATGATGAAGCAGTGGAGGAGATAGAGGATCTTTCCCTGGAATATCACTTCGTCACACCATATACGAGCCTGCTGGTCATCGACGAGACCAAGAACGAAGACGACGAGGGCAACGTCACCGTCCAAGGTATGCCGCCGGACAGCGATAGGGATGGTTACAGAAACAGTAAAGGTGGAGGAGGGGGAGGGCCGCCGCAATCCGCCGGCGGTTCCGGCCACTCAGCGGATGTTCCCGGACCGGGATCGATGAGCATGGTCGGTACCGTTCTTGTCGTCATGGGCCTCGTCCTTGGCATCAGATATTCATCGAAGTCTCGTATGAAAGGGGCAGGGACCAGAGGTCCGCCGAGCAGGGATGATCGATCCAAAGCGAATAAATAGGCACAGCTGCATGGTATCGACGGGAGATAGGAAATGAAAGGAGCGGAAGGGAACCACTATTCAAGGCAACGGTGGGCGGCGGTCGGTCCGACCGCCGCCATACTAACCCTTCTGCTCCTCTCAAGCATGGTGACGGCTCAGTCCGATACGCCAACGGTGACCGGTGCGAACGCAGCGGGTCCAGGAGAGTGGATCACACTGGACATGGAAGGGTTCGATCGGGACCTGATCAATATTACCCTGGACCAGAACGGAGAGAACCGGACCATTTCATGGACGCTGGACAAGAATAATAACGGGACATCCGGAACCGATGAAGAGAGGTATGCGGACTATCATGGCAGGGACGATGTGGCCGAGCTGTGGCGTTCAGGCGAAGATATGTCGCTCAGATTCCTCGTCTACGAATGCTTCGGCGAGAACATCACGATCGAGGTCAACGGAAGTTACGATGGTAACAGGACCACTGCGGTCCATGAGATCGAGGTTGATGACCTAGCCCAGCCGATCATCTTCTTCATGGACGATAAGGGGGAGCAGGTGACATCCATCGGGAGGGGCTCCGAGCTTAAAGTGTACATCATCGGATTCAACGGTACAGGGAACCTGACCTTCGACGGGGTCGTGGGGGAATCACACGCACTGAACGCCGGTCCGTTGACCGTTTTCGATACCGACGCACCTAGTTATTCGGGAAGCTATCGGGTCACTTTCGAACTGGATCAAGGGGGGTCGTCGTACGGTTCCTCGAACTTAACGTCATGGTCGGTGTCGCTCCAGGTCACGTATGGAGGCGGCGGTGGTGCAAAGGGGTTGGACGATGAATCGGTCTCGACGGGGAGCATCTGTCTTCCGGTGTCAATGGTCCTCATCATCGTTGCGGGTGCCATCATCGCGATCACCATGTACTCCCGGGTCTCGACCCAGCCATTCTCGAACCCTAAACGCGTGATCATCTATGATCAGATCAAGAACAATCCGGGGATCCATTTCAGCGCAATAGGCCAGACCCTGTCTATGAGGAACAGTACCCTGGAACACCATCTCAAGGTCCTGACAGAGAGCAACATGGTCCGCCAACACATGGACGGCATCTACAAGCGGTATTACACCTATGACGAACCCATAGATCCGAGGACGGTGTTCCTCACCGGGACACAGGAGCGGCTCGTAGGCGCGATCTCGGTGGCTCCCGGCCTTTCGGTCAAGGAGCTATCGGAAAAGGTCGGGCTACCGGTCCAGACGGTGAGTTCGAACCTTCAGAGGCTTTATCAGCAGGGTGTGATCAGGATGGAGAGGGATGGGAAGGTCAAGCGGTGCTATCTGGTGGAGGAGATCGAGAAAGAGTTGTGATCTGAAAAATCAAAGGTTTTATATTCTCAATATCTGCATAATAGAATTCGGTGGTAGAGAATGCATGGGTTATCGCGAGGAGCAGTTTTAGCGTGTCTAGTAATAATGCTCGGGATCTACCTGTTCGGGCAATCGACCGGAAAGACCTTGGTTGTTGATGACGACTGGGGGGGTGCTGACCACACAACGATCCAGGACGCTTGTAACAACTCACAATCAGGGGATATTATTCGTGTCCATGCCGGGACATATCCTGAATCGGTCCTTGTAGAGGTATCAGTGGACCTCGTCGGCAATGGTTCATCGGATACGATCATTGATGCGCAGGGAGTCGGTAAGACCGTAGATATCTCTACCTCGTATGTCAATCTAACAGGGTTCTACATAACAGATGCGGGAGCTGACGAGTCAGCTGTAAGAGTTAGAGGAGAACATGTTTCCTGCTTTTGGAACGAGGTGTCCGGGACAGAAAACGGGAATGGATTTGGGATCACGGGATCGTATTCCGTCATCGAAAACAACACGATCTCTGCCAATGGGAATAGCGGTATCGTCCTGAAGAACTGCAACCATGCTAGGATCCATAACAATTTGATTGAAGACAATGATAGAGACGGCATCCATTTCGAATCATCGAATTCCAACACGATCTCCTACAACAATATTTCACAGAACAATGCGTACTCAGTGGGAGCTATTGGAGAGTTTGGTCTATGGTTAATCAATTCCGATAAGAACCAGATCCGCCGGAATAACATCAGTGATCACTATGATTATGCACTCTATCTCGATGACGAGAGCGATCAGAATATGATTTATTGGAACTGGATATTGAGGAATGCCAACGGCACGGTCCAGGCACATGACGATGGAGGATCCAATGAATGGGACAACGGGTCCCATGGCAATCACTGGTCAGACTACAACGCTTACGATGAGGACGAGGACGGGTACGGTGATGAGGATTATCAGATCGATGGTGATTCCTCCTCTGTTGACAGATATCCTATCTGGAATGTCACCCCTCCCAATGGTGGACCTTTCACATGGATAGTCGACGATGACTGGGCTGGTGCAAATTTCTCAACGATACAGGAAGCCATCGATTCATCTTACAATGGTGATATAATCAATGTGCATGCCGGCCGCTACACCGAGAGGATTGTGGTCGATGTTCGGGTGAACCTTGTAGGAAATGGATCGGATAATACAGTGATCGATGCGCAAGGTGCTGGAAAGACGGTCGAAATCACTTCTCCTTATGTCAACCTGACCGGTTTCACCATAACAGGAGCAGCATCAGGTGATTCCGCGGTCAAGGTTAGCGCTGAACACGCAACCTGTTGGAAGAACATAGTCTCGGATTCAAACGGAGGGAACGGTTTTGGTGTCACCAGTTCCTACTGCAGTATCCTCAATAACACGATCAAGAACAACGGCAACAGCGGTATCGTGCTAAAGAATTGCGACCAATCTAAGGTCTATGACAATGTAATCGAAGGGAACTATAGAGATGGGTTCCACTTCGAGAGATCTCACAACAACACCGTGGCTTACAACGAGATCAGGGATAACAATGGGGACACAAGCGGGATCGGAGGGGAGTTCGGACTCTGGTTCATCGATTCAGATGATAATCTGATCAAGGGCAACAACATCAGCGATCATAACGACTATGCGTTCCACATCAACGAGAACAGCGATTCGAACCTGATCTACGACAATGTAATCTACAATAATTACCGGAACGGGAGTCAGGCAAAGGACAATGGCGACTCCAACAGGTGGGATAACGGCTCCCACGGAAACGATTGGTCGGATTACGACGGCGAGGACCTGGACCGTGATGGTTACGGGGATTCACACTATCCTATCGATGGAAGCGCGGGTTCGAAGGACAGGTATCCGATATGGAACACCACGATCAATAACGAGATACCGACAATAGTGATAGTGAGCCCGACGGATGGTGCCACGATCAGAGAGGATACCATCATATCGGGGCTGGCAGGGGATATCGACGATGGGGTGGTATCGGTGGTGGTATCGATCGACGGTGGCGTCTGGACCAATGCATCAGGAACGACATCCTGGTCGTATACCCTGAAGATCGGTGACCTCGATGACGGGACCCATACAATCGCGGC
>JANQNJ010000088.1 GCA_028279645.1 Thermoplasmatota archaeon
CGGCCTGCACAGATACGTCGACTATGATGGGTGTATGTTCACCGACAGCGGCGGCTTCCAGATCCTGAACGAGGACCTCCTGCTGAAGATCGGCGACGAAGGCGTCACCTTCCGGTCGCCGGTCGACGGCCAGCCTGTACTCCTAACAGCAGAGGGCGTCATAGACATCGAACGCGTTCTCGGCTCAGATGTTGCGATGCTGCTGGACCATTGTCCGCCCTTCGGCTCGACGCCTGGCGAGCTCGCAGATGCCGCGAGAAGGACCGAGCTCTGGGCGAAGAGGTCCGCGGATCACATCGACGCAACCTCAGGAGCAGGCTCCAATCCCGATCAACTCCACTTCGCCATCGTCCAGGGCGGGACCGACGCCGATCTCCGACGGGATCATGTCCCCAGAATGGTCGAGATGGATTTCCCGGGCTACGCGATCGGCGGACTATGCATCGGTGAACCGAAGGACGTCATGCACAAGATGGTGGAGCTCACTAACACCATGCTGCCAAAGGAGAAGCCCCGGTACCTCATGGGCGTCGGGTCTCCGATCGAGATCATCGAGTCGGTGGCCAGGGGTGTGGATGTCTTCGACTCCGTCTTCCCGACCAGGAACGCCCGCCATGGGACGCTGTTCACTTCATCCGGAAGGTTGAACCTTGGAAGGGCCGCCAATCGGGGCGTTGAGAGTCCGCCCGACCCCGATTGTACATGCTACACCTGCACCCATCATTCGCTCTCATATCTGGACCACCTGTATAGGGAGAAGGAGTACAGCTTCATGACCCTTGCATCGATCCACAATCTTCACTTCACCCTCCGGTTGATGGAGGAGATCAGAATGGCCATAAGGGCGGGGGAGTTCGACGAGTTCCGTCAGGGGTGGGCGGGGTGGTCCGGTTGAGTGTCCGTTTGAGATCGATATCCCCCAATAGTTCGATCTTTCTTTGCGTATTTGGCAACCTACTTAAATGATGAATTTCAATATAATAACGAGCATGGTTGGGCTATCAATGAGATATTTCAGAACCTATTTGGCTGCAGTAGGTCTCTGTGGAACATTCTTAGTGATAATACTTTCGATTTCCATGGGTATTGAAGCCGATCTCATCACCGTCGACGACGACGTTGGCGCTGGCGATTTCATCGCAATACAGGATGCCATCAATGCGTCCTCGGACGGGGATACTATCGAGATCGGTCCTGGGACCTACAACGAGCGATTAACGGTGGATGGATCATTAACGATCGTTGGAAGCGGAGCGTCCGATACGATCCTGGACGGTAATGGCAGTGATCCGGTCGTCAATATACTGAGCGGTGTCGTGTCGATATCTGACATCTCCATTCGGGGGGGCCCGGATAGGACAAATGGTGTGCAGATCACACGGGACACTACCGTTGGAACAAAGAACATACGATTGTCGAGGATCAACTTCACTGACATGTATCGTGGTGTCGCGGTTGAACGGTACCGGGCGACAAATGACACCATCGGACAGGGCGGCGGCGATATCAGTTCGATAAGTATTGAGGCGTGTGAGTTCAACAATTGTTCCGGAAGTAGCATCCGGATCGAGGATGGATATCATCTCACGATCTCGTCGAATGTTTTTTTCTACAGTAAGGGTGCGGTCTCGATCAGCGATTCCCACTATGTTTCGATCACCGATTCACAGATCGAAAAGGATGGTGGTATCTATTGTGGAGGATCCGTCAACGTCGATATCAGCGACAATATATTGCGTGATGAGACTACCAATGGGATAAGCATCTATGAGTGTGAGAATGTCCTTATCTCAAATAATCGAATGAAGGATGTTTGGTCATATATCTATGTCCGGTCGGACACCAACGTGACCATCAAAGGAAATCAGCTGCATACTGGCGGCATCCGTTTCTGGGAGCAACCGATGTTCCATTCCGAATACAGTATCGATAGGTCCAACACCGTCAGCGGGAAGCCGGTGAGGTACATGTACATGCTCCGGGATCGGACCATCAAAGGAGACGAGGTTGGGCAGGTTATCCTCGCGGTATGCACGAATATATCCATCGAGGATACTCGAATAAATGATACCCAGTACGGGGTCCAGATCCTCGATTGTGAGGAGATCTCATTCAAGAACGTCAGCCTTTCGGGAAAGTTCAGCAGCGGCTTCCATTGCCACCGCTCAAGGGACCTTATCTTTGATCGGATCACGATGGAAGGGGACTTTAGCTCCGGGATCTACTCGTTCGACGCAAAGGGATCCCTCCGAGTGACGAACAGCAAGTTCACCTACATCCCTGAAGGTTCTATAATTCGTCATAGTATGCCGAGAGCGAGCTGGGAGATCTTACCTGTGGGCATCTACGTCAGGGAAGGCGCCTCGGTCGAACTCACCAACAATGATCTCAGCGGTCTCGGTTCAGGCGTCTATCTTGATAGTATAGGAAGAGTACTAATATCTGGGTCCAAGCTGATCAACAACACATATGGGATCGGCCTCGAGAAATGCGGTCATGTAAAAACCATCAATATCAAGGACTCAGAGGTATTGAACAATACATACGGGATCGAACTGGACCAGACAAACGCACGGATAGAGAACAACATGATTAGAGGCAACACCTTTGCGGGGATCAAGCTGTTCGGTCAGAGAGGATTCGAGCTGTTCAATGTCAACCATAATACGATCACGGAAAATCGGCTGGGAATATACTTCTATCGAGGCACAGGTGGAATCAATTCGATCAAGAACAACGACATCCACGACAATTGGGACCACGGAATAATGGTCCTGACCAGCGGCGACAAGAAGATAAACGCCGAGCGGAACTACTGGGGCTCTCCGGATGGACCCACCATCCTCGGCGTCAACGAAGCAGGCGACCGCGTCTCCACAGAGGTCGACTTCTCTCCATGGTACGATTCATCGGTGTCCTCGGACCCGGAGCTGATCGGTGAAGAAGATGAGGACGATGCCTCGATCATGTATCTTTTCATGTCCTACATCGTGATAGGGGTCGCCATCTTCATGACGATCATCATGATCGATCGGACAAACAAGAGCCAGCCCCCTTCCTCTGAGATCAATGATTCTCCAGATCGAACTGTCCACCTCAACGAAACGACGAAAAAGCCCCGCAAGGTTGTTAGAAGGCCAACGAGGGAACCTTGATCGAAAATAGGTCTTTAAATCCACGTGACAGATGGTCCAATCATAGGTATTCTTAAACCCCTATCTCGATAACATATCACATGGTCCTGATCAACGAACTTTTCGTCTCACTGCAGGGCGAAGGCGTCGACATAGGCCTTCCCACAGCCTTCATCCGGATGACAGGATGCAATCTGCGATGCAATTGGTGCGACACCGAATATGCATATGAGGAGGGAAAGGAGATGGAGATCCCCGAGATCCTCTCATGGATGGCGGGGACCGGTGCGCCTCGTGTGTGTTTGACAGGGGGAGAACCGCTTGCACAGGAAGGGGTCTACGACCTGATCGATGCACTGCTCTTCCAACAGTTCGATGTTATTGTGGAGACCAACGGCTCCATCGATATCTCCCGGCTCGCGACCCTTCCTGTCCTGATCTCCATGGACATCAAGTGCCCCTCTTCGGGCGAATCCGAGAAGATGTTCATCGAGAACATCCTGCTCCTCCGAACACAGGACCAGGTCAAGTTCGTGATCGCGGACCAGGTGGATCTCGAGTTCGCACAACAAGGAGTCGAGTCCGGTATACCATGTTCCGTTCTATTCCAACCTGCGAACAGCCCTGATAGCCAGGGACTCAAATGGCTGGCAGAAGAGGTTCTCGGACTCGGTCTCGATGTACGGGTGCTGCCTCAACTTCACAAGATCATTTGGCCCGACGAGGACCGTGGTCGTTGAGCCGATCACATGTGAGTTTTCACAATAAATACACTTTAATCATTAGGCACTGGCCCTCATTAGATCCATCGACACTAACGATCGAATTATGACCTATCATTTCCTCACTGTAAGCCATATCCCTCCTAGGATGATCGCTCCTCCTACGAGCGATATTGGAGGCGGGAACTCGGGCAGAAGGATCGCCGCGAAGATGATGGTAAGGACGGGTTCCATCAGAAGCGACATCGACACGATCCGAGCTTGTACATATTTCAACGCATAGTTGAACATCGTGTGTCCGAAGATCGTGGAGACCAAGGCAAGAAGGATGAACAGACCCCACTCTCGTGCGGCGAACGGCCAAAGGTGTGTACCGGCGAACAGGGAGAATATCATGATCGAGATCCCGGCGATGCCATATACCATCAATCCGTAGACAACTATCGAACGGCGCTTGCGCTCCCGGCGTCCTCCGAGTAGGTAGAGGCCCGATGCGATGCCGCCAATTAGAGCAAGCAGGTCTCCCCAAAGGTCTCCAAGGGCCGAGTGCGCATCACCGTACACTAGCACTCCCATGCCGACAAGTCCGATGCCGAGCCCTGCGACATGGTGCATCTTCGCTTTCTCGTCGAGCAGCATGTGGGCGATGACAAGGACAAGTAGCGGGTGCATGTTCACAAGGATGATGCTGCTGGCGATGCTCGTCATCTTCACGGATGCGATCCAAGTGCCGAAATGTAGGCCGAGGATCAGCCCGATCACAACGA
>JANQNJ010000089.1 GCA_028279645.1 Thermoplasmatota archaeon
GACAAGACCGAGATCATAGGGATCACGAACCTCCCGCATGAGGGGACCAGCATCTACATCGGCAAGTACATCGTTGGACCCTATGATCAGGGGATCCACTCCATCAAGGGCAGGCTCACCACGGGTCTGGGCAATATGGCCTCGAAGAACGCGGACGTCCCTGTCCAGGTCGACAGCAAGGTGCCCGATTCGCCGATCTTCTTCACCCCGTTCTACGGACCAGACGGGAAGCCCGTGATCAGGGGCCGGGTCCCGGACCTCGACGTCGAAAAGGTCCACATCTTCATCGATGACAGGAAGGTCCCGATACCCGTCGATGTCGAGGACAGGATCTTCACCTTCTCGTATCCTGAATCTCTGATGGACGGGAACCACCTGCTGGAGGCAAGAGCCCTCGACCTCGCCGGGAACCTTTCCACACCCTCCCCGTCCCTGCTGGTCGACCTGACCAGGCCGTTCAGACCGACCCTTTACGATCTTCATCTTCCGATCAACACACCGACCCCGACCCTGAGGGGGCACGCCGAACCCGGTTCCACCGTGAGGCTGTACAACGAGGCCGGCCTCCTCATCGGCACTAAAAGGGCCGATTTCGAGGGGGAGTTCCGGATCCCCGTGGACCCGACCAGGACGCTCATCGAGGGCCGGAACGTCCTTCACGTCACGGCCACCGACGACATGGGGAACGTCTCGGACGAGTCCAACGATATCCATGTCGAACTGGACACCACCCAGCCGGACCCGCCGATCATCCTCTCGATGTCACGTTCGACCGACACCCGTCCTGTTATTCACGGGTCGGCTAAGGGAAGCCATATCGTCTGGATAGCTGTGAGGGGACACGGTCCGAACACGTTCGGGATGTCCTACACCGAGTCCAACGGCACCTTCTCTGTCCGTTCCCAGGAACCCCTTACCCCGGGTGTATACGAGATATACGCCTTCGCCAAGGACCTGGCCGGCAACTACTCCGACACCACCGACCACATACTGACCGTGGAGGAGGTCACCTCCGGTCCACCGTACAGCGTTCCAGAGAGCGCCGAGACCGTGTTCGAGCTCGGCTCCTCCGGCAAGTGGTCCTCGCTCTCATTGGGCCCCGACGGCCTCCCGCACATCGTATTCGTCTCCGAGGAGGACGGCGAGTGGGTCCTGCGGTATACGAAATGGGACCGCCAGGAAGGGCGGTGGTCCCGTTCCGACAAGGTCGACGTCACTTCCGACAACGAACCGACGCTGGCCGTTGGCAAGGACGGAGTTCCCAGGATCTGCTACCAGTCGACCGCGGGCTCGGTCATCTACTCCCAGAGGACCGGAAGCTCATGGACCAAGGCCGTGATCGATCCAGAGGCCGAGGCCGAGAGATCGGTGGTCATGGTCCTGGACTGGAACGACATCCCGCATCTTTGTTTCGACAGGATGACCGAGCGCTCCCCGGTTGTGGAGCTGTACACCGACAGGTTCATCCACTACAGGGAGGAGAGGACCCTGTTCTACGTGAAGATGTCCAAGGCCGCCTGGCCGGCACCCATGGAGGTCGGCAGGTTCCACACCATCCACGGTGATCATTCCCGATCCTTCGATATGGCACTGGAGAACGGACTGGAACCCAGGATATGCTTCAGGAACCCGAAGGGCTTCATCAGGGTGGCCCACCCTGGAGTCGATGGACGGTTCGCCGTCGATATCGTCCGATCGCCGTTAAGGACAGACCTGTACCGTGAGTACAGGGGCCGTCCAGCCATCGCCTTCAACGGCAGCGGGATCCCCTACATAGCCAGCGAGACCTCTTCCAACGAGATCGTCTGCTTCTACTACTCGGTGGATGAGAAGGACTGGCGGAGCGTCATGGTCCAGCCCTCCGAGGGGGTCCGTTCGCGACACACCCCTCTCCAGCCATCGATCACCATCGACCGGACAGAGGGCTCCGATCAGGCCGTCATCAGTTACTGGTATCCGGGTCCGTCGACATCGGGCAGCCTGCAAAGAGGAGGCTTCCTGAGGATAGCCAAGGGTAGCGGGGACGACTTCCACCACATGGACGTCGACAGGATGGGGCCGAAGGGCCGCGACGGCGATCTGGGACGGAACCCCTCCGTTGCCATGGACCAGACCGGCAGGGTGATGATCTCCTACCACTCGATCCGGGAGGGGGCCAGGGAGACCAGCAACCTCAAGTTCGTAAAGATGTGATCTGTGTTCAGTACATTATCCGAGAGGCTCCCGGGACAATACTCTTAAACCCCCTCAGACATCTCTCCGTCTGGAGAGCTCATGGAGTGGCACGAGAACGAGGAGTACTGGGAGGTCCTTGCACCTCTCATGTTCAACGAGGAGCGCATGGCCGCCGCCAGTGACGAGGTCGATGCGATAGTCGGCCTCCTCGAGCTCGAGCCGAACTCCGCCGTTCTCGACCTGGCCTGCGGCATCGGAAGGCACTCCGTTGAGCTGGCAAAGCGGGGGCACCGGGTCACCGGCGTCGATTCCACCAAGCACTACATCAAGGAAGCGAAGGCCAGGTGTAAGGAGGAGTCGGTCAACGTCGAGTTCATCCACCAGGACATGCGACGCTTCCAGAGGGGCGGAACGTTCCATGCGGCATTGAACATGCGCACCTCCTTCGGACATTTCCCCAGGGGCGAGGACGAACAGGTCATCAGGAACGTGGCGAACTCCCTTAGACCTGGAGGCCACTTCCTGATGGAGCTCGCCGGCCCAGGTATCCTCAACGAACCGCCCAAGGGGATGAAGACCTACACCATGGAGGGGATGGACTTCTGGGAGGAGTTCAAGGTCGACCTCGAGGCCAAGCGGATCGAGCACCGGTTCAAGATCGACCTCGACGGCGAGCAGAGAGAGTTCTCGGACGGGTACAGGATCTACTCCCCGAAGGAAATGACCGAGATGATGGAGCTTGCAGGTCTCGACGTGATCGGGATCTACAGCGACCTCGGTGGAACGGAACTGATGGACAACGACAGGATGATGGTCGTCGTTGCCATGAAGCCTGAGTGAACCGACCTGCCACTGCCGGATATTGAACTCTATTTAACATTGAATGGTTCAATCTCGCTTTCTTTTTTTACCATAACTAGAGATACCTAAGACCACTATCAGGATCAATACGATCGCAAGGATACCGATACTAAGTATCCCATGTGAATGCTCTGAGTCGTGATCCTTCTTTATCCTCACATCAATATCATTCGTGTGGTCGATCACGCTGAAAAGTTCATCGTTCGAGTAGTAACCGTAGAACTGGATCCCAAGATAGTTGTATTCAGGTCCTTCTAATGATGATCTCGTTACATTCGATGTAAAAAGATATTCCCCGGGCTCCATCTTGGAGATATTATAGTAGTGTCTATCCAGCAACATCTCATAGTCTGTATCGAGGTACACCGTAACATTGAATAGTTCGTAATGGCAGATGATATGCACAAAAATGGTCCTATCATCTTCTACGACAGGATCCGGGACATAGCATGTGATGTTGAACGCGATCTGAACGTACATGGACAGGTTCAGATCATGAACCTCTGTTCCATTCCCTGATTCCAATTTCATCCAGATATCAAAAGTGTGGTTTCCAAGGATCGGATGACATTTGATGGATTCTGGTCCTAATGCCTTCTTCCCTCCACTGAAGTGTCGGTTCTCGAAAAGTATGCTGCCATTGATCCAGAGTTCATATCCATCGACTGGTTCGTCGAAATGGACGTAGAAATGATCGTATATTCTATCCTCATTACCGAGGATGAAGCGATCATTGTGCGTGACGTTATCATATCTCTCCCATGAAGGGCTCAGACCATCGACGGAGGAACTAAGGAACATTGCAGCCGCAAATGCAAATAACGAAACCAGCAAGATCGTTCTCAACTAGGTCCTCCCATTGTGTGTATATATGTTATTCAATTTTAAAGAAGATTTGGGCTCCGGGTCTAGACCTAATCCCCTGTGTTCAGGTTCCAGCAGAACGGATTTCCAGCGAAGAAATCACCCGTGAACTTGTACGCCTCCCCCCTCCACCCCCCCC
>JANQNJ010000145.1 GCA_028279645.1 Thermoplasmatota archaeon
TCCCAGCCGGCCACGGTCCTGGAGATCTTCTTCAAGGGGCTCCACAACCTGTCCAACCTCACGGTCCTTCTCTTCCTGGTCCTGTTGATGTCGATCCACGTTCCGTTCCTGATCTACGGCCTCGCAGTGGTCCCCGGGAACCTGTTCACATCATCCTACACGGTTCACCTGTTCCTCCCAACAGCGGTTGGTATCGGGACCCTCACGGGAACGGCCCTGCAGATCTACTACGGACTCATCGTGGCGGCCATCATGGCATCCGTGGTCTGGGCGTTCAAGGTCGACGTTCCGGACTTCGTGAGGAGATTGAGGGACGGGATGCAGTGGCCGGCCTCGAGGATAAGGGAGGTCTCAAGCAACTCCATCGTCCAGGTCACCCAGATCCTTCTCGTCTACTTCTTCCTCTCCGTGATCTACTCCCTGATGCTGACCGCAGCTGGCGTGCGCCAGGAGACGCCGTTCGATGGGGACAAGATAGAGACCTGGAAGTTGATGTTCGTGCTGGCCAACGCCTCGGTCTTCGAGGAGGTCCAGTTCAGGATCGTCCTTCTGGCGCTCCCCCTGCTGGTGGTCCACCTGGTCATCAGGTACAAGGGGATCAGGCCGATCAACTACCTCATCGGAGGTGGCTTCGAGCTTGGGTTCTTCGAGATAGTTCTGATGGGAAGCAGCGCGTTCATGTTCGCCATGGCCCATGTCACTCACGGCTGGGATATCTGGAAGTTCCCTCCCACCTTCTTCGTCGGCCTGATCTTCGGCTACCTCTTCCTCAGGAGAGGGATCTATGCGGCGATCCTGCTCCACTTCGCCATCGACTACCTGAACATGTCCGTCATCGTGACCGGAGACACTTCAGGGATATCCCTTTTCTACATCATGCTGTTCGCATCGATCATGATATTCTCCATCGTACTGGCTCCCTTCTACATCTACCAGTACGGAAAGGAGGTCCTTAAGAAGGTGAAGGGGATGAACCCCTGGGCCTATACAGGAGGAGGATGACAGGTATGAGGATCCTTCCCGCGATCGGACTGGAGAGGGACGGCTTCATCGCCGTCGGCGCGGACGCGTTCATGGAAGCAGGTCAGAACCCCCAGGACAGGGGAACCGGACCATCGAGCAGCCCGTCCTATCTCAGCCTTGACGATGTGCTGGCCAATCCCGGGATAGACAGATCGGAGACCGTCATGGTCCTAGATGTGGACGGCCTCGCCAGGAACCGGCCCAACGTCGACACCATCCAGGACCTCGCGGACAGCAAGGAGGTCGTGCTGAACGGCGGCGCCCGGACCGTGGAGGATATGATCGACCTCATCGTCGCAGGGGCTTCTGTCTGTCTCTTCGATTCGCGGTTCATGACAGATGTGATGATGGTCGACGAGGCGCGGGACCTGACCGACAACTTCGGCGTTCTGCTCTGGATGGAGAAGGGCGTTGTGAGGTCGATGTCGTCCCTGGACGGGATCGCTCCGACCCAGGCTGTCACCGAGCTGGTGCGGAAGGAGGTCGACACGATCGTGCTCTGGCCGGCGGATCGCGACCTCGGCGACAGCCATCGCGTGTATGCCAGGGAAGGCTGCGATCTCCTGGCGTTCGCGGCAGCCTACGAGCTGAAGGGGAACGATCATTATACCGGGTTCATCATCGACCCGTTCACCGAGACGGGCAGGGAGATGGTACCGTGAGCGTAAGCGATCTCAGATCGATGGTATCCTATGTATGTACCGAGACCAGGTTGAGCAAGAGCGAGATCATGGCCGAGATCAACAGGACGAAGAAGGAGATGGATATCGAGATCGAGGCCGCGGCCATCCTCATCGGCCACAAGCAAGGTGTGGACATGTCGGGTTTCATCAAGGAGGCCGATCGGGCGATCCTCGAGAGGGGAAGGAGCGGTTGAGATGCGCATCGCGTTCCTGACCTCGAACCGGCACAAGTACGAGGAGGGGCTGAAGGCGCTTGAAGGGACGTGCGTGGAGATGTTCATGGCCGAGGGATCCTATCCCGAGGTGCAGGCGGATACACACGAGGAGGTGCTCAGGTTCGGAGCGGACCTCGTCGTTGTCGAACCGCCGTTCATCATCGAGGATTCCGGCCTGAAGATCGACGCACTAGGAGGGTTTCCAGGTGTGTATTCCAAGTACGTGCACGGGACGATCGGGAACCGGGGGATACTGGACATAATGAGGGGGTCGCAGGATAGAGGTGCGATGTTCACCTCCTGCATCCTCCTCAGGAATGCGGAGGGTACCAGCATCTTCAACGGCGTGATCAAAGGTTCCATCGCGATGGAGGTTAGGGGGGAGGGCGGTTTCGGATACGACCCGATCTTCGTC
>JANQNJ010000164.1 GCA_028279645.1 Thermoplasmatota archaeon
CGAGCTGTTGCCGACGGCTACGTCGACGATCCGGCCCTTCAGTGCAATGATGCGCTCCAGTCCATCTTTCATCCGCGGCGCCTCCCGGAAGACGCCGAAGCTGCTGAACATCGCATCCTTCATCTCGGTGCGGATATCAACGGCCTTCTCGTCTCCGGAACGTGAAAGGACCTCTTCGATCCGTGAGCCTTCGGAAGCCACCGCGTCTGAAACGGCGTCGGAGTATGTTCCGGTCCCAGTAATAACATCGGAGATATCCTCCCCCGCCACCCTTCCGAAGACCACGGTCTCCAGTAGCGAGTTCCCGCCGAGGCGATTGGCGCCGTGTACACTGATGCAGGCGCATTCGCCTGCCGCCCACAACCCTTCCATCGGGGTTCTACAGTTCGGTCCGGAGGCCACCCCGCCCATGGAGTAATGCTGTCCAGGCTGCACCGGTATCGGCCTCTCGATCGGGTCAATCCCGGCGAAGTCCATGGCGATCTGTCTTATACCCGGCAGTCGCTCCATGATCCTCTCACTGCCGAGATGCGTCAGATCTAGATGGACGTACTCGCTCTCGAACCCTCTATCCTCGTTCACCTCCTGCTGGATCGCCCTTGCCACAATATCCCTTGGAGCAAGCTCCATCGCCTTCGGGGCGTATCGGTCCATGAACCGGTCCCCATCTGAATTGTACAACAATCCTCCCTCACCCCGCGCCCCCTCGGTGATCAGGATGTTGGTTCCGTAGAGCGTCGTTGGGTGGAACTGGACGAACTCCATGTCCAGCAAAGGCACGCCTGTTCTCATTGCCAGCCAGGCGCCGTCGCCGGTGTTGATCAGCGCGTTGGTCGACCTGGCGTAGACCCGCCCGTAGCCGCCGGTGGCCAGCAGGACCGCTTTCGCCGGGAAACCATGCATCCTCCCTGTTGCGGTCTCCAGCGCTGTACACCCGCCGCACCTCCCCTCCTCCATCACCAGAGATGTAACGAAGAACTCGTCGAACATCTCGACCCTGGAATGGACCGTCTGTTCGAACAGCGTGTGCAGGAGGTTGTGCCCGGTCCTGTCCGCCGCGTAGCATGTCCTCGGGAACCCTGCTCCTCCAAAGGGGCGCTGGGCGATCCTCCCGTCCTCGAACCTGGAGAACACCGTCCCCATCCGCTCCATCTCCACCACTGCGCGGGGCGCCTCCCTGGTCAACACGTCCACAGCGTCCTGGTCGGCAAGGTAGTCGCTTCCCTTGACCGTGTCGAAGGCGTGGCCCTCCCAGGTGTCGTCCCTTCCGTCGGGAGCGTTCCCGAGGGCGGCATTGATGCCTCCCTGGGCAGCCACGGAGTGCGATCTGAGCGGATGTACCTTTGAGAGCACTGCCACCGAGAAGCCCCTTTCGGCGCACTCGTAGGCCGCTCTGAGGCCTGTCAGTCCACCGCCTATGACGCATACGTCGAACTCGTGCAGATCCTCCATCTCTATCTCCCTCGTTTCATCTTCTTACTACAGTGACCGGGACGGCCACTGGATAATAATGATTGTTCCCTAATTCAGACCAGTATCGAACCATCGATATCGGCGACCGTGTCGCAGCTGGTGAGGAGCATCCCCCGTCTAAGGTCGCTCCTGACGTATTCCATGTGGAGCTTCACGCCGTCCGCTCCACCGCCGAGCGCGGCCCGTGCGATATCCCTGCCTAGAAGCACGGCATCCGCCCCCAGCGCCAGCATCTTCAGCGCGTCGAATCCGGTCCTGACACCTCCACCGGCTGTCACTTTGACCCTTCCGTCGACAACCTCGACTATCCCGGGCAGGACCTCCGCCATGCCGGGCGTCGCCCCTAGCGATCTCCCCCCGTGGTCCGACACGTCGATGCAGGCAGCACCGGCCGATATCGCCGCTTCGGCATCCTCGGCGCACATGATCCCCTTGACCATGAACGGCAGGTCGGTAGATCCCGTCAGCTCCTTCAGGTCGGTGACTGATTTCCTGAAGACCGGCTTGCCCGCCCTCTCCCAGTTGGTGCTCGAGGCGCCGTCGACGTCCACACCGACTGCCGCTGCACCGGCCTCCTCTGCCATGCCGATCAGCTCGATCAGCCGATCGTTGGCCTGGGGCTTGAATATCGGTATTCCGCCTCCCACCTTCTTTACAGCCTCCACACCCGTGGTCTCCTCGCCATCGTCAGAGGTGTTGCCGATCAGGCCGATGGTATCAGCCTTCACGCATCCCGCAAGTATCGCTTCCGCAAAGCCTGACTCTGGCATCTTCCCGCCCATGCTCGCCTTGACCCCGGACAGCGACGACGCCATCACCGGCAGCGAGATATCCTTCCCGAATATCGTGGTTGACAGGTCCGGCTCTGCATGGTCCGTGATCAACCGCATCTTCAGTCTGACCCTGTCAAGCGACTCCACGTTGGATGTGAACGCAAGTCCCTTACCTACACCCCCCAGCCCGATAGGAGCTCCATATTTCTGGCCCATGCACAATCTGGATGGATCTCCATCGCACACCTTGTTAACTGAACATATCCCCATGAGGTGCTCCTGGCTCTTCTCTCTCACACCGGCCAGCGTCAACGCGGCCTTCGGCCTCTTCTTGTCGAGGAACCCCTGATACTTGACCGCCGCAGCTTCCGCCGCCTCTCCCTCCAACGGTGTGAAGGCATCCTTAGGAGCACCGCAGATCGGGCAGACGAAGGACGGATCGACCTCCTCCCAGGTGGTACCCGAACTGATCCCCTCCCTCGTGTCCCCCGCAGCGGGGTCGTAGATGTACATGTTGCAGACGGTGCAAAGATGGACGAAGACGGTCATTCTTCCGCCTCCGGGGCCCCCTCGGCACAGAAATATGCTCCTTCCAGACCGTATCTCTTGAACACCTCGCATCCGGAGCAGTCGCAACCATCCTTATTGACCGGGGTCTCTGTCCTGCCCCGGGAGCAGTAAAGGAACGGCGCCGGCGGATGCGGCAGACTTGGACAGTTGCCGCAGTTGCCCATACAGATATCGAGGTTATCGGGAGTATCGTCCACCCTCATGGGAAAGTCACCGGCCGAGAATGGGTGTGGACCGTTTAATAACTTCTCCTGACGGTGTAATGAATACTCTCCTAGAACGGGGCCGTCCCCCCAAAGATGTGGACTTAATGGGCGTTCTCTTTTCACGTCGTTGCCGACGGCAACATGACGATGTTCAGCCAGAAGTTGTGTATCTCACGCACAAGTTCGACGAACCTGTCGAAATCGATAGGCTTTGTGAGATAGCAGTTGGCATGAAGGTGATATGTATGTAGGATGTCGTCCTCGTCCGACGACGTCGTCAGGATCAGGACGGGGATCAACCGGAGCTCCTTGTCCGACTTGATCTTCTGAAGGACCTCCCGACCGTCCATCTTGGGCAGGTTGAGGTCCAGGAAGATGATATCGGGCCTCGGAGCCTCGCCGTACTGACCCTCCTTCTTGAGGTATTCCATCGCTGCCATTCCATCTCCCACTACGGTGATCCTGTCGGACCGCCTGTCCTCGTTGAACGCTTCGGTCACCAATCTGGCGTCTCCGGGATTGTCTTCGACGAGTAGGATCTCAAGGGGTCTCTTTGCCTGCAGCGATAGCATTGGTAACCTCCAGTTTGGTCGCGTATTAAACCTAATCTGGTCGATATATATAACGTTCAAGTAGAATCCCGTTGACTTGAACTTCGACATCTCTTTTCCTTTTCGTAAATATTAAATACCAAGATACAATAAAATTCGAGAATTTACGGTAAGAAAACCACCAAAATGATATCGTCCGTACCTTCATCCGCCGAAGATCGCGTCAAGCACTCCGAATATCTTCAGCGCCACGAACCACTGGAAGAGGACGAACCCTCTCCTTAGGCTCCTCGACGACACCTTGGAGACGACCTGGGCGCCCACGGCCGCCGTGCACATACTGAGCACTCCGATGATGATCCCCGCAGCAAGGTCGATCTCGCCCGAGTGCGAATATCGAAGGACGCCGGCCATGGCTATGAAGAAGATCGTAACAGAAGATGTCCCTATCGCCCTCTTGATCGGAAATCCGAATATGACGCAGAGGAACGGGACCATGATTATCCCGCCTCCTATGCCGAGGAGCGAGCTCACGAAACCGACGATGAACCCGAAGGGCGCCATCGTGTACCAGGAGACTCCAAGAAGGGCGTCGTGCCTCAGGTCGTCGTTCAGGAACCTCCTGTAGTCCGCCTTTCCCCTGTCCTTATGCCCCTTTCTCGGAACGAAGGTCATGGACGACCTGTCCTTGGCCATCCCCTTCTCCTTCCGGTCCATGAAGAGCAGCTTCAGTGAAGCAGCGATGTTGAGCAGCCCGAAGGCATACCGGAGGTGTACCTCCTCGGTCCCTAATGCGACCATCGCGCCGAGGTTCGCTCCGATCACGGCCGTCCATGCCAGCATCGGCACCGATGCAAGGGATACATTACCCCTTTTGACATGTGTCAGTCCGCCGGCAAAGGTTGTGAAAACGATGGCGAGTAGCGATGTCGCTATAGCGGTATGGATATCAACGCCGACGAGGAACATCAGGGCCGGTACGAAGATGAATCCGCCGCCTATCCCCAGGAGCCCCGAGGCGAAGCCGGCCGTGATCCCGACCAGCACCGCGTAGCCAACGGTCGCGATATCCATCGCCGGTACAATCGAGGGGGTGTTATATATATGTTCATCAACGAACGGGCCGACGGCCTACTTCTTCACCTTCTTCTTCTTGTCTCCGTCCTCCACCTTCTTGCCTACCTCGGTCTTCGGTTCGGTTCCCGACGAGCTGTACATGCCGTAGGTATGGTAGTCCACCGCCCGCATCTCCTCGTAGATCCGCTTCCTGGCGGCGTAGTCCGAGATCGATTCCTTCTTGGACCTATTCTTGCCCTTGGGTTTGGAACCTGCCCGCTTCATCATCATCAGTATGATCACCGCAAGCAGGATAAAGGCCAGCAGTCCGCCCATTGCAAGTGCCGTATTGACACCGCTCTCCTCGTCGCCGTCGTCGTCCTTGGGCGGCCCCTCCTGGTCCTCGACCTCGAAGTAGGCCGTGATGTTGTTGTCGGTCTCGATCGTCTCCTCGATGGCGTTCTCCGGGTCGATGACCACGAACACGAAGTGGGTTCCCGTCGTCTCGGGACCTGTCAACGCGAATGCCGCGATCCCGAACCCGTCCTCTCGCACCTTGGTGACCGTCTCCGTCCTGTGCGGGCTCCCCAGGTTCTCCAGGTCCTCGGGGTCCAGGTGGAGGTGGACCTTCACGCCGAAGGCGTCGTGGCTCCCGTTGTTGTCCACTGTGACCAGCACGTTGAAGCTCTCTCCTGCGTTGACGGTGAAGGTCTGTACCCCGGCGAGCTTGATATCGGCGGTCCCGTAGAGCTGAGGCAGGGAGATGTTGAACAGGGTCGAGTTGTAGCTGGACATCTTTCCGTTGGAATCCCGGGCTCTGACCCTCCAGTAGTAGGTCCCCGTCCACAACTCCCCTATGATATCGTAGGTGGTCCCTTCGACCGTCTCCGATACGAACGGGTCGGCGAAGGATGGTTCGTAGGCGACCTCGAGGAGGTAGTCGATGTCGTCACCCTCGGGATCGATGGAAGCGGACCAGGACAGCCTGGGTGTGATGTCGGATGTGTTGACCCTGGACGGATAGAGATAGGACGGGACGGTCGGCGGACCGTTCACGAGCGTCACGGCGTTCGTCAATGTCTCAAGCGACCAGAGGCCGACGTTGTTGCTCACCTTGACGGTGAACACCCAGTCGCCCTCCTTGAATCCGGTGTCGTTGGTGACCGATACCACGGCCCCGGTCCCGGGCCAGCCTATGGTGTCCTCCTTGTAGACCTCGGGATCTCCATCCATCCTCAGGATGTAGGACAGGATGGATAGTTCCGATTCCTCCTCCTCGGCACCTGTGACATTGAAGTTGAGGGTCCATGTATCTCCCCACGCCTTCACTCCCAGGTCGACCGGTCCGGTGGTATCGACCATGACAGAGCCAGGACCCAGCATCCAGTCGGAGACCGTTCCGGTGAAGTGGTTCGTGGCCCGGGCACGGAACCTGTATCCGGTCCCTCCGGTCCCGTTGAAGACCGGTGTGAACGGCCAGCTCCCTGCCTGCATCGAGGTCCAGTTCGAAAAGGCGTCGATCTCGCCATGGTCCAGTTCCGCCTCGGAGACCTCGATCTCGACGTAGTTGCCGTCGTCGGCCTCGATCTCTATCCCGATGGTGGTGGAGTTGGTCCAGCCCAGGATATGGTCTATGCTGATATCCGGTTTCGTCGTGTCGATCTCCGTGGTCCCGTTGGTCTGGACAAAGAGTCCAGCGCCGTTCTCGAGCCTGATCGAGATGATGTACTCGCCGTCGAAGAACTCCTCTCCTTTCGGTTTGAACGTTATCGTCTTGTTCACGGGGACCGTGTGCAGCTTGAGCGGGTCGTAATAGAGGTCGCCGTCCCATCGCAGGGAGTACTTCAGCTCCTCGAGCCCGGAACCGTTGTCGTACATCCCCCACAGGTGGACCACGATCTCCTCGTTGTCGCCCGTGATCGGTATCAGCTCGATCTCCATGAGCTCCGGCCCGGTGGTGTCCACCATGGTCGTGTTTCGATCACTGTCGGTCATGGCATATGCCCATTCCGAGGTGTCGTTCGACCTCGATGTCCCCCTGATCCTCCACTGATAGGCCAGCTCCAGGGCGGAGATGTTGATCGTGACATTGTGCGTCCCGTTGTCCCATCCCGGGAACGGCACCCACTCGGTCCATTCCACCGCTTCGCCCTTCCATATCGGAGCTGTCCTGTACTCGAGCTCGGTGGAACCCTCCTGGTCCCCGGCGAATTTGATATCGATGGAGATGTTCGTCTCGGTCAACCAGCCATCCGGATGTGAGACGCCGACGATGGGAGCTGGAGTGAACCGCGCGTAATAGCCAGAATCAACTGTGACATCGATGACATCATGGACCATCTTGATCTGGACAGGATGCCAGCTACCGTCCTTCTCCGTCGACGGCGGCTCGTACCTGAGCGCCGTCTGGTTGTCGAAGAGGATCCGGAGCGACGTTGCCGCATCTAGAAGTTCATCGGCATCCTCCAGTTCAAGGAGTATCCCTCCTGTCCTGTCCGCAACTAACTGCAGGTCGGACCAGTCGTTCTCGCCGACGGCGAGGATGAACACCGGGACGGCCGCCCTCTTCGCGGCTTCGATGACCTCGTCCCTCGACCAGTGCTCTGCCGGCTTGTCCACGTAGTTGTTATGGAAGGTCACCACGATGGCGGCCTTCCTTCTGAGGGTGTTGTTGTCCATGGCTTCCACCGCCTCGGCGATGGCGTCATAGAGCGCTATCTGACTGCGCCTCTCCGTGCTCTTGTTTAGCCCCTCATGCAGTGCCGTGGCGTTGCCTGTCAGGGCCTGTGTCACGTGGACGTCGGTCTCGAACTTGATGATCATTCCGTTGTCGTCGAAGGACTTCGTGTCGACCAGGTGGCGCATTGCTCCGATGGCGTCCTTGAGGTCGGACGACTTCACGTCCCAAAATGCGTCTATGAGCAGGGCAGTGGATATCTCGCCGATATCGTCCACGGTCAGGAACGACGTCGACCTCTTCCCAGACTCGTTGACCCTGAAGTTCGAGTTGCCCAGACCCTCTATCGGCATCATGTCGTTGTCGTACGCCATAAGGACGAGAGTGGTGTAGCTTCCCGTGATATAGCCCTGGTTCATCACGAGCTGGCCGCTCTTGATCACCGGGCCGAAGGTGTAGTTCAGCGGACCGTCGGCTTCCTCGTATGCCTCTATCCCGTCGGCGTCCACGGCGAGGAACCTGTAGCGGATGCTGTCAACGAAGGGCAGGTGGGTGACGAACGAGTACAGCTTCCCGTCGGTGACATCGGTGTCCCCGGTATCGACCTCGGTCATGTTGTGCCTTCCGTCGGTGAATGTCCCGTTGTAAACATCGTAGGTGATCCCGATCTCTCCGTCGGCCTCGATGTCTATAAGGACCTTGGGATAGCCCTCCTCGGGTAGGTTCCCGTCCCTGTCCGTGTAGTTGACGACGAACTCGAACGCCTGTGTGAAGTTCCCGGAATCGGGATCGACGCCGTCGGTCTGGTATCCGTTCAGGTCGGCCCATGTGAGCCACGGCGGTGTGATGTTGCAGATGAACTCCTCGGTATGGGACGTGCTGGTGTTGATATACCTGAACTCATCCCAGTGGAGGAACTTCGCCTCGGCGGAGTTGTTGAAGTACTCCGGCGTGGTGGTCCCGTCATAGAACCTGTCGGTTATCAGGAACCACGGCGTCTGGCCGTCATCGTCGGTCTGGGGATGTGTGCCGACATATCCCGACGTGCTGTAGATCGCCTCATCGTTCTCGGAGACCAGGACATCACCTCCCTCGAGACGGGTGTGGTCGCCGAAGAGGATGCGGACCCTGAGGTAGTTCTTCACGTAGAGCTTCGAGTTGTTCCCGATCCAGATATCGTCGTCCTCGAAGGTGGAATTGATGGCGACGACGCTTGTCCTCTCGGTCAGGTTCAGCTGCAGGTCGGAGGCCCCGCGAAGGTCCTCCTCCTCCACGAAGTTGTTGAAGCCTCCCTCGAACCTCACGTTCTCGGCGTTGTCGCTGTAGCTGTTCCCGACCATCCTGTTCCTCGACCCCTCGTAGGCCCAGATACCCACGTCGGCGTCGGTGAGGTTGCTGCCGGAGATCACGTTATCGTCGCCCTCATCGATCATCACGCAGGTCACGTTGGGGGCATCGATGGTGGCGCCGTGGATGATGTTCCCGTTGCCCCGGAATATGTCGATGCCCTCGGTGTTGCCTCCTATGATGATGTCGTAGAACTCGTTCTCGTTGGCCTCCTCGATGATGATCGGGTTCCTGATATCGGTGAGGTCGAAGTCGATGATCTCGTTCCACGCGGCATAGTTCCTAAGGTAGAGGCCCGTCGTGTTGACGTCGAGGTCGATACCCCTTATCCTTCCATGGACGGTGTTTGCGAGCTCAACGCCTATCTCGACGTTGGTGGTGCTGCCGTTGAGCACCCGGTTCCCACGGCCACCTGCGATCGACACACCGATCGGTACGTTCGAGACGTCGACGGTGGCGTTCGTCTTGTGGCTCTCCTTGATGTAGAGACCCCGGACGGTCAGGTCCGAGATGCTGTTGTCGATGATCGTGATCCTTTCCGAGGACTTGATGACTATGCCGTCCTCGGCGTCGAAGACGGTGTTGTCACTGGCGGTGATGTTCCTGCTGAACTCGATGGAGATCGGCTCCTTCGTCCCGTTGAAGGTGTTGCCGTTGATCGTCATGTTCTGCGAGTAGGAGGTCCTGAGGCAGCTCATGTGGTTGTCCCAGCCTGTATTATCGCTGACAACAGTTCCGATCGCTCCCTCTACGTAGATCCCCACACCGGACATGCCATACCCGTTCCCGTACACCGTGTTGCTTGTGAGCACATTTCCGTAGACCGGGTCGATGCCGCCGGAGACCCACAGGCCGAACTGGCCGTTGTCCCAGATCTCGTTCCCGTCAACGGTGTTGTTTGAGCTCGAGGTCATCATCGATATACCG
>JANQNJ010000169.1 GCA_028279645.1 Thermoplasmatota archaeon
TTCAGGTCCTCTTCGGACGCATTGTTGAGGGCGTTGACGACGATGATCGTCCTCTTGCCCTGCCTCAGGTCGCTGAACTTCGGCTTGCCCATGACCTCCTCCTGTCCGATGATGTCCAGGAGGTCGTCGTAGATCTGGAAGCCGAGGCCGATGTTCATGCCGTACTGGCTCATCGCCTCGATCTGTTCCGGCGAGCCTTTGGCGATCTTCGCCGCACCGCGGGCCGCGGTCTGGAACAGGATGGCGGTCTTCAGACTGATCATACGCAGGCAGTCGTCCTCGGTCACAACCTCTGTGTTCTCGAAGTCCATGTCGTCCTGCTGACCCTCGCCGATCTTCCTGACGGTGTAGGCCAGGTCCCTGGTGATCTGGCGGAAGATGTCGTCGTCGCACTTGAGGTCGGCCAGGACCTCGAAGGCCCGGGCGAACAGTACGTCCCCGGCGTTGATGGCGGTGGCCTCTCCGTATGCCTTGTGCACGGTGATGACGCTCCGCCTGAAGTCGTCCTTGTCCATGATGTCGTCATGGATGAGCGTGAAGTTGTGGGTGATCTCCAGGGCCAGGCCGAACGGGATCGTGGTCTCGCCGGTCCCCTGGTTGATGGTGTCGGCCACGAGCATGGCCAGTATCGGCCTCAGACGCTTGCCTCCGGCCATCGGCAGGTGGCGTATAGCGTCGTTGAGCTTCTTCTGGACGTCAAGCGACAGAGCGGTGTCCAGCGCCTCGTCCACTGTCCTGATCTTCTCGTTGATAGCTTCGTTAAGGTCCATATGGTCCCCTCCGCAATATGATCGTTATTCTGTGAGCCATGACCTAATCGGCTCCTCGATTAAAATCTTTTTCTCCCTGAGTCCTTCCAGGTCCCTGGCTCCGGTCAGGAACATCGCCGCCCTTATCTCGGCGATGACGGTCTCCAGCTCGCCCAGGAGGTTGTCGTAGCCTTCCACGGCGGACCTGAGAAGGATGCCTGCCATGCCTGCTGCGCCGGCGCCCAGCGCGACCGCCTTGGCACAGTCCAGTCCGTTCCTGACGCCGCCGGTGGCGATCGTCTCGAACCGGTCCTTGGCCCATGTCAGCGTCACCGGGGTCGGGATCCCCCAGTCCCAGAAGGTGTTGCCCAGCCGCCGCAGGCGCTCGTTCCCGTCACCGACCCTGTACAGCTCCACTGCGGCGAAGCTCGTACCGCCCATTCCGCCCACATCGATACCGAGGATCTCGGTATCCTTTAGTCGGTCCAGGGTCTCCTTGGAGAGGCCGGCGCCGGTCTCCTTTACGATGATCGGATGAGTTGAAGAGAGGTTCCTGATGGCGTCGAAGCAGCCTGTTGAACGATGGTCCCCCTCGGGCTGTACCACTTCCTGGAGGAAGTTCAGGTGGACGGCCAGTACATCGGCGTCGATCATGCCTATGGCCCTCTCGATGGCATCCGTGCCCAGTGCAGGCCTCTCCTGATCGATGAGCTGGGGAGCGCCGACGTTCCCGATGACCAGCGGGACGTCGTACTGCTTCACTATGTCGTAGGTGTACTCCAGCTCTGGATTCTCGATGGCGGGCCTCTGGCTGCCGACGCCCATGCCGATCCCGAGGTCGGCCGCGGCCCTGGCGATGTTCTCGTTGATCTCCTTCGCCTCGTCGGTCCCGCCGGTGATGGCCGCCACGACGATCGGCGCCTCGAGCTTCTTGCCGAACAGGTCGGTTTCCAATGAGATATCGGACAGATCGACCTCCGGAAGCGCCTCGTGCCCGAAGTGGACGTGGTCCCAGTGGTTCCTGTGGGCCCTGACGTTCTTCAGGAGGCATATCTCGATATGCTCGGCCTTCCGCCTTTGGATGGTCATGGAATCGTACCAAAGAACTGATTTTATATAAGTATAGTGCAGAAGGAGCACGATCGGGCGCTCATCGGCGTTTGGGGGAAAGGCCCTAGATCTGGCTCAGAAGCCGAAGGAACCGTCGATCAGAACGATCTCGATGCGGCCGCCGCGGCCGCCCTCCAGGACGGTCACTATGTTGCAGATCCGGTTCGGCTGCTCGCAGTTATCGATGTCGCAGGGTCCCTCCGCGCAGGGGGACGGTATGCTCAGGCGCCGGGCGTTCAGAGCCGCGGCGGTATTGCGGGTCCTGTCCAGAGCGGAATGGATCTCCTTGGTCAGCTTGTTCGTTCCAGCTATCATGATGACCCTGTCGGGGCCGTACGATATCGCTGCCACCCGGTTCCCCATGCCATCGATGTTCACCACCTGTCCGTCCTCGGTGATGGCGTTGGCGCTGCACAGGAAGACGTCGGCGGACAGCCCCTTTATGCGCATCGCATCGACCTCCTCCTTTGTCACGCCGGGAGCGAAGCGATCGAGTATGTCGTAATCGCCCTGCCTGAGGGTGTCGAGGAGCCCGGTCTCCTGGACGGTCTTCGAACCGCCCAGGCCGATGACGGCGCCGGACGGGATGCTGGCCACGATATGTTGGACGGCCTCCTCCGCTGTCGGGAAATGGAACGCCTTGAAGCCTCTCCTAGAGAGGGAGCCGAGGGTGGACTCGATGGAGATCTCTGTCATGGGGCTTTCCAGCGTCAATAAGATATTTAAATCCTGTTCTGGATAGCCCGCCATGAAGAAGGTCGAGGACATACGGATCGAGAGAGGCATGACGATCACCGACCTGGTCGACCAGTTCTCGAGGGCGGGAGGCTTCACGGCGGCGAAGCTGGCCGAGGCCCTGGACATCATGGAAGAGATGACAGTGGATGAGGACTGCCTCAGGTTCATCTCGTTCCCTGCATGCATCTTCGCAACGGGGACCAGGGGGGTCCTCGTGGAGATGGCGAAGAGGAAGATGTTCGATGCGGTCATCACCACCTGCGGAGCCGTGGACCACGACCTGGCCAGGGTCTGGAAGGATTACTACAAGGGATCCTTCATGATGGACGACCTTGAGCTGAGAGAAGAGGGGATCAACCGGCTCGGCAATGTCCTCGTGCCGAACGAGTCGTACGGGACCGTCCTGGAGGAGAGGCTCCAGCCGATGATCGCCGGTCTTTACGAGAAGGGCATGACGCGGCCGTCCACGGCCGAGTTGATGACGGAGGTCGGAAAACAGGTGGAGGATGAGGCATCATTCCTTCACTGGTGCGCCCGGAACGAGATACCCGTCGTGATCCCGGGGATCACCGACGGCGCCTTCGGTTCCAACCTTTGGATGTTCTACCAGACCCACAGGGATTTCGTCGTTGACCTGATGAAGGACGAGCAGCTCCTATCGGACATGGTCTTCGACGCGGGGAAGAGCGGGGCTCTGATGATCGGAGGCGGGATCTCCAAGCACCATACCATCTGGTGGAACCAGTTCAGGGACGGACTGGACTATTCCGTATACATTACGACGGCAGTGGAGCATGACGGCTCCCTCTCGGGCGCCCGCCTACGCGAGGCGATCTCCTGGGGCAAGCTGAACATGAAGGCCAAATACGTCACTGTGGAAGGCGATGCTACTGTCCTGCTTCCGCTGATGGCGGCTGCGCTGATCGACAGGATCGATGGCAGCTAGAACACTCTATCTGAGCCAGGGAAGCGTATCATAGAACAGCATAGTCAGCAGCAGCTCCGTCTCGCTGGAGGTAGCTAGCCCATCCTCGGATGGATAATATCTCAACTCGAACTGCTTTTTCAGCTGATTGAGGTCCTTGCCGAGGTTCAGCTCCTCGAGATCGGCCATGACTATGTCGACAGCATCGGTGTGCTTCCTCGGTGCGATCGTCATGAGCCTTCCATCCTCGACCCATACCCTGCTGTCCTTCCATTTCTCTATGAACCGTGAGGCGTTACCGGTGACCACGGGTGGCCCTGCATGGACCTTCGAGGATGGAAGTTTCCTCCTGTCGAGTTCCCATGCCCACTGCAATCGATCTCCAGCCATGAAAGAGGCGCCGATCACGCCGATACCGCTCCTCTCCAGAAGCTCCTGGACCACGTTCCTGGTCTTCTTTATCTGTGAATACAGGACGTCATCGACCAGATCGGGCCTGGGCATGTCGGCTATGATGACAGACGTTCCTCGTTCCTCCACGACGTTTCGCAGCGTCTCATTGGATACGGCTTCCAGCGGCTTCGGGAAGAAGAAACCCTCATCCGGCGAACGGATGAACTCCCTTGCGGCGGCGATGAGCACGGAAAGGCTCTCGCCGGATACGGCGGCAGCGACGTTCCTGTTCGGGTCCACTGGGTCGACGACGTTGAGAGGCGCACCGAACCGTGTGTTCTCTGTCCCAACATGCTCCCCGCGCCATTCGTCGGTATCGGTCTCAGCTGTGATGTGGAGGACCTGGCCCTCCTTCCATCCAGAGGCCGCCTTCAGCGTCTCCTGGAACCCTCCGTACTTGAGCACGATGATCTCGGTCAGGTATCCGGAGAAACCCTCGATCCTGATCTCGGCGCCGTAGACGCCGATCCCCTTGAGGAACCTCTTGAAGAGCAGGATCTCCTCCGTGGTTCTCGGGGTGAGGCTGTGAATGACGAAAGCTGTGTGGAACGGCGTCCGGTCGACGTTGCTCTTGATCTCCGCACCCGACGGGACCCTGAAGCAGGGGACGATGTCGACCTCGAACCCGTTGTAGGGTCCGTGTGTGTACGGATGCTCGGCGAACCGGGTCTCCCCCTCCGGCACCACGGCCTTGCCGATCTCCAGGCCGATCCGCTCGAGCTCCTCCCGATCAGTGCTCTCCGGGAACCGGATGAAGATGTCGATGTCGGGATCGCTTAGGTAGGTGCCCTTGGCCACCGATCCGACCAGGAGTGATTCCAGATCGCCAGGTCCCAACGGTCCCAGGTCGAACTGGTCCTTCGCGGACTCGATCCTCCTCATGAGCTGGTCGACCGTGGCCATTACGGAGGAGACCTCCTCGCCGGAGGGGCGGAGCCTTTCCACCATTTCGTCCCTGACGTATGCCATATCAGGACGATAATAACCCTCGATGGTAGATAAATGTCCCCCTGGAGGTTGGTGCAGGCCTAGTCTATCGGGTCCGATCGGGACCCGGCGTCGCTCTTCTTCACCAGGGTCTCCCGGACCTGGAGCCCTATAACGAAGGCAATGAGCCCGAATATCGTTGCGAACCCGAAGACCTGCCTGAAGGTAAGATCGAACTGGTCCATGGCGAAACCGCTCATCAGCGAACCGAAGAAGATCCCGAGGTTCTGGAAGGTGTATATCGTACCGAGGCCCCTCGCACGCTGGGCCTCGGTCGTGATATCCGACACCATTGTCGCCATGCTGATGTAGATGAACGCCCAGCCGGGCCACATCCATAAGATGACGATGAGGGGTAGATGTGTGGCCAGGGCATAGCCCGTGAAAATGAAGATATAGGTGACCAGGGCGAGCCTGAACAGCTTCCGCCTGCCTACCCTGTCGCTCCATCTGCCAACGATGATCATGGCGAAGACGTTCACGATGGTGGCGAGTCCGCCGAGGATCCCCAGAAGCGCGAAGTCTGCGCCGAGGGACCTGAAATAGACCATGAACTGGGAGATGTCCAGTCCGTTCCCGATCTCGATGAAGAAGATCGTTCCAACAATCCTCGATACCAGTTTCTTCTGTCTTGGATCGAACGGCAGCATCGATCCCTTGCTGACCCTGGATGTGGCGGTCCGACCCTTACTTGCAGGGTTCAGGAACCTCGACCGCCTGATGGTATCTATGATGGCGGTCCTGTCCGCTGTTAGGAGGATGATGTTGGCGGTTACAGTGGTGGCCATGCACATCATGAAGAGGTAGATCGGCTCCTGGGAGTAGATGAACCCGCTAAGAGTGGAGCCCGTGAACCATCCGATACCGGTGGTGAACCCGAGCATGCCGATGCCCTTCCCGTAGGCAGTTGGCATCGCTTCCGTTATCGCGGTGGTGGACAGGTTCCAGGCCGTCAGGAAGAAGATCTGGATCAGCCTGACGCCGAGAATGATGTAGACGTTCTCGATGACGAACAGCGGGAAGAACAACGCTCCCACCATGGTAGCCGTGACCATCAATCCCATTCGGTTGCCCGTCCTGTCCGAGAGGTATCCCCAGAAATAGTTCATCAGGAAGTTCCCGAGGAACGGAATGGATATCATGGCCCCGACCAGGAAGTAGCTGTCCGAGAGGCTCAGGGTGTAGACTGGAAGGATGACGAACATCGCGCCGTCCTGGATCCAGAAGACCGCCGTGGCGAGCAGGAGGAGCCGGTACTGTTTCACCGCTCCCTGGAAGGGCTCATCGATTATTTAAGGGAAATCCAACCAAATCTCTTCCCACTGCGATGTTCTATCTAACGATGGCCAACAGCATCGGAGCATTTTCCAGGATTTGCTTTCAGCTGATGCTGTTGGCCTATCCAACATTAATTCAGAAAATGTTTGGAAAGTGAGAATAGCGGGGAGTGGATTTGAACCACTGATCTACGGGTTATGAGCCCGTCGGGATTTCCTGGCTACCCCACCCCGCTACATGGCTGCGTCTGTGACGAAAAAGAGTGCGAATGTCATCTGTGGAGGTATCTATGGTAACGATACATAGGACGGAACTGGACCTACTCTGCAGAGATCCTGATACCGCCGTCCTTGTAGTGTATCCAGATGTTGTCCTTGATCTCCTTGGCCAGATGGGCCAGGGACTCGTAGACCTCCGCTTCGGTGGCGCCGAGGGCTCGGGCCGCCTCTGCGGTGGACCACATCCTGGTCTCGAAGTCGTTCGCCTTGATGTACTCGTACACCCGCGTATCCAGTGGAGTTAGTTCATCGAAACCCATTTGGGGCCTCCATAGGGTGGAATACTGACGCTCTAAATAAAGATATCGTATTACATAGAGGCCGGGAACCCTCCTCAGGTGAACTGGGAGAAGTGAAATGGCCTCATATCCTCTGGCCTGGGCTACTGTGTCGAACTAGGTTCGATGGCTGACCGCGACTGGTCTTGTGGTGGTGCGTGCAGAGTATCTACATCAGGTTCCGGGAGACCCTGACGCCGCTTGGGCAGATTATCAGGTGGTCCTTCCCGAACCCTGCGACATCGCCGTCCACGTCCTTTGCCAGGTCCTTGATGAGCTTGAACATCTGTCTCTGGCCGCACTGGTCCTTGGACATGGCAGTGAAGTCCAGGAGCAGTATCTCGCCCCTGTAAACGACCTCGGTGAGGTTCGTCAGATCCTCGTACCTGTGGATCTTGCCGAGCCTGATCTGCATTCTCACCGATGAGTCGATGTACTCCTCTGGCGCTGTCTCATACTCTGATAGGTCTATGTACTCCCCGCTGAAATATTCGGGGATGATCTCTTCCTCACGTAGGACTCTCTTGAGTAATCCCATCCTGTATCCCTCTGGCAATTCCACGGATGATTCCGTGCACTACCTGCATAGAGTTATTGATATATAACCTTTTTTTCCAGTGGAGGTGCGAAACCGCTCTCGACGGATGTTCCTTTATCTATGAATCGGCCGAGCTGCACTGTCGGTGATCAGCGTTTCCGATCGATGGAGATCGCGATGAGGCCTAGCAGGCAGACCAGGGCCAACGCCTCGAAACCGGGTGAATCGCCGCCGCCTCCGCCCCGCTTGGGGGCGGGGATCGTCACAGATGCGGGCTTGCTCTCCTTCGATTCGCCAGCGGAATTGACCGCCTTGACAGTATAATAGTAAGAATATCCCGCTACAGCAGTGGGGTCATCATAGCTGGTGGAGCCGTTAACGGTGTCGAGGAGATCGCCGCCGACCGGAGAGGTGCTCCTGTAGACGTTGTATCCCTCGATGGAGGCGTTCCCGTCGTCCTCCGGCGGCTCCCACTCCAGATGGACAGATGTCCCCTGCAAGGTGGCGGCAAGGTCGAGCGGTTTCGAGGGCCGCTCGATGAGGATGAAGTCGCCGATCTCCATGAGAAGGCTTGAGGACCAGTCCGACTCCGCTCCCGTGGTATCGATCGCCTTCACTCTGACATTGTAGTTGCCCGTGGAGGTCCACCTGTGGGAGACGTTGACCGTCTCGCCGCTGTCGGTGTTCCCGGTGGTGTGGTCGTTCCCGTCCCCCCAGTTGAACTTGTATGAGATCCTGTTGTCGTCTGGATCGGTGGACGATGCAGTGAAGTGATAGTTCCTGTCGATGAAGCCCTTGGTCACGTAGGCGTTGAGGGTGGGCTTCGCCGGAGGGTTCGAGGAGATGTGGATCATGTGGGGCGGGGACCATGTTGTATCCAGGCCATGGATGTCGTTGGCCTTCACGGTGATATTGTACCACCCCGGCGATGTCCATGCATGGGAGATGGTCGCCGTGCTCCCCGAGCTGATGTTAACCGCCCAGTCGGTCTTGGAATCGTCCCAATCGAAGGTGTAGGTGAGGTCGTCGCCGTCGGGATCGGTGGTGGAGACCGTGAACTCGTACTCGACGCCCGTGGTGCCGGATGCGGGTCCGTCCAGGTTCATGGGCCTCTTCGGAGGATTGGATGTGATGGTCACGACCTTGGCCTTGGACCATTCGGACCTCGCACCTCCTGCCTCCTCGGCCCTCGCCCGGACCTCATACGTTCCGGGATAATCGTATTCGTGGTCTATGAAGGCCATCTCGCCTGAATCGTAATAGTTCGTCTCCTCCGACGAGCCGTCCCCCCATTCTATCTCGAAGAAGACGCGGTCCTCATTTATGTCGACGGAGGTGATGATGAACTCCAGATCCTCACCTGCGGTGGTGGTGGTCTCGTTGGCATAGACGGTGGGTTTTCCCGGCGGGACCCTCAGCTGGACGATGGTGGTGGTGACATCGGTGTTCTGTCCGCCGTTGTCGGTATCTCCCGCTATGATGAAGGAGTCCTTGCCCAGGGTCATGGCGGACCCTGCCGACTGGTTACCCGTGCTGGCCAGTGTCAGGTTCCAGACCTCGTCCAGGTCGCCGTTCACCCTGAACAGCCACATCTCCGGATCGGGTGATCCGAACGAATCGGTCGTTCCCGATAGGAGGAATCCGCCCTCGCTCAGGCGCCGGGCGTCCAGAAAGAGATCGTCGCCGTCGCTCCCGAAGAAGACCTCGTCGTCGATGTTACCATTGTCGTCGATCCTTGTGATCCATCCGTCGGGGTTGCCCGAGCCATCGTCGGTGACCCCTATGGCGAGGAAGTCCCTATCGTTGATCCCGAGGAGCTCGAACACCTTGTCGTCCTCGGAGTTACCCAGGACCTTGTTCCACACGATCGACCCGTTCGGGGTGGCACGGTAGATCCTGACGCCGTTCGCCTGGTTGTCGGCGATGATGAAATCGTCATGGCATGGCGCGATCTCGTTGGCGTGGTCCCAGGTGACGACGTTCAGGGTCACGTTCCAGTCCTCGGTGCCGTTGTCGAAGACACGAGCGACGACGGCGTCGCTGTAATAGGAACGGTCCTCCATCGAGACCAGGAAGGCGTTGTCCCCGTCCCGATGTATGTCCATGCCGTATCCCTCGGTGCCGTTCAGGAATGTCATGCTCCAGAGCTCGTTGCCGCTGCCGTCGAGCTTGAACAGCCACGGTACCTGATGCGTGCCGTTTGCGAATTCATCTGATGAGCCTATGATCACCGGGCGTCCGGAGCCGTTCAACACCATGGACCTGGGAACGTCGGCCCCATCGCCGCCTATCGTCTCTGTCCAGACCTCGTCGCCCCCGCTGTCGAGCTTGATGAGCAAGATGTCATGGTCGGGATCGGCCCCGTCGGAGACCTCTGCCAGAAGGTAGTGGTCCTCTCCGTCCGTGACCTCCATACCCAATAGTGTCTCGTTGGCCGTTCCGCCGTAGGACTCGGAATCTCCGAGCTTGAAGCCGGACCGGATATCGACGCTTGCGGACGAGGACCAGCCCGACTCTCCTCCATACATGTCCACCGCCTTCACCTTGATGTCCTTGGAGCCCTGGAACTTCCATGAGTGGGTCAGGGTCGCATCATCTCCCGACAGATAGTAGTTAGTGAAGGTCGTGTCATCTACGTCCCATTCCACCTCGAACCGTACGAGGTCGCCGTCGGGGTCGTTGGACGCGGTGGTGAACTCCACCGCCTCGTCGTGGTTTGCCGTGGACGGTCCGTCGGGTTTTGACGGCGTGCCAGGCGGATCGTTTGTACCGGACGATGTCCTCAGCTCGCCTATGTCCATCAGCGCGATGTCAGCGCCTCCGGCCGGACCGCTGGTGGAGTTGGACAGGAGCCAGATCCCGTCGTCATCCGTCATTATCATGGAGAAACCCTCATCGGCACCGGTATGGCCGAAGGTGGCGTTGAGGATCTCGTCCCCGTCGTCCTCGAGGGCGATCAGCCACGAGTCCTGCTTCAGGTCGGACCGCCATCGGGTCGAGCCGGAGACAAGGTATCCGCCGGTGGGATCCTGTAGGACGTCCAGTCCAAGGTCCTCGCTCCTCTCCCCGACCACGGTGGTCCAGCTCTTCGAGCCCGATGAGGTGGTCTTAACGATGTAGCAGTTCGAGCCACCTGCCCCTGACCGTGTCGAACCAGTCACGATGAATCCGTCATCGGAGGTCCTGTTCACGGCGTGGGCGATGTCATCGGCATAGCCGCCGTAGGCCTTGTCCCAGACCTGGTTCCCGTTGGAGAGGATCTTGGTGAGCCACATGTCCTTCTTCCCCGAACCCTTCGTCGAGGTGAAGCCGGCCACGATGATATCGTCGGTGGAGCTGTTGCAGATGTCGTGTCCCACCTCGTTACCTCCACCTCCATACGTCTTCGACCAGACCTCGGAACCGTTCTGATGGAGCTTGAGGACCCACAGGTCGCTATCGTCAGGTGAATCCTCCATCTCTCCGGCCATTACGACCTTGCCGCTCCCGAGGAGGTGGATCGCGTGGGCCATGTCCCGGTCCGATTCATCGAAGGTGGTGTTCCACTCCTCGTTGCCGTTCTCGTCCACCTTCAGCAACCACATGTCCCATCCGTCCTCGGCGAAGGAGAGGGTGCTCCCCGATACGAGATAGGAACCGTCGTCGAGCTGGATCACGTCGCTGCCGATATCCTCGTTTGAGCCGCCGAATGTGGCATTCCACTCCATCTCGCCGTCGTCATCAAGCTTGAGAAGCCACAGGTCGGTGGAAACGGCGCCGAAGGATGTGGTGCTGCCCACCACTATGGCGCCGCCGTCTGCAGTACCGATGGCGCCGTGGCCCGATTCGGTGCCGCTGCCGCCGTAGGTCTCCGACCACGGTCCGGCCGGGCTGCCGGCTGCGGATAGCGAGAAGACGGTCAATACGATCATGATGAGAACTAGGACAAGGGCGTTACGCATATCTGAACATGATACCATTCTGGTCCCCCCTGGACTGTGTCCAATACGTTAACATGGGTCACAGGATTGATAAGATTTGCGGAGTAGGTAATATTACAGTTTAGGACTGAATTCAACCGGCTAAGAGCGAACTGTTGGCTGTCCCTATCTATTGCGGGCTTTATCAAGGACAATAAAGACGAAGGTGCACATGATGAGAGCCGTTAGCTCGAAGCCTGGTAAACCATCCTGTTCATCATCGTCATTCTTGTTAGGAGGGTCGCCTTCGATCTCATTGATCTTGAAGAGCCATGGTGATCCTGTAGTGTTGCGTTTAGCTCCTTTTCTACCACCGATCAGGTATTCATTATTACCCAATAGTAGTGCAGTGGATGCAATGTCTGAATCTGGCCCGCCATATCTCTTGCTCCAGATAAGTTGACCCGAATCGTTCACCCTGGCAACGACGGCGTCTGTGTCTATTGGACCATCCGGTTCGATCTCGACCTCGGAGACGCCCACGATCAGGTAGCCACTATCAGGAACGATCGTGGCCATTTGGAAGGTGTCGTTCTTTGGTCCGCCGAACGTGGTGTTCCATAGCTCGACACCCATTGAGTCGGTCCTGAGGAGCCATATATCTCGCCTCCGAGCCTCGAACGACTCTGTGTAACCGAATGCCATGAACCCGCCATCGGGCATAATGATCACTTGTTGGCCCCATTCGGTACGGTTACCACCGTAGGTTCTGTTCCAGAGGACGGTCCCGTTGCGATCAGTTCTGATATGGAGAAGTTCGTTCCCGATGTTAGGGTCAGAATCGATGCTAGTCCCAACAATGATGAAACCTCTGTCCGAGGTCTGTTCGATACCCTGTCCGAAATCGGCCCAACTGAGGTCAAAGGTTCGGTTCCAGAGCTCTGTACCGTTACTATCTGTCCTGATGAGGATGATGTCATTCTCCCAATGATAGGTCGTGTCATAACACACTCCGATCAAGGCATACCCGCCATCTGAGGTCTGGATCCCATCGTAATTGCTACAGTTCATATGTCCAAGGGTGCTGTTCCATTCCTCGTTACCGTCACTGTCCAGTTTTACCATGAACATTCTATGGACAGATCTATTGCGGATCGTACCCGTGAACACGATCCCATCGTTCTCAACAAGGAACATCGAGGATGGCGAAACGGGACTGGAGACCCCAAACGAACGGTTCTTTATCTCGGTACCGTTCGTATCGGTGACCTTGATCTGGCAAAAAACCGTGTAGTTCTCACTCCCGATACCGAACCTCATACCTCCATGAACGATGTTCCCGTCGGACATCTGCTCCATAACATCGTAAGTATCAGACCTTGCGTCGTCATATGTCCGCTCCCATTCCATCTCGGGATATTCCGCCGAAGCAGTTCCCACTATCAATATCAATAACGCTGCTAACAATACGATGACTCCACTGTATCTCTCCATGCAATGCCCCATTTTACTTTATCATTTGAGATATAAAAACCTAATGTTGGCAAGGTTGAACGGTTCTGCGAAGCCAGTTGTTCACCGGTGGTCAAGCAAGCCACGAACAGCAGCGATATGCTCCGGCGTGGTCCCGCAGCACCCGCCGATCAGGGAAGCGCCGTTATCCACCCACCCCCTTGCCGCCTTTCCATAGTCTTCAGGCGAGAGGTAGTCGATGAACTCCCAGCCCTTGACGGGCTCGGGCCGACCGATGTTCGCATAACAGCCAATCGGGAGATCGACAGAATCCGACAGGACCTTGATCGCCTCTGAAACGACCTTGACAGAGGAGCAGTTCACCATGACGGCATCGGCTCCCATCCCTTCCATCGATCTCGCGGCAGAGGCTAGATCGCTCCCGTCCAGCAGGCAGCCGTCGGTCCCGAGCACGAAGGAGACGCATCTGGCGAGATCATATTCCGAAGTGGCCTCCATGGCTGCTGCGGCCTCGACCACCGTGTTCATTGTCTCGATGAGGAACAGGTCGACGCCGTGCTCGAACAGGTCGGCCGCCAGGGCGGCGTGTTCCGAAAGAGCGGTGCCGTGTGAAGGTACAAGATCTGGTGTGTAGCAGTCCTCCAGCGGTGCGATCGATCCGGCCACTAACATCTGTCGGTCCACGCCAGCCTTTTCGATAGCGGATCTCGCCATCTCCACAGCGGTTCCGACTAGATCACGGTGTGAGATGTCCAGGCCAGCCTTCTCCAGGACCCGTCGGGTGGTCCTGAACGTGTTCGTAGTTATCACTTTGGCCCCTGCTTGAACGTACTGTTGATGGATTCCTTCAACGACAGCTGGGTCCTCTACGAGCATGCGGGCCGACCACAATGGGACGGTGGTGTCGTGGCCGAGCCGCTGCAGCTCGGTTCCCATTGCCCCGTCCATCAGGATGGGGGCCCTGGTCGCGATCATCTCCCTGAATTCCGTGCAATTCACGTCGCTGGAATGGGCTTCATACGAAATAATGTTTGTCAGGGCGGCTTCGATCGATGAGAACCGCATTATCGTCGAGAAAATGGTCGTTTCAGTTAACGATATATATCCTGGACGCGGATACCGGCCCAGAGGTGGTCGTATGAGATACATGATGAAGCAGAAGATGTTCTCCTTCGGGGACGATTTCAAGATCCAGGACGAACAGGGAAGGGAAGTGTACTTCGTCGACGGAAAGGCGTTGAGCATCGGCAGCAAACTGGCTTTCAAGGATATGCAGGGGAACGAGCTCGCCTTCATAAAGCAGAAGGTGATGTCGTTCAAGCCGACCTTCGAGATCTATAAACAGGGGAACCTGCACGCCACTGTGAAGAAGGAGTTCACGTTCTTCAAGAAGAAGTTCACCATCGCGATTCCCGGCCAGCAGGATATGGAGGCGAAGGGGAACTTCATAGACTACGAGTACGAGATCAACAAGGGCGGTAAATGGGCCGGCAAGATATCCAGAAGGGCGTTGACCCTTACCGACACCTATGCAGTGGACATCGCCGACGATGAGGACCAGATAACGGTTCTCGCTACCACTGTCGCCATCGATATGATCAACGCACAGGACAAGAAGAAGTGATATACAAGTTGTCCCGAGCTGCAAAGTGTAGGTGAGGACCGGACCGCGAGGGGAATGGTCCTAGGGCCTACGTATCAAGCAGACGTGTCACCTTCAGGTCACTTGAAGATCTCGCCCGTGTTCATGTACCAGAGCAGTAGGTCCAGTCGGTCCATGGAGATGCCGACCTCCTCCGAGAACCTTCGAAGTTCTCCCTCGATCTGGATGTAGCGGATAGGCGTGAGGCTCTTCGGATATTCCTCTATTACCCCCAGCTTCACCATGTTCCGCAGGATATGTCTATCGAGGATTGCAAGGCCCCCTCCAAGGCCGATGTTCCTGAGGAAGTGGCTCGCCTCCTTGTATCCAAGGCCCTTGACATGGTCGATAAGCCATTCGCGGACGCCGGCAGGCTCGTCCGACATGATGATCTCCCTTACCTTCAGTTCATCATCGGAGACGAACAGCGCCCGGGCCTCGACGACGCGCTTCGCCTTTGTCCGGTGAAATCGCACCTTGGACCTAAGCTGTTCCGATATCACCTCCTCCTCGCACTCCATGAGCTCCTCTCGCCCCATGGAGGAGGCGGCCTTCCAGCAGGATCTGGCCTTGGACTGTGGTGTCAGTAAACAGAAGACAAGTTCCCGGAACAGCTCCTCCTCGGAAGCGGTCTCGCCGACCCTGCGGAACTCGTCAAGACGAGATGTGATATCGGTACCGATCCGTCTTTCCAGGTCCAGAAGGTCCTCTATCGCCTCGGTGGCAGCCGTGTTCTTGCCCATATCGTTCATACCCCGTTGTCCACTGTCCATCGGTTTATTTTAACCACAAGGTAAAGCTTGTTCAAGCTCGACCTTTCGTCCGTTGCATCTCCCATGCTCTGTTGATCTGTTCTGCACGGACCATCGTTTCGGTCCTTATCCGGAAACGGTAGCGGCGACTACTCGGCCGGCTCCCAGAAGCACCGCTTGGGGGAAACGACCTTCCCCTCCTTCTTCAGCTTCTGGATCGCCTTGGATACGTCGCTCTTGTCAATACCGGTGGCGGAGGAGACATCGCCGGGTCTCACCGGCTTGCCTGCCTCCTTCATCGCCTTGAGCACCTTGTCCTCGTCGCCCATAGTCGTCACCTCTTGAGATCTATCGCGTGATCGTCATTCTATCTTGACCAGGTCCACCGGCTTGGGCCCCTTCACGGAAAGGAAGGCCGCCGGTTCGTCCCCGATGTTCTCGAAGCCGTGCGGTATGTCCATCCTGCCCTGCACCAGGTCGCCGGCAGCAGCGACGATGGTCTGTTCGCCCACCCTGAACCTCAGTTTGCCCTTCAGCACGTAGAAGAGCTCGTCGGTGGTCGGATGCTTGTGCAGCCCAACCTTCTGGCCAACGGGCAGGTTGTATACGAAGGCAGCGAGGGAGTCGTAGTTCCCGAAGAACGGGTTGACCTCCACCGCCTCTCCGTACGTGACCTTCTCGCCGTGGTCCATGTGGATCATGTCCACATCGTCGGCCATCTCTCCGAACTTATCCTGTGGTGCACCGCAGTTCGGACATTCCATCGGGACATCGTCCCCAACATGTACGTAACCACAAACTGCGCATCTGTACCTTGTCATCATGATCACCTCGTTATGAATATCACGGTCCGACATGCATCATGCCGAAATCGTCGTCGTAGTCCTCCATCCGCTCGGCGTTCTCCTTCTCCACTTCCAGGAGCTGGTAATGGCCCATCTCCATGGCAGCGAAGTAGGTCAGCGTGATCTTCACCGAAGGGTTGTCGAACTCGCCGGCCATGGAGGTGTAGAAATCATGGGCCGCCATCTCCGCGTCCATGGCGCTTCCGAGCACCTCGCTCAGCGGCACCGATTCGTCCGGCATCTTCAGGTCCGGGAGAGGTACGATACCGAGATCGGGCACGGTCATCTCCTCGCCAGGGAACTGCTCGGAGTAGATCTTCTCCACCGTCTGCATATGCTTCTCCTCCTCACCGGCGAGGTAGAGGAGCTTGTCCTTCAGGAAGGCGTTCCCGACCATATCGGCGAGGGCGGAATAGACAGCATGAGAGTCTATCTCAGCCCGAACGGCGGTCAGTAGCATGTCCTTCAGTGTATAACCGTCAAGGTCCATATGGATCCCTATCCTAGGTAGTTGATCGGGGCTTCCGACCAGGGTCGAAGTCCCCTCACGCCCGTTCTACTGTCCTCCGAAGACGCCAAGGTCGACCGGTGGATTGTAAACCCGCTTGGACATCTCCTGGTCGACCATGAAGAGGCCTGCGCTGTCGCTTCCGACGAGCTTCATCTTCTGAACGATCTCGTCGGCCGATGCCTCCTCCTCCACCTGCTCGTCCACGAACCACATCAGGAACGACCTTGAGGCGTGGTCCTTCAGCTCGTCGGCAAGGGAGATCAGATCGTTGATCATACCCGTGACCTTGGTCTCGTGGCCGTATGCCGCCTCGAATGCCGCCAGCGGGGAATCCCACTCCACCGGGGGTTCTTCCAGGGCCTTGAGCTTCACCCTTCCGCCGCGCTCAACGATATGAAGATATATCCTCTGGGCGTGGGTCAGCTCCTCGCGGTACTGTATCTGGAGCCACTGCGCGACTCCGGGAAGGCTCTTCGACTCGAAGTAGGCCGACATCGCAAGGTAGAGATAGGCTGCGAAGAACTCGGCGTTGACCTGATCGTTAAGGGCGTCCTCCATCCTCTTGTCAAGCATTCTTGATCACCTCTTCTGTAGTTGGGACGGACCGGATTACACCGGCCCATGACCCGTGTATGCTCTTCTCAGTCGACCCTCTTCATCGGCTTACCGCAGCAGGTCGGGACCTCGCTCGGGACCTTCTCGAACTCGACAGCGGTGTCGCAGTCTTCGCAATCGCACACAAACTTGATCTTCGTGCTTCCGCAGCCGCAGCCGCATCCTTGTCCTAACATTCATATCACTCCTTTATTGGTCGTAAGCGTAACTTGTTGCCTCATGCAACCAGGTATCGTTACTTCACCTATCTCTTATATCAGATTAACCCCGCACCTGTATGCTTTTCCACGATGGCGTCTGCCATCGCGTCCAAAGCGGCGAGGTCCTCCTCCTTCGGATGACCCTTCACCAGGATGGGGTCGATGAGCTCCACCTGTAGGTTCGGTACCAGCGCCTGGATCCCCTCCACCGCCTTTCCTCCCCAGCCATAGGAACCGATGATGGTGGCGAACTTGAGCTTGGGCCTGAGGGCATTGGCAAGGATGGCGGCATATGCCGCAAGGGGGTGGGGTCCTGTTAGCACCGTCGGCGTTCCGAGGACCAGGGTCGCAGCGTCGACCAGGGCCATCGCGAGCTCTCCAACATCCGTATGCTCCAGGTTGAACACCTTCACTCTGATATCGCGTTCGATCAGGGCCTCCTCGAGATGCTCGATCATCCGTTTGGTGCTTCCGTGCATCGAGACGTAGACCAGGAGGACCTCGTTCTTGACCTCGCCCGTTGCCCACTCCTCGTAGGAGTCGAGCATGAAGGCAGGGTCCTTGTGAAGCGGGCCGTGGCTCGGTGCAACGATGTCCACCTCCATTCCCCTGATCCTCTCGATGTACTTAGGCAGAAGATGCCTGAAAGGCATCATGATCTCGGCATAGTACCTCTTGGCCCCGAGATAGACCTCGCGTTCGTCCTCGACGAACAGGTCGCTGGTGGCCAGATGGGAGCCGAGGAAGTCACAGGTGAAGAGCACCCGCTCCTCCTTCAGGTAGCTGAACATCGTCTCGGGCCAGTGGACCCAGGGCGCCATGATGAACTCCATGGTCCAGTTCCCAAGGTCGAGGGTATCTCCCTCGGCCACCACCTGGAACTTCTCCTCCGGAATGAGCAGGTGCTCCATTAGGAAGACCTTGTTCTTGGCGTTGGTGACCACCGTCGCTTCGGGGTACTCCTCCAGTACCCTCACTATCCCTCCGGAGTGGTCCTGCTCGGCATGATGCGATACGATGTGATCGAGCTTCTCGACCCCGTGCCCTTTGAGCTCGCGGATCAGCTCCTCCTGGAGCTCCGGGTCGACCGAATCGACGAGGACCGTCCTCTCGTTGCCCTTGAGCAGGTACGAATTGTAGCTGGTTCCCTCCGGTGTGGGGATGAGCGCATCGAACAGACGGCGGTCCCAGTGCTGGACGCCGACATGGTAGATGCCCGGTTTGATCTCCCTGAGGCTCATGCTCACTCCACTTTCTCGAAGTCCGCCTTGCCGGCTCCGCAGAGCGGACACATCCAGTCGTCAGGTATGTCCTCGAAGGCAGTGCCTGCAGCTATCCCCGAATCCGGGTCCCCGGCGGCGGGGTCGTACACATATCCGCATAACATGCATCTGTACTTGTCCATTTTTCTCACCTCTCAGTTGTCATGACGATCGATCTTGAAATCTTACTCTCCATCCAGTCCAGTAGCTTCCTTATCAGAACCGGGTGTGCTTGGTTCCTCGTCGGCCAGTGCCTCATTCTCGGATGGGTCCTCTTCGATGGTGGATGCCAGCAGATTGTAGTGCATCTTCTCCATGTTCACGAGGGTGTTGATCTCGTTCAGGAGCTGCAGATCGTCGAGCTCCCGGGCGAGCTTGGAGAATTTGAAGTAGAACATCATGGCCGCCTTCTCGGCGTCCATGGCCTGATGGACGATGGCCTCCAGGTCCATATCGTCGGAGAACCAGATAGGCGGCAGCGGCACCGGTCCATCCTCGGGAAGGTCCAGTCCCTCTCCCGGGAACTTGTCGGTGTAGTGCCTTCTGAGGAGGGCCTCGTGGTCCTGCTCTTCCTCGACCAGTTTCATGAACACCTCCCTGGCGTAGGAGTTTGAAGCGCTCTGGCCGAGATACTTGTAGGCCTCCTGGGCATCCATCTCTGCCTTGATGGCCCAGGATAGAAGCCTCTTGATATCGAACTCCTTCAATTCCATGCGGTCCCCTCAACAATCGAATCAGGGACTGGTTATTTAACCCTTTTTCCATAATGCCCCTGGCAGGGTCGTTCCGTGGTGAAGGGCTCGTCCGAAAGAGGTCCGGTAGAATGAAAGCGTCCGATGAACAGGACAACAATGCGCCCTCGCTGATGAGGATAGTACCAGACGCAGAGGGGACCTTCGTCTCGAGGCCGAATCGATTCCTCGGCATCGTCGATATCAACGGCGTCGGGGAACAGGAGGTCCACGTTCATGACCCCGGCAGGTTGAGGGAGCTGCTCTATCCCGGGAACCGGGTCCTCGTCAGGCGAGCGCAGGGAGGCAAGAGGAGGACAGCCTGGGACCTGATCGCGGCGAAGAATGATGGCGATGTGATTCTCGTCAACTCCGCGTTCCATAGAGGGATGGTCGAGAAGATACTGGAGCTGGGCCTGATACCGCAGCTCTGTCAGCTGAAGGATGTGCGGGCCGAGGTCAAAGTGGGGGACAGCAGGCTGGACTTCATGTTGACCACGAACGAGGGTGACGAGATCGCGGTCGAGGTGAAAGGATGTACGCTGGCCATTGGTGGAAGGGCCCTCTTTCCTGATGCCCCCACAACCCGCGGAGCCCGACACGTCAGGGAGCTCACGGAGTTCGTCAGAAAGGGTGGTAGGGCTGCGATCATCGTTCTGGTGTTCCGTCCTGAAGCGACGTCCTTCTCTCCGAACGCATCGACGGATCCGGTCTTTACCGAAGCGTTACGAAAGGCAGTGGATGCCGGTGTGGAATGTTATCCGCTGGGACTGGAACTGACGGACCATGTCGTTCGCTTCAAGCGATCTATACCATTGGTTCTCGATCAGGAATAGCTCAGTCCCTTCTTCTTCTGATGATGATAAGGGTAGCGATCATGGTGAAGATGATCAGCTCTGTGCCGAAACCCGGAATTCCTCCATCGTCATCGTCGTCATCGCCCCCACCCCCTCCTCCTCCACCGCCGCCTGGCTTGTTATTGACCAGGAGGTGGAATATCAGTTCGGTGGAGTTGACGTGGCCGTCGCTGGCGACGAGCCTGAACTTGATCCTGCCGGTAAGGATCGATGTCGAGTTCCAGTCGTACGTCCACGGGTCCGCCACGATCAGGTCCTCCCATGCGAGGTCCTCGATGGAAATCCTGATCCACCTGATCCTGCGGTCGGTGGGGGTGGCATTGCCGAAGAGATGGACCTCGCCGGTCACCTCCTCCTCGGGATCGTGGGAGAGGAGGGAGACCGTGGGCGGACGGATCCCCTGACCGATCCATGGCTCGTAGAGCACGTCGTCGCTGATGGCATCGCCGTCGCCCTGTGGGTGATCGGTCGAATGATACGGGCCGAACCACGTTCCCCACCAGTTCATGGTGCAGTTGGTCACGGTCCCGTCGTTCTCCGATACATCGATCCCGTAGGTCGGGTTGTTCTTGATCGTGTTCCAGTGGAACAGGTTGCCGGAACATCCCTCCCGGATGCGGACGCCCTTGTCGTTGCCCTTGATCGTGTTGTTGAACATCCTGTTGTTGGTGCACTGGTAGTAGATGTAGATGCCCTCGTTGCCGTTGTTCTTGCATGAGTTGTTGTGGATGAGGTTATCGTCGCAGTTCTGGATCAGATGGATGCCGGAGAGGCTGTTCCCGTTGCATTCGTTGTGATGGACGAGATTGTCGTCAGAATCGTCGTTGCCCAGCAGGATCCCGTACCAACCGTTGTCCTCCGAGGTGTTGTTGACGATGGTGCAATTCCCCGAATCGTCCAGGGTGATGCCGCCGTAGTCGTTGTCCTTGCACTTGTTGTCCTCGATCAGGATCCGGTTGGAACCGTCGACGTAGATGCCGGTCCCGCTGTTCTTGCATGTGTTCCGCCTGATGATGCAGTCGTTGGAGCCCATCAGATTGATGCCGGAATCGTAGTTGTCGGAGCAATCGTTGTCCTCGATGGTGGCGTTGTGGGACGCCCAGGTAGAGATGGCATCGTCGTCGTGGCTGGCAAGGACGTTGTTCTTTACGGTGACGTTCTCGGCCTCGATGCGGATGGCGTAGCCGGGCATACCTGCGCTGCCCTTGATGTTGAAGCCGGTGACCACCACGTTGTCTCCGGTGATCTTGAGACCGTAGCTGACGGCGTTGTCCAGGTCGATGAACGTCTTCGTCGTGCCTGCTCCCGTCACGCTGACAGAGCGCCAGACGCTCACGTCTCCGTCGAAGGTACCCTGGCCGACATCGATGACATCTCCGTCGGTTGCGTTCTGGACTGCGTCCTGTATGTTGTCGTAGTCGCCGCTCCCGTCGGTCTCGACGGTGATCGTCTTGGCCTCTCCGTTATCGAGGGAGATTGCTATCAATGTGCATAGGACGATCACAAACAGATAGAGCAATGGTCTCATCGCGGTCACCCATGCGACAATGTCTCACAGGCGATTAAAAGCTTATGCCAACGTTCACGACATCATTACAAGGTCTTCAGGTCGATGGCCTTGGCTGGACATATCTCGTGGCAGCAGTAGCACCTGATGCACAGCCCATGATCCACACTGGCCCGGTCACCCTCGATCTTGATCGCGTCCTTCGGACATATCTCGACGCACTTGCCGCACGCGATGCATTTCTCGTTCACCAGGGGTGACTTCCTCTTCTTCTTGCCCTTGGCCACCTTGCCTGCTGTAGAAGGGAGCTTGAACCCCTTGTATCTCACCACATCAGGCGTCCTCAACGGATACTCGATCTTCTCAGGCGTCCGGCCTGTTACACGCCCGGACCTCAATGTAGGAACCCCCATCGGCTCGATGTTCAGCATATCACAGACCGCCAGGTCCATGGCGAACGCGTCGGTCGAGGCCATGAGAACGCCCAGACTGACAGGTTTTCCGCTCCCCGGCCCCTCCCCCTCCATGGCCAGGACGCCGTCCAATATGAACAGGTCCGGCGGAGTGAGCGTCAGGACGTCAAGGAGCATCTCGCCGAACGCCTTGGGTTTCATATAGACAGCGTGGTACTTGCCCTTGCGCAGGCCTGGTATGATGCCGTACATGATCTTCGTCGCCAGCGTCATCGTCATGAGCATGTGGGTCTTGAGCTTGGGAAGGGCGATGATCCTGTCGGCGTCGAGGGCGAAGTTACAGACCTGGGTCTTCTTCAGACGGAGTCCGTCCTTGACCGGAATGGTCTTCCACGAGGTGTCCATGTTCAGTTCGATGCCCAGGTCGTCAGCGATCTGTGACATTCCCGTCCGCTTGTAAGCCTTAGTGAGAGCGCGCTTGGAAAAGCTTCCGCCTGGGGAGTCGCCGATGAACGGCGTTGCTCCGGCGTTCATGACCGATTCAGCGACAGCCTTTACGATGGAAGGATGTGTCGTGATGGCGGCCATGGGATCGCTGGCAGAAAGAAGATTGATCTTGAGAAGCACGCGCTCTCCCTTGCTCACGAATGAGCCCATGCCTCCCAGCGGTTCCAGCATCTCGTCGATGCGTGGGTTCTCATAATCGGAGCCGATGATGCTTACGGTGCTCGTCCTGGCCATCGACCGTAAAGCGTCCTCAACGATTATGAATCCTTTCCCTCATCATCGTCATCGTCGGGTGTTTCCTTGGGCGCATCCTCTGCCTTTGACAGTGGAACCGGGCTGGGGATCGGGCCGTCATTCTTGGAGGGCGGTATCAGCTCCGAGCCCTCGGCCTCTTCCTCCTCCGGCGGTGGTGGCAGGGGCTTTTCGACCTCGGTCGGCTTCCGCGTCTCCACCTCATCCGACCTTGCCTCGAGCGCCTTCTTCCTCTGGTGCTCGGGCACCCAGGTCTTCCGTCGCTTGGAGGGGGGCGGGGCGGAGGCGTCGTCGCCCGAGGACCATATCGGCTCGCCTCCCTTGGAGGTCCGTTCCTTCAGCTTGACCATGACGATGGCGACCAGGATCAGGATGAGGACGGTCCCGCCCAGAATGGCAACGGTCGTAGTGACGAAATCGTCCACGGCCTCATCGTCGTCGAAGATGTCGCTGAACTCCTCGACCTCGACAACGAGCTCGAGCTTCTCGGTGGTGCCGTTGGCCGGTAGGATGTGAACCTTGAGGAGCTTTGAACCCTTGGATTCGTTCGGAGGTTTGAATCCCAGAGAGATCGTCTCCGATGTGTTCGCTTCGATCTCAACACCGGATGTCGGTGTCTGCAGTTCCCATCCGGCATATGCTTCGATGGTGATGTTGAAGGTGTTCGTGGCATTGCCAGTGTTGTTGATGGTAAGCTCGATGGTCGATATCTGGCCAGCGGTCGCCTTCATCCGGCCCTTCTCGAGCGAAGCGTTGTAGGTGCCGGCAGCGGCGGTGCCGACCATGAATTGGAGTATGATCATCGAAAAAAGAGCAAGTACGGATATCTTCGATATTGTTCTCGGCATCATGATAGCACCAGCCCTGGTTGATGGGCCAGATGTTCTATGTCCATTATCCGATATCAATACTTTGGTATACCGCCTGGTAAATGCCTAGAGGATCGCCTCGATCTTACCAGCGATCTCCTTCAGGAACTCCTGGTCCTTCTCCGTGAACGCACCAGGCTTATCCGAGTCGATGTCCAATTCGCCGAGTACCCTTCCGTTCTTGAAGAGCGGTATCACGATCTCCGATCTCACCTTCGGACTGCAGGCGAGATAGTTGGTCTCCTTGGTGACATCGTCGACGACGAAGGTCTGCTCCCTCTCGGCGGCCTGACCGCATATACCCTTTCCGAACGGTATCACCTTGTGGTCGGTCGGTAACCCCGCGTAAGGTCCGAGGAACAGCTCCCTGTCGTTCTCCGGATTCACGAGATAGAAGCCGACCCAGTCGTAGTGCGGCACTCGTCCCTTCAGATAGTCGCATATGTCCTGCATCAGCTCTCCCTTGGTGCCCTCGATGCCGAGGATCGTGTCGATGTCCTGCATCAGTTCGTTGAACCTGACGAAATCCATTGGTATCACTCCGTGTCCTGCTTCAGCTCGTTCCAGGCGTCGAAAGCCCTGCGGATATGTGGTATCGTTATCGAACCGCCCACTATCAATCCCACCGATATCGCCTCCTGCATCTCCTCGTCCGTGACGCCCTCTTCGTTGCACCGGATGATATGATATCGAATGCAGTCGTCGCATCGGAGGACCAGCGAGGCGACGAGTCCGAGGAGCTCCTTCGTCTTGACCGGGAGCGCTCCCGCGCGATAGACCTGTGAGTCGAGGCTGAAGAAGCGCTTGATCTCCTGGCCGGCATAGCCCATCACGAGATCGTTCAGCCTTTCGCGCTCTGCCTGGAAGTCGGCGTTGTGATCGTGCATTGCATCGGTGATGATGGTATACGTTCTAATGGTTTTTGATGGGCTCTAGAGGGCGGTGTCAAAGGTTAACTGTGATAGAATGTAGAGAATATATACGACCTATAGCGATATATACGAATATATAGGATATCAATAATATATCGACAAAATATATATTTCTACGTCGGCCTGCCACCCTCAAGGTGAAAGACAAATGGCTCACAAGAGAGGCATGATGCTAAGCGTCGGCGTGATCTTCGTCCTCGTCCTGGCCACAGTGATGGCGGGATGCACGGACGACAACGGCGACAAACCGAAACTGATACAGACAGGATCGAGCACGGTGCTCCCACTGGCGATCGCCTGGGCCGTGGAGTTCGACGATGCGGACATACACGTCTCCGGAGGTGGATCAAGCCACGGTCTGAACTCGCTTCTCAATGGAGAGGCGGACCTCGGCGATGCGAGCCGCCTGATGAAGGGCAGCGATTACGAGAAGGTCGGAGGGGATCCCGATCTGGTCAAGGCCGATGGAACGGCCACTGCCGCTGCACCGACCGGAGTGCGGCCCGAGAAGTGGGTCTGCGCATACGACGTGCTTGCCGTGGTGGTAAACAACGATAACGACTGGGCAGGGGAATTGAACTTCAGCCAGCTCTACGAGATATTCACGGATGACAGTCCTGCCAAGTACTGGGACGAGGTCTCGGGACTTACTGGGGCACCTCACCAGAAGATCGAGATATATGCTCCCGATGAGGCCAGCGGGACATACGACTACTTCTTCGAGGAGGTCATCCCGGACTGGGGCGACGACACCCAGGCCGCGAACCCCCGCCTGGATACCGGTGATGGAGTATATCATCCCAGCGCGGATGACAACGTTATCCTGACCGCGATCAAGGAGAACAAGTATGCGATCGGATACTTCGGATACGCGTACTACAAGGAGAATCCCAACGCCGTGAAGACGGTGGATATCGCCGATGAGGGTGACGATTACCAGGAGGCGTCGCTCACCAACGTCGCGAACTATCCCATGGCTAGACCTCTCCATATCTACACGGACGGGATCCCCAAGGAAGGGAGCGCGGTGAACAAGTATCTCAGGTTCATCCTGGGCGACGAGGGACAGTCGATCGTGCCCGAGGTGGGGTACGTCAGATTATCCCTGGTCGACAACGCGCTGGTCACGGACCAGCTTGCGAAGCTGTGAACGCAACGGGACCTGCGGCCGAAGGCCGGCCGCAGGACCTATTTCTATGATCAAGTGAACTGATGAACATAAGGGGACGGGCAGCCGGACGGGACCCAGACTTGGAGGGGTTCCGTTTCAAGCGGTCCTTCAGGCCGCTGGAGCGCACAATAGAGCTGATGCTCCTTCTCGCTGCTTCCGTCGCCATCATCGTCAGCATCGCCATCATCTACACCCTGATGGATGGGACGGTGGCATTCTTCTCTGCCCCAGATGTCAATATCTTCGAGTTCCTGTTCGGCACCAAATGGGTCCCGAGCGGATCCGACCCGAGCTTCGGGATCCTTCCATTGTTATCAGGCACCATCCTGATCGCAGGTGGAGCACTACTGATCGCAATGCCTCTCGGCATCGGGGCGGCCATCTATCTCTCAGAGTTCGCGTCGCCCCGGGTCCGTGGGATCCTGAAGCCGATCATAGAGGTGCTGGCCGGCATCCCGTCGATCGTCTACGGTTTCTTCGCACTGCTGGTCATCAGCCCGATCTTCCGCGATCTCTTCGGTGCCAGTTATTTCAACGCCGCATCAGCGATCGTGGTCCTCGCGATCATGATCCTGCCCATCGTCGTGAGCATATCCGACGATGCGATGAAGGCGGTACCGAGGAACCTCCGAGAGGCATCATACGCTATGGGCGCAACGAAGTGGGAGACGGCGACCAAGGTCGTCCTTCCCAGTGCCTCATCGGGCGTGATCGCATCGGTCCTCCTGGGTCTTGGACGTGCCATCGGCGAGACGATGGTCGTGACACTCGCAGCAGGACGTGTTGCGAATTTGACGTTCAATCCCACCGAGGAGGTCCAGACGATGACCGCCTACATCGCCCAGGTGGCAACCGGCGATATACCCCCCGGCGTGGCGGTCGATGCGGCATTCGCAGTGGGCATGGTCCTGTTCATCATGACCTACATCATCAACATCTTCGCCGGGATAGTGGTGGACAGGATCAAGGCTGGAAAGAGGATGAAGCGGACCGGCCTTACAGGCGGATTGGTCAAGGTGATCGGTGCTCCAGGAAGGGTCCTGAGCAAGATCAACATCGGGGCAGGTCTCAAGAAGGGCGCCGGCTCCCTGAGGCGGCGATACCGTATAGGGATCTTCGGGATCTCAATGACGGGCTCATCGCTCGTGATAGCCATAGGGTTCCTTGCCTATCTGGTCCATTATATCCTAACTCAAGGTCTATCAGGGATCGATCAAGCGTTCCTCTCGGAGATACCCCATTATATTCCGGACAAAGCGGGGATATATCCCGTGATTCTGGGCTCCGTCTATCTGATGCTACTTACTCTGGTGATCTCGGTACCGATCGGTGTGGGAGCGGCGATCTATCTCACGGAGATCGCGCCCGATTCGAGGCATACGAGGTTCCTGAGACGTATCATTCAGAACCTCGCAGGTGTGCCGTCCATCGTCTTCGGCCTTGTCGGCCTCACCATATTCGTCAGGTTGTTCGATTTCGGCATCAGCCTGCTCGCCGGCAGTATGACATTGTCGATAATGGTCCTGCCGATAATCGTCGTATCGACCGAGGAGGCGTTGAAGGCCGTGCCGAAGAGCTTCAGGGACGCAGCCCTGGCACTCGGAGCGACGCGTTGGACGACGATCCGACATCACGTCCTTCCCAACGCGATCCCGGGCATCATGACGGGATCGATACTGGCGATGTCGAGGGCGATCGGAGAGACAGCGCCGATCCTGTTCATAGGTTCGGTGTTCGCGAAGGTGCCCCCGTCGGGGATCATGGACCCGTTCCTGGCACTTCCACTTACGATATTCTACTGGACGACGCACCCGAAGGCGGAGTTCCATGAGCTTGCCGCGAGCACGATCATCGTGCTTCTGGTGATATTGTTGACGATGAACTCGGTGGCCATCGTGATCAGGAACCGGGTGCAGGCCAAGAGAGATTGGTAGTTGATAGGATGACGTTATCATTGGTTGGAATGACGAAGGAGAACGGACCGATGGCGGAGGGACCAGCTTCGAACGGTTATCTGAAGGTTGGAAATGGCAAGTATGCCCTGGACCTCAGGAAGGTCAACGTCCATTACGGGTCCACCCATGCGATCAAGGACGTTTCCATGAGGATCCGCGAGAACGCCGCGACCGCGTTCATCGGGCCCAGTGGCTGCGGGAAGTCCACTTTGCTCAGATGCCTAAACCGCATGAACGACGAGATCGTCGGGTGCAAGACCACGGGGACGATCATGTTCAAGGGAACCAACATACTCTCGAACAAGGTGGATCCCGTTGCGCTCCGGCATACAGTCGGCATGGTGTTCCAAAAGCCCAACCCGTTCCCTACATCGATATACAAGAACATCACATTCGGTCCGAAGGTCCACGGGATCCGGGGCAAGGATGAGCTTGACGAAATCGTGGAACGAACGTTGAAGGATTCCGCTCTATGGGAAGAGGTGAAGGACAGGCTCGATGACCCCGCGATGAGCCTTTCGGGCGGTCAGCAGCAGAGGTTGTGCATCGCTCGCGCTCTCGCAGTGGAACCGGACATCATTCTCATGGATGAGCCTTGCTCGGCCCTCGATCCCATCGCCACCTCCAAGATAGAGGACCTGATCACGGAGCTGAAGGAACGATACACGGTGGTGATAGTGACCCATAACATGCAGCAGGCGGCCAGAGTGAGCGATTTCACAGGTTTCATGTTCCTGGGAAGGCTTGTGGAGTTCGGGAGAACGACACCGTTGTTCGAGAAACCGAGGAAGACGTTGACCGAGAAGTATATCACGGGAAGGTTCGGTTAGGTGATCTATCATGACCGAGAAGTTCATTGAGGAGCTCGACAGACTGCAGGCGGATACCTTCGAGATGGGGCAGCTCGCGGTGGGCATGTTGGCCGATTCCGTAAAGGCGCTCAAGACCCAGGATATCGACCTGGCACAGAGCGTTCTGGAAAAGAAGACCGACCTCGCGGAGATGGACCTCGAGATCGAGAAGAGAGCGCTGCAGCTGTTGACCCTGTACCAGCCCATGGCGACCGACATGAGGAAGCTTGCGACGATCCTCAAGACGATCACCTATCTTGCACGGATCGGGCGATACGGGAAGGACATCGCCAATATTACGATCGAGCTCGGTGATCAATCGCATATCTCGAAGCTGGTATCGATCCCCCTGATGTCGAAGATGGTCGGTTCCATGATCGAGGATTCCCTCGAGGCCTTCGAGGAGGGGGATATCACGAAACTGGCGGATCTCGGCGAGAGGGATGACGAGGTGGATGCCATGAGATACACGATACTCAGGGAGTGCATCACCTACATGATGGAGGACCCGAAGAACATCTCCCGATGTGCGAACTACATCATGATCGCTCGCTATCTGGAGAGGTGTGCCGATCACTCGTGCAAGATAGCCGAAAAGGTTACGTACATGGTCACCGGTGAACATGTGGAGATACGATGAAGAAAAGAGTACTTTTCCTCTGCACCGGCAACGCTTCAAGATCACAGATGGCAGAAGGTTTCCTGAAGGACAGATATCCCGACCGTTACGAGGTGGAGAGTGCCGGGGTTGCGCCAGAGACAGTCAGCAGGCGTGCAGCGGAGGTCATGGCGGAGATAGGCATAGATCTATCCGGTCACCGATCCAAGCATGTCGAGGAGTTCAGAGGGCAGACCTTCGATATAGTAGCAACCGTCTGCGACAATGCGAAGGAGACATGTCCGTTCTTCCCGGGTGCTGATGAGTATATCCACGAAGGCTTTCCCGATCCCGATAAGTTGCGGGGACCGGACGAAGAGGTACTGGAGGGATTCCGGAGGGTGAGGGACATGATCGGAGAATGGATCGACGCGACCTTCAGAGAGTAGTCCTCACGGAACGGTCTCGCCGCACTCGTAGCACCGGCGGTTGTGAACGCAGATCATCGCGCCGCAGCCTGGACACTTCCACCGCTCCCGTTCTGACTTGACGAACTGCCTCACACCGTTCTCTCTAAGGTTCGAGAGATTTTCGAGCATGCTCATCCGGTACTTGGTACGGTAACGCTTGTCAAGGTCCTTCAGCCTCCTACAGGGGAAGGTCGAGCATTTGTAGCAGAACCGTAGATCCCTCTGGTTCCGCTCCTCGCAGGTCCTGATCCGGCACCTGAGGATGGAGACACCCTTTCCCTCATCGGTTCCTAGGCACCCAGTACATCGGTCCTTCTCACGAAGATATGCATAACATATCCTGCAATTCATTCCGCAGGGAGCGATGAGTTGGGTGTCGACCATGCGCTTCTCCGCCATGATCACCCCTCCTGGTCCACACCGGACATGATCTTTCTCATGGCATAGTTGTGATAGCCGACCAGTATTCGCCTGAAGCCGGTCAGACGGGAATCGATATCCGATGACCCGGTGTCCACCCAGAGCTCTGGGGTGTTCTGTAATTTTCCCGGTGTCGCGGATATAATGATGTTCATCAGACCGACACGTTCGAGAACGGCCGGTGTGAACTGCTGGTTGCCTCTGCCGAAGATGAACCCCTGCGAGCCGATCGGAGAGACGACGATCACGGCCTTCTCGTGATCACCCAACAGCGCAAGGATGCCCTGCTCGTTGAGATCGGTCCCGACGATGGCGCCGTCATGAACTGCGTCGACGCCGAGCAGCGTGTGCTCGCCTTCGTCGATATCGAGCTCCTCCCATGCCGAGGCTACCGTGGATCCGGCTCCCAGAAGGAACAATGTATCCGGGTCCTTTTCGATCTCCTCTGCAAGGTGCTTGCCGATGGCCTGCAGGTATTCCCTATCGTCGGATACATGTGTGACGCCCTTCTGACTCTGAACGAGATGAGGCTGGTACGGAACCTTGGCGACGCCGAACAGGTCAACGGACAGACGGTCCTCCCTGTAAGCGTCCTCGTCGAGGTCGACGATCTCGGCCTCGGCCACCGTCGCCTCGCCCTTCATGTACGCCTCGACGAGAGCGGCGCAGGTCTCCGGAGTGTTAGCGAAAACGCCCGAGAACATCTTGACGCCGGTGGGGACGCCGATGATAGGGACCGCGTTCTCGACCGTACCATATACATCTCTAGCGGTCCCATCTCCACCGCAGAAGACGATGAGATCGACACCGCGCTCAAGGAAGGCCCGGCACACGCTGCGGGTGTCATCCGACGTCGTTGAACAGACCGTGTTATCTTGACATGAGTCAACAGAGCCAGCGCGGCACACGATCTCGAAGTTGTGATCGATCCCAGCAAGGGAGAACGACTCCTCGCCCATACCGCCGGAGCATGTGATGAACCTAGGACCGGCCGTCAATGCACTGAGGAACTGTGCGCCTCTCTTGGGGGCGATCATCGTTGCACCAAGCTCCATTGCCTTCGCTGCAAGACCATCGGTCCCCTTGAGACCCACACTGCCACCCATGCCTGCGATGGGATTGACAACGAACCCTATGAGAAAGTCGTTCTTCGCTTCCATGATCATCAACTTGTAAGAGATGCGCCTTGCTCTCAGAATATTCCCGTCGTGGTGCAGACCCTCTCCGCCGCCTCCCGGCGGATCCCGTCGCCAAGGATCGTGTATCGCTCGGGGCGGACGGTGTGGGCCGTCGTCAACGCCTCGAGGATGATCTCCGGGTCCAGTCCGAGGTCGGCTGCGGTGGTAGGCGCCTCGAGGGTCTCCAACGAGACTTTGATCGTCTCCCAGTCGCCACCGTGAAGGAACATCGATATGATCGAACCCAGTCCGCACTGCTCTCCGTGAAGCGCCGGCTCGGGCGCGATCCTGTCGAGGGTGTGGCTGAACATGTGCTCTGCGCCGGATGACGGACGCGACGATCCTGCAATGCTCATGGCGACGCCGGAACTGACCAGCGCCTTGAGCAGGAACCGCGCACTCTCCTCGTTCACGGGCACGACCACGTCGAGGTTGTCCATGAGCATGCGAGAGCTCATGTCCGCGAGAGCGGTGGCATAGCCGCTGATGTACTCGCCCTTGATCCGATGGGCGAGCTCCCAGTCGAGGACCGCGGTCTGGTTCGATATGATGTCGCCGCAGCCGGCCCGGAGCAGACGTGAAGGTGCGTTGACAATGATCGATGTATCGCCGATGATCGCCATGGGCGGATGGGCCGGGATGGAGCACTTCTCTCCGTTCTCACGGACGCTTGCCCGGGCCGAAGCGATCCCGTCGTGCGAGGTCGCGGTGGGAATGCTCACGAACGGAATGTCGAGCTCGAACGAGGCGACCTTCGCCACGTCGATGGGCCGCCCCCCGCCGACGCCGAATATCGCCGTTGCCCCCGCCTCCGAT